>CAJOCT010000085.1 GCA_905236725.1 uncultured Selenomonadaceae bacterium | reverse complement strand
CGTTTTATTGACGAAATTTATACGGCGTATCCGTTTTTCGGCTATCGTCGAATCAAGGTTTGGCTTGCCGGTCATTACGGAATTTCGCTCGATCCGAAACATATGCAAGAAATGGGAATCCGTGCAATTTATCCGCGTCCGAGTTCAAGCAAGTCCGACAAGGAAAACAAAATTTACCCGTATCCGGCTTTGTACTTGAAACTTGTCAAAAAGCCTTATCCGAAGCCGTTCCTGAAATTATGAATTCGGAGGCAGTCATTTTACGAGTTCAAAATACACCGATTTATTTAAGGGTTGCAAAATCAATATGAAAATATTTATCCGAATGAGTATGATACTCCGCGTGAGGCTCGCACCGGCATCAATGTTTATTTCAAGTTTTACAACGAAAAGCGACTTCATCAAAGTTTGAACTGTCGTACTCCTGTTGAAGTTCATTTTGGATTGTAACCCTAACTTATTTTATGGTTAAAAATTGTTTGACAAACTGGTGCACTTCATATCGTGCGGACACTGACGGTGTTATCGTTCATGTCGGTGATTCTTTCGTAGCGCGAATAGACGCTGATGCCGGGACCGATAGCCGCTTGAGCCATGTCGACCGGTGCGATATTCGCCTGTTGTATTTTATCAAGCGCAGTCCGAATTTCGGCTTTGAGTTCGCGCAGAAAGTCGCTCTTGTCGCACAAATTATTTTCGGGCGGACGTTTGCGGCAAGCCAACACTATCGACGACGCCAAAGCATTTACAGAGGCTTTTAATCCTGTTGGGCGTTCCGTTCGAACAGGTACAGTTGCTTTTACAATGGGCGAAATTCCCGAAGGCTATGATGTTCATCACAGCAATTTTGACAAAGAAAATAACAATATTTCTAATCTTGTATTGCTTACCAAAGAAGAACATAAGAAAATTCATCTGTCACACAAAACAAAAAAATCTCCCGAGAAGAAGACAAAATTTATTTGCAAAGTTTGCGGTTGCGAATATGAATCTGTTAATCGTGGCAATAATAATTATTGCTCTCAAAAGTGTAAAAAACTTGCCGAGAGAAAACGCGATATGAAAATAAAAACCTGTGAAATTTGCGGCAGAGAATTTTCAACGAGTGATGATGCAAAATTTTGCTCAAAAAAAATGCTTAGGGGAATTTCTTAAACGGCAAGAGGAAAAATCTTGTCCGATTTGCGGAAAAATTTTTTCTGACGTTATCAGCAAACACCGCAAATATTGTTCTGCGGAATGTGCAAATAAGGCACTGAAAAAGCGTGAAATCAGAATTTGTATTCATTGCGGCAAAAAATTTTCTGCACGAATTAACGGGACTCAAAAATTTTGTTCTCGTTCATGTTTCTATAAGCATAGAACAAATTTTACCGACCGCACCTGTAGTCCGAAGTGATTCAATCGCTTGTTTTCCAAATTCGCCCATCCAGATAAGATTTGAGGATTTAACCGGCGCACCGATTCCTACAATCCCGATGTCCAACTTTTCCCACAGAGCAGAAATTTTTTCGTAGTTGATGTCTTGAACAATCGCGTTTCTGATTTCAGACGTTCGAGTGATTGTCGGCGCGTAAATGTAATGGCATCTTCCGCCGAATGCCTTAGAAAGTTCATAGCAAAGAGTGTTGACGTGATATTCGCTGTCTATATTTTCAGGACCGCCGTCGAGAGGAATAAAATCCGCATCAATTTTCGGCAGTTTAGAATTTTCCGCGTAACGAGTAAGCTCACGGATCGAAGTTCCCCACGCCAGACCTATGGTTAAATTATTCGAGACAATTCTGCGCAGAAGTTGAAGACCCGCACGCCCCATCGATTGTTTGACCGCAAGAAGATCGTAAGACTTCGGAACTATAAAACATTCTTTCAATCCGAAACGTTTTTCCATTGCCGCTTCAAGGTCTTCAAATTTTTCGTTGGCAACGGTAATTGTAACGATTCCTTTATCAAGTGCGCGTTTCAAACATTTGCTTATTTTGTTTCATGTGTTCGAGACAGTACATGCCGGCGACTTTGCCTGAAAAAAAACGGATCTAACTTTCACATTTGAGCCGTTAAATATTTTTTTCGTGAATTTTGTTTTTCGCATCTACATTCGTGAAAATAAAAATCAATTTTGTTATTTGCCGAGAATTTGGCGTTTCAGCGTCGCGGTGTCGATTTTTCCTGTGCCGAGCATGGGAAATTCGTCGACGATAACAAACTTGGAAGGAATTTTATATCGTGCAAGGTCGGCAGAAAGTTCAGCGCGGAATTTTTCCTCGTCGAAAATTTTGCCGGTCTTTAATTTTATGCAGGCGCAAACTTCTTCGCCGAAAAAATCACTGGGCAGACCGATAACTTTTACATTGTCGACTATGTCAAACTTAGAAATGACCGCTTCGACTTCGCCGGGCATAATATTTTCACCGCCGCGAATAATCAGTTCTTTAATTCTGCCCGTCAACTTCAAATAGCCGTCAGGTTGCAGTGAACCGAGATCGCCGGTGTGCAACCAGCCGTCTTGGTCGATCGATTGATCAGCTTCGCTTAATTTGTAGTAGCAAGTCATCAAATTGAATCCTTGAACTAAAATTTCGCCGATTCCGTCCGCGTCGGGGTTTAAAATTTTAATTTCAATATTTTTTACGGGGTGTCCGACGGTGTGCAACAGATGTTCGTCGGTGTCGTTGTAGTTTGTAATGCTGACGGGAGCCATTTCGCTCAAGCCGTAACTCGACAAAAAATGATTGTTCGGCATTTTTTCTCGGAACATTTTAATTTGCGAAGAGGTAGCCGCCGCGCCGCTTATAATAGTGCAACGCAAGGTGGAGAGTTTATCCGCGCTGAAATTTTTATTGTTGATGAGGGCTATTAACATTGTCGGCACGGAATGAAAAATTGTGCAACGTTCACGGGAAATTAAATTCAGCAAAGTATTCGTTCTGATATTCGGCGGAATGAAAAGTGTCGAGTCGGCAAGCGCATTGGCAAAAATTCCCGCGACAAGTCCGAAGATATGAAAGAAAGGCAAAATCATACAAGTCCTGTCGTCGGGGCGAAGAGTTTGGTCAAAGTAATTGACATTGGCGGCGTTCAGTATGTTGTAGGCAGACAAAATTACGCCTTTGGGTTTGCCGGTCGAGCCGGAAGTAAAAATCATGGTGCAGGGGGCATCGGCCTCGTCGGAGTTTGCAAACTTGTAAAGCAATGATTCATACTCCGCGCGACGGGCTTTAAAATCAATCGCCGATCGAATCGAGTAAAAATTTTTTATCGGCGAATCGGCGGAGCGAATTTTGTCGAGAAAATTTTTTTCGTCAGTCATTTCGGGCAAATCGCCGTAACAAAGAAAATCCACGTCGCCGACTTTCGAAGTTGTCACGATTTCGGAAATGTTCAAATTAAAATTCATGAGTACAGCGATTGCCTCAAGTTTTTGAATCGCGAAAAAAGTCAAAATCCAGTTTGCGGAGTTGACAGAGCAAATTCCGACGCGACTGCCGCGCGTGACACCCAACCTGCTCAAATCCTCGGCGATAATCGTCGCGCAAATTTCAATTTCCGACCAAGTGTAAGTTGTGTGCTCATCGACGATAAAAATTTTGTCGCTCGAATGAGTTGCCTTGCTTGTCAAAAATTTTTTGAACGACATCTCAAGATAAGTTGAAACATCATCGGTCGCGACTTTGATTGAAAAAATTTTGTTACAGCCGGTCATATTCAAAACTTCAAAAACATTCGGCGAAACATTTTCAATCGTGGTGTCGGGAAATTTTTTTTTGCAAATAAACAGTTCGCGAATTCCGCTCGACGAAATATAACTCACATCTCTGAAATCAAGCACAATTTTTTTGACTGTGTCGTCAATGGCGGCAAGTTCACCGCGCAACTGCGGCGAGGTCGTCGTATCAATTCGACCGGCGATTGAAACGCGAACAGATTCACCCGCAAAAACTTTTTCAACAATCATAATAAATTCTCCTTAGATTCGTATTTCGCAAATTATATCACGGAAAAATTTTTATCGCACTTGCTTTTAAATGTTGTTTTGTTATAATCAAATCAGTTCTTTTAAAAATTTTTAGAGGAGGCGATTAACATGAAAGGGGAGTTTTTATCTGACGATGAACTCGACAGAGTAGTAGGCGGCGCACCTGCAGTGCAAATTTCGACGGCGACGGATAAAGAAAAATTTTCTTCTCCGACATGGCTCGACGACATCAAGAGCGAAATGAATCCCGCTGAACTCGTTTCAATGGACAGCGGCGATTTTTGGCAAAAATTTAAGGGAATTTTCCAGCGAATGCAACTGGATTGAGGAGGGAAAATTATTTTGAGTATCGGAAGTTATGCGCAAGGTCAGGTTGAATTGATACAGCGCAGCGATTACATCGACCCCGCACTTTACAAAGAATACGGCGTTAAGAGCGGTCTGCGCAATGCGAACGGTCAGGGAGTTCTTGCCGGTTTGACAAACATTTCTCAAGTCGTAGGCAGTCAACTCGTTGACGGCGTGAAAAAACCTTGCAAGGGCGAATTGTGGTACCGCGGTCACGAAATTACAAAGTTGGTTGAAAGTCTCGGCGACGAACTGGGCTTTGAAAAAATTGCTTATCTTTTGATTATGGGCGTAATGCCTTCAGATGATGAGCTTGCCGAATTCAAAAAAATTTTGGGCGAAGCGCGAAGAATTCCCCCGCACTTCACCCGAGATATAATTATGAAGGCTCCGACCGGCGACATCATGAAATCGATGATGCGCAGTATCCTTGCCTATTCCTACTATGACAACAACGCACTGGATACGAGCGTCGGCAATTCTTTGCGCCAATGCTTAGAACTCATCAGCGTCTTTCCCATGTTTGCCGCTTATGCTTATCATTCTTACAATCACTACAAGAAGGGCGGCAGTATGTATATTCACATGCCCGACCCGAAACTTTCTGCGGCTGAAAATCTTTTGAGCCTCCTGCGCCCCGACAGAAAATATACTGCGCTTGAGGCAAAAGTTTTGGATACGGCTTTGATTCTGCATATGGAACACGGCGGCGGAAATAATTCTTCGTTCACGACCCGCGTTGTCACGTCCGCAGGCTCTGATACTTATTCGACTATGACGGCGGCTATGGCGTCTTTGAAAGGTTCCAGGCACGGCGGAGCGAATTTGAAATTTATCAGCATGATGGGCGACATTCGCGAACACGTCAACGATTATTACGACCGCGATGAGGTTGCCGCTTACATTGAAAAAATCGTCAACAAGGAGGCATTCGACCGCTCGGGACTCGTTTACGGCATGGGGCACGCGGTTTACACGCTTTCCGATCCGCGCGAAATTATTCTTAAAGAATATGTCAAGCAACTCGTTCGCGAAAAAGGAACTTTCGATGCCGACTTTGCTTTACACGAAAATATTGAGGCGGTTGCTCCCGCGATTATTCAAAAGCACAAAAATTTGGCTCTGCCGCCCGCTCCCAACGTCGATTTTTACAGCGGCGCAGTTTATTACATGCTCGGAGTTCCGCCCTCGTTCTACACTTCAATTTTTGCTATTGCCCGAATTGTCGGCTGGACGGCTCATCGTTTGGAAGAGTTAATCACTTCCAACAAAATTATTCGTCCCGCTTACAAAAGCGTAATGAAGTTTGAAGAATGAAAGATTTTACTCGACAAAAAGTTATTCTGTTTTTTGCGGCGGCCGCGCTCGGATTTTTGTTCAAAACGCTGAACGTTCCGATACCTTACATGCTTGGCGGAATTGTCGTCACTTTCGTCAGCAAAACTTTTATCGACCCGAAAACGAATTGGCCTGCCGCTTGGCGTAACTTGATGTTGAGCGTCGGCGGTTGCGAAATCGGACGCGATTGCAGTTTTGAAACGCTTGTCAACTTAAGTCATCAGGTCTTCGGGGTTTTGTCGGCAACAGGCTCAATCGTCATTGTGTCGTTGATCGCGTCTTGGTTGACCTTTCGAATGACAAATGTCAATTTAATCAGCTGTTTAATGGGTTGTGCGCCCGGCGGTATGTCGTTGATGACTTTGATGGCGGAAGAAGATCCGCGCTCCGATATGAATTTTGTCGTCGTCGCGCAAACCTTGAGATTTACCTGCGTCGTTGTCAGCGTGCCGTTCCTTGCGATGCACATGCTCGACGAAAGTGCAACGGCGGTTGCGCTCGAACAAGTTGACGGCTTGCACTGGCTTGTACTTGTCCCGCTTGTTTGGCTCGGGCGTTTTCTCGGAAAAAAATTTCACCTGCCGACAAAACAGTTGCTCGGACCGATTTTGGTTGCGGCGATTTTTTCAACGTTTGTCCAGCCGTTTGAATCGGCACCGAAAATTTTAATGGCGGTTGTCCAACTGAATATCGGTTTATACATCGGCACGAAACTTGAAAAAAATCGATTGCTTTCACTTCGCTCAACGCTTCCGAATTTATTTTTCTGCAACGCGGCAATGATTGCAACAAGCGTCGGAATGGCGATATTTTTGTCGCAGACTTACGGCTTTTCGCTGATAACGGCGTTTCTTGCAATGGCACCGGGCGGAATTGCGGAAATGTGCTTGGCGGGTTTAAGCATGGGCGCGGATGTTCCGCAAATTTTGACGTATCAGTTGTTCCGATTGCTGTTCTTGAATTTTACATTACCATTCGCAATTAACTGGTACTTCAAAAAAAATGAGGATACAAAAACTTGATGTAAAATCTGAAAGGAAAAATAAAAATGCTCGCAAGTCGGGCATTTTTTTATTAAATAATTTGTCCGCTCACAAAAAAAATCCTCCTAACTTGGAGGATAATTTTTTTTTCAAATTATTTTTCTGTCAAATTTTTATGAAGTTTCATCAACTCTTGCAAAATTTCTTCGTCGGAAATATTTTTGTCAAAGCCGTACGCTTCAAGCACCGCCGAATCGTTTTTTTTATGTGCATCGCGTAATTCTTTCGGCATTAAATTTTCATCGTAAAGTTCGGCAAGTGAACTGTCGGGATAATTTTTTCTCGCCGATAAAATTTTTTCTGCTGTCAAACTGATTTTTTCAAAATTTTTGTCAGGAAACGGAAAATTATTGTAAATTATTTGCGCTGAATAACTGTAATCTGATTTTAATCTGCCGCAAAAAGTTTTTGTAAAAATCATATGCACAGAACTTTGCAAAACTCCAAACAAAAATAAATTTGCGTCAGGTATCATAAATAATTTATCTCCTGCAATAATTTCTGAAGATAAAAAATCCATTGGAATGTATTTTCTGTTTTGCGAAGAAACAACTGGAACAGCAATAAAATTTTTTTCAACTTGACGAATTTCTGTAAAAAGATAAGGAATTTCAGCAGATTTTTTAGTAGAAATTTTTTTGCTGTTCAATCGAAAATTTTTTACATTTTTAATTCTTTCGTAAATCGGAGGAATTTTTTTTATTTCTGCAGGAGTTGCATCGACTAACCAAAGACAAAATCTTTTTTCATTATGCAAAAAATCTCTTCCCATCATAAATCTTTTTATAAATTTTTTTGCGTCAGGAAATTTTTCAATTAAAATATTTTTTTCTTGTTCAGATAAAATTAAATTTCCGCCGTCAGCAGGTTTACTTCCATAAATCATTTTTGGAATAAATTTTTGCAGAGGAAAATTTCTTTTAATGAGAAAAAAATTTTCTGCGTCGAGAAGATAAAAATTTATATTTTTCGCGAGAATTTTTTTG
>CAJOCT010000084.1 GCA_905236725.1 uncultured Selenomonadaceae bacterium | reverse complement strand
AATTTTGGAGCAAATGCGCTGAGTTTGGCAAACGCGGCTGGTGGAAAAGCAATGTCGATGATGAAACAAGCGGTGGTAGCGGGAGGAAATGCGCTGAAATATCATAATCCTGTCTATCAAGGCTACCAAAATTCAATATCAAGTTTGGGAAACAGTTCAAACGGACTTTTATCCAAAACGCCAAACGCAAATTCAAACGGAGTTACTCCGAGCGAAATTTTAAAAAATTTGCAAAAGAATGAACCTGCGACAACAGCGAGCGAAAAAATTTCTCCGATATTGAACAGAATGAGCAAAGCCGCAAATAATTTTTTCACTCCGCCAAAACAAAATTCAGTAAACGAAAAAACTCCGCGACAAGGTGAATAAAATGCTGAAGTGGATATTATTTTTTTTGCTGAGTTTAAATTTTTCTGCAGTGTGCGAGGCGTATGATTCGGAGTATGGCGACGAGGTGACAAGACTGCCTGCAATAACGATATTAAATCCGCTGGATGGGAATTTGGAAATAAGTTCAGATTTTTCATTGGTGGGAAGAGTTCACCCAGTTTTCGGAAGTGTCAGACCGCACAAAGGAACAGACATAGCGGCGGCGGAAGGCGCAAATATTTATGCGACACACGAAGGAGTGGTGAGTTACGCAGGCTGGGCGGAAGGTTACGGCAATGTTGTTTATTTGAACACAATGATAAACGGCACAAATTTTGAAACGCGATACGCGCATTGCTCGGCTTTGTTAGTTTCAGAAGGACAAAAAATTACGGCAGGAACGATAATAGCGCGAGTGGGAAGTACGGGTTGGTCAACGGGTCCGCATTTGCATTTTGAAATAAGAATAAACGGCGAGCCGATAAATCCGCGAAGATATTTGAAAGACCTACCGCCTTCAAGCGGTACAGGTTACGGCACATTGCCAGAATCTTTACAAAGTTCATTTGATGCGATGTATGACTTTGGAAAACCATTGCGCGAAGTGATAGAAAATTTTGGGAGTGTATGTCAGGAAGCAATCGCAAAAATTTTAGAAATAATACGCTGGCTGTTGATGGTGTTAATCACAATCGACTTGGCAATCGGAGCGTCGTTATTTGCAGTAAATCCGAAAAATGACAGCAAAAACGTATTTAAATACATCACGCTCAAACTTTTGCTGTATGTCTTCTTGATATATTTTTTGGTAAATTGGAGTACGGTGGTGGCAAATTTCGCGAAAGAATTATTCACGGGATTTGGCGGAATGATGATGGACATAGTGTCGAAAGGAGCAAACATTGTCGCGCCAATTTTTAACGAACTTTTCAAAATACACGGCGTGATGGACATGGTGACAAAAATAGCATTGTGGTTGCCGTCGCTGTTCTTTGCAGTAATATTGACAATCTGCTTTTTCATAATCTCGGCGGAAATAACGTTGGCGAATGTGGAATTTTACATAATGATGATAACAGGATTCACAACATTTTTTTTCGCGGGATTAAAGCAAACGCGACATATCGCCGCTAAGGGCTTGAACGGAATTTTTACAATGTCAATTAAGCTGATGTTTATATGCGTTTATTCATTGATGTTGCAGTTCGTACTATATAATATAGAAGTCGATAATTTTTATTCAGTAGCAAAAACAGAGGTGGGAAGTGGAGAAATCAGTTCGATAGAGCAACTGATGGCGCACATACGCGAAGTAGAATCGAGCAACCGCTATTATGTGGATAATGGGCTTGGGTATTTCGGAGCGTATCAAATTGATTATGCGAATTATGACAACTGGACGAATTGGACGAATGATTATGTGGCGAATGGAGGAGTATTGGAAAGTGCGCCGGTAACGGCGGAAGAGCCGCACGGACCGGCGTGGACACCGACAAATCAAGATAATATCGCAAGATATATTTTGACTGGCTATTACAAAAAATATGGATCGTATGAAATGGCGGCGCGATGTTGGAATCAAGGCGAAGGCGGCAGATTAAATTCTGACGCGGATATATATTGGGCGAAAGTATCGGGAACGGAACCGACGACGGGAAATTTCAGAGAGCCGACAGCAACAATAAATATGATGTTGCTGTTTAAAGTAACATTTGTGACGATGATGTTTTATTTGATAGGAAGTCGAATTTCAAAAGATATTTTAGGAATTTTTGGAAGTACGGGAGGATTTAAATTTTTAGGAGGAGGAAAAGAAAGTGAATAAAATGAAAAAAATGTTGACAGCATTGGGAACAACTGTAACTTTGGGATTTTTCAGCGGATATGTGGCATTTGCGTATACAGTGCCAGGCTGGGACGAGCCGTTTGATATTGATTTATATTACAGTTTGACGGAAATATCATTGGCGGACAGTCCGTCGCCGTACGCATTGGAAGATTTGGCGAGTAACGGCGGAAATGTTTATGATTACACGAGGCATATTAAATCAATTTTGTTTGCAGACAAATTTAAAAATATTTTGGAAGTGGCAACGAATAAAACGAAGAATGACGAGATAAACACAACGCCGTTTGATGAAAAAATTTTTGCGGAAACTTCTGACGCACTGAAAATTTTGGCGAAGGGAACAGAAAAAGTTTCAAAACAAATTGATTCGCAGGAAATAGAAAAAAATTTACAGCAAGGCGATGGCGATGAATGGGAAAATTTCAATCCGAAATTTAATCACGAAGAAAAATTTCTTTGGCTGAATCAACAATATAAAAATTTTGCAGAAGGAGCGAATCAGGAAGTCAACGATTTGGAAAATGTTTTTAAATCAGCCGACAAAATATTAAATCATACGAATTTGGCAGAGGGAAATTTGCAAGTACAACAAGCGCGGAACGAACTTTTAACTTTGTTGGCATATGAATTGGCGAGACAAAATGCACTGGACGCGAATTTTGAGCAAATGAAAGCACTGTATCAAATGAGCGAGTACGACAAAAATGTGGAATCAGCTTATATGGATTCAATCACGAAGTTTGATGTGACAGACCCGTATGACGCGGAAAATTATAAACTTTTGCGCGAAGAATACGATTATAAAAAGTCAGAGCCGGTCGGTATGCCCGATTTTAAATAGGGTGAGAAAAAATGAGCGAAAAAAATTCTATCGAGTATAATTTGTTTGAGGATTTTGACGACAAATTAAACAAAAATATTTTTGTAGCAACGGTGACTGAATCAGCAAAAAATATTTCTGTGAAAAAAAATAATCGAATAGAGGACTTCGGAGAAAAATTGGAAGGTGCGAGAAAAGATGCACATTATATTTATCAAAAATTGTTGAGAACAGCGTCGGAAACAGAAATAAAAACGCAACCGCTGTCAAAATCTTTTCCGAAACCTGATTATCAAAAACTTTTGGAAAATGGAGAAGAAGGCTGGAAAGTATCGGCGATACGCGCACTTCGAGATTTTCTTTCGCCAAAACCGAAAGGTGCTTACAGCTGGATGTTATCGGATTGGACGAAAAAAGCGACTGAATTTAGAGATATTGCAGTTGCAATAATGAATGATGAACTTAGCGAAAGTGGATTTAGAGACAGACTGACAATGTTGGCGAAAACAAATTTTTCATTTAATCGCAATGATGAATGGCAAATACAAAATCTTTGTTACGCATATGAAAAACTCGGACACGAATATGATTTTTCCGCACTGAAATTTGTAAATTACACGGACGATAAAATAGGATTGCGAAGTAAAAAATTCACCTTGAAAAATCATGTAGATTTAAAAGCAGATACGCTAGAAGAACTTTTGTTACAGTACTCGATTTTTAAAGAATTAACGCCGGACAAAAAAATTGAACGCGAAGAAAAAAATCCGTTCGGAATTTACAGATGGAAGAAAGACGAAAGTTATTATTTTATAGGGGCAAAAATCGGGACGAAAATGTGTGAAGTAAAATCGCCGTTTGAAACGCCCGAAGAGGCTTTTAAATTTTTAAATGAACATTTGGATTTGTTGAAAGAAAAATTTTCTGAAATGAAAAAAATTCCGTATGAGCGCGAAAATGAAAATGCTCCGCGAATCGGTGAAATTTTTAGAGAGGAAAATATAACGCCGGAAAAATTTCAAGAAACATTTGGATTTCGCGGAGTTCAATTTGGTAATTGGGTCGAAAACGAAACTAGGCAGGAAGATTTAAATAAAGCATATGATGCGCTGACAGATTTAGCAAATGCGTTAAATTTGCCGCCAAAATCTTTATCGCTTAACGGAAGTTTGGGGCTGGCGTTTGGCTCGCGAGGAAAAGGCGGAAAAAATGCGCCGCTTGCTCATTATGAACCTTCAAATGTCGTAATAAATCTGACAAAAAATAAAGGCGCAGGCTCACTCGGACACGAATTTTTTCACGCTCTTGATAATTATTTTTCTAAAAAAATTTTTGCGACAAATATCAGTATGGTGACGGAACAAATAAAAAATAATGAGATTTTTGAAGAAGAAGACGCGGCATTGGTTGGTTTTCAAATGTTGAAAAAAATTTTATCGAATACAGAATTGGTCAAGCGTTCAGAAAATCTGGACAAAATGAAAGGAAAAAAATATTGGAGTTTAGAATCGGAAATGACGGCTCGCGCTTTTGAATTTTATTTGAAAGAAAAATTGTCGGAAAGAGGAATAAAAAATGATTTTTTGGTGAACATTCGTTCCGAAGAATCATGGAATGAAGTTGCAGAAAAATCCGCCGCAAAAGATTGTTATCCGTATCCGACAAAAAGCGAAATGGAAGATATAAAAGCCGCTTTTGACTTTTTATTTGATTCAATTCGATTTCACGATCACGATAAAAATTATGAACTTTATTCTGCGGCTACTGAAAATATTGCAGAAAAGTTCGCCGAATCAAATTTAATTGAACAGAATAAATTGACGGAGGAACAAAAATTTTTGCAAACTTTTTCACGGGAAATTTTTGACAGCGAAGTAAAATTTTTTGAAGGCTCGGAGGAAATTCACGGTCGCTATGATTACGACACGGATATTTTTTATCTCAATGCAAATGCAAAAATTTCGCCGGAATGGATTTTTTATCACGAAACATTTCACGCACTCAAAATTGCCGAACCTGAAATTTATGAAGATTTACGCGAACACGTTGAGCGCGAAAATATTTTTACGCCTGTGCAGATAAAAAATTATCGGCAAGCAATGAAACAGCCGACACTTTCCGATTAAAAAGTTGTAGAAGAAATGCTCGCCGATGCGTTTGCCGATTTGAAAACCGGCAGAAAAATTTTACAAGATATAGCCGAAAAGAAACCGACGCTTGCAAATAAAATTCTCGATTTCACGAAAAAAATTATCGACTGTGCAAAAAAATTTTTACACAGCGAGAAAAAAAATTATCCGAGTGTTTCTTTGTCCGATTCGCAATTTAAAAATTTTGCCGAAAGAATAGAGGAAAATATAAATTCGGTCAAAGTTGAAAAAAGTTCAGAGTTATCGAAAGGTTATAAAATATTAGCGACAAATTTTCATTCGCCTTTTACCTATTCGCCTGAACTGCAGAAAAAATTTGATTTAAATGTAGCAAAAAAACTTTTGAAAAAATATCCGCCTTCAGTTGTCGGCAGGACGATTTTTTCAGAAAGTCCGCTGGCAAAAAAGATTAAAAATTACGCGAGCAATGTTATTCACGCAGTTGCAGGTTATTCGCGATGATCTTTTACTTTCCAAAAAAATTTTTATTCGCGAATCCATTTGTAAATAGTAGGACGAGAAACTTTATAATGTTTCGCAATTTTTGTGACAGTCATGGTTCTCTCATAATAGCATTGCTTATAGTAATCAAAATCCTTCGGACGTTTTTTTGCATTGCGACCTTTATATTTACCAGCGGCTTTTGCAAGCTGAATCCCTTCGCGCTGACGTTGTAAAATCAATTCGCGTTCAAATTCCGCTATCGCTCCGAAAATCGTGATCATAAAGCGTCCTTGAGGCGTGGAAAAATCAACTTGCTCCTTTAAACTGCGAACTTTTACGCCTTGTTTCGTTAAAGTTTCGACAATATCGAGTAAATCGCGTGTCGAGCGAGCAAGACGCGAAAATTCTGTCACTATCAGTTCATCGCCTTCTCTAAAAAAATTCATCATCTCATCAAATTTCGGACGTTGGGCAGATTTAGCGGAAACTTTATCGACGAAAAACTTTTCAACGCCATTTTTTCTGAGTTCAACAATCTGTCGTTCCTCATTTTGGTCGATGGTCGAAACTCTGACGTATCCCACTTTCATAAAAAACACCCCTGCAAAATTTTAATTCTTTGCAGAGGTTTTAGCAATTTAAATTTAAAATTATTTCTTCAAATGTAAAAGTAAATCATTTTAAAAATTTTTACTTTCTCTTAAGTCAAGTTTCGATAGGAAAAGACTTGTTAAAAATGGGTACTCTTTAAATTAACGGACGTAGTTCTTTCTGTTTATCAACAGGAATTTTTAATGCATCCATAGCTTGTTGTACAGTCAGATTTAGAGTTTCCATCAAATTACGAATATCATCAAGTTTAGATTTTTTTTCGCTCTCAGCCAATTCCTCAGCGAATAAATCTTCGATAATTTTGCACATTTTTCTCACCCCGCGTTTGTTATCTTTCAAAAATTCGACTCGTTTGGCGAGTTGACGATGACGCATATCGGCAGGATTTTCACAGAAAAAATCATGAATCAAATCGCCCAATTCACTTCCGCTTTCATCTTTGTAACTGCCGTTGACGTAAATAATGTGTTCACGGTCAGGGAAAATTTTTTTTGTTTCCAATATCATCCTTTCCACATGATAAATTTGTTCCCCGTCTTCCAAAACATCGTGCTCGGTTATAAAAATTACAAAAGTTTCCGGCATTTCTTTAAATTTTTCATTCGTGTTCACGTTGTGATAATCCAACATTGCCGAATTATATCTCGCACGAGTAGGAATTGCTCCCGCGTCTGCTCTCTGCACTTCGATGTTGTAAAGTTTATTTTTTTCATCAGTCGCAAAAACATCAAAACGAACGGAGCGTCCGTAAATATTTTCCACGCTTTTTTGCGTCTGCACTTTTAAAACTTTTAAGTTAGGTTTATCAAGAATTATCCGCAAAATATATTCAACGTCTTCCGCGTTGTCATCGAAACAGGCAGAGAAAAAAGTATCGTCGATTAAACGAAATTTTTTCAACGCCTCTAAATATTTTTCGGGAAAAATTTTTTCTGCCATCGACATCATTCCGAATTTTTTTGCATATTTTATCACAGATTAAATTATTTTTCTAAAACAAAACTGCTCCAACTGTCGGCATATTGCAAAAGCAACGTTAATTTTTCTTCGTGCCCTGCTACACTTTTATTGTCATCAACATATTGCCCGTCGTGATAAATTATCGCCTGAACTTCTTCCTCCGTCAAAGAAGTTTTTTCGCCGATTAGGTACAAACTCCGAACAGGTACGCTTAAATAAACCAAGTCATTGTTGAACTTGTACGGCGGGTTCGCGGGATAGCCCCACTGTTTTTGTTTCGGTGTCGGCTCATTTTTTATGTACTGCGGATTTTTCGGCATTCCGACTTTTCCCAAGTCATGAAGTAACCCGACAATCACGCAACTTTCGTCAGAAATTTCGGGAGCGAGAGTATTTTTTATTTTCAACAAATTTTCCGCAACGTTGACGCTGTGCTCCAAAAGTCCGCCTTCTTTGCACAAATGAAATTTTGTTGACGCGGGAGCCGTCAAATATTCTGTCTTTGTTTCCACAAAATCCATAAATTTTAAAAATTCTTCGCGGCGTTTTTC
>CAJOCT010000083.1 GCA_905236725.1 uncultured Selenomonadaceae bacterium | reverse complement strand
GCGTTTGTACTATTTTCGCGTACGTTTGAAGGATAAAGCACAATGCCCGAAAATCATTTTCATCGGCACAAGCTATATCCGTCTGCTCAAGTTCAACTACGATTTTCATTTCTTTTTCTCCTTTCACGGATTCCGAGTCACGTTTTATTTTTCTCAATCTCCTTAATGACTTCTTGCATAACTTGATACGAATACCAATTTACCAACGTCCAAAACTTGACACTCCCCACGCATAAATGCGGAGGGATTCTTGTTTCAAAGACTGTTGCGCCGTGATTGCGTCTTACATAATCTCCGCAAGCGTAACTTCCCGTGTGTCCCACGGTAGATTTTTTACTTAATTTCCAATGCCTTGTACAAAATATTTTTAGCGGCGTTTAAATCTCTGTCGTGAAAAGTTCCGCACTTCGGACAACGCCAATTTCTTACACTCAAATTTTTGGTCATCGGATTTTTAAAGCCGCAACAACTGCAAGTTTGACTTGACGGGTAGAAAGTCGGAATTTTTATCACGTCACAACCGTACAAAATCGCCTTGTAACTCAACTGCCTGAAAAATTCTCCCCAACTCACATCCGAAATTGCTTTTGCCAATTTATGATTTTTCATCAGATTTTTTACTTGGAGCGATTCAACCGCTATCGTTTGATTTTCACGACACAGCCGAGTCGATTCTTTATGTAAAAAATCTAATCTCGCATTTGAAATTTTTTCGTGAACTCTTGCAACTTTAATTCTTTGCTTGTCTCGATTGTGACTTCCGATTTTCTTTTTTGAAAGTCGCCTTTGTTCTCGCCGAAGTCTGAGTGTCAAACTTTTTAAAATTCGCGGATTTGAAACCGTATTTCCAAAATTGTCGGTGTAAAATTCTTTTAAACCTACATCAATTCCAATTTGTTTATCTGCGTTTAATTTCAAATTGTCGGCGATATCTTCTTCAACGCACAAGGAAACAAAATATTTTTCTGTGGCAGTCCGAGTTATCGTTGCGTTCAAAATTTTTCCGTGAAAATTTCTTGATTGTTCAAATTTCACCGAGCCGACTTTCGGAAGTCTGATTCTTTTACCTTCAATGCGAATATTCATAGTTCGATATGTTTGGCGATGATTTTTCTTTGACTTATATCTCGGATAGCCTCTGTCATTTTTGAAAAAATTTTGATATGCGGTATCCAAATTTCTGAGTGATTGTTGCAAAGCTATTGAATCAGCGTCATTCAACCAAGCCATTTCTTTTTTCAACTGCGTCAACATTGAACTTGTTTGAGTATAGCTGACAGATTTTTTCTCATTTTCCCAAGATTCTTTGCGAACTGTGAGAAAACGGTTATACACAAAACGACAACAACCGAGAATTTTGTTCAACAGATTTTTCTGTGTTTTGTTCGGATACAACCGAAATTTATAACCCTTTGTGTATTCCATATTCTCACTTCCTTTGCTTGAAAAAATTTTTTCTCATTTTACCAAAAAAATTTCCCACAGATACAACAAAAAATTGTGGCTTATATCCCCACAGCTAAAGCAGGGGGTATTACGCCGCATTTTGATAACCCGTCTTTCACAATGCGGATTAAAATTTTCACTGTTTCACCGCAGACCAGTCGTAGCTGTCACCGACAACGCGGATTTCCTCTTTATAGTCGCCGTCAACTACAATCGGATTTATTTCTCGCCCGAGCCAAACTGCGAATGCCTTACGAGAATCATCAGCATTAAAGACGTTTTCGGGAATTTTCACGCCGAATATCTCAACCGCTTTATTTTGCGCCACGCTGATAAAATCTCTCTGCCCGTTACTGATTTTTTCAAACCAACTTTGAAACGTCTGAAAAGTGGATTTTTGGATTTCAAGACGATTACTTTTTTTATCCGCCTGTCCTTTTTTGTTAAGGTCAATACAAACTTGAATTTCTCTTACCGCCTCAAACAGTTGCAGGATTCCAAATTCAAAATTCGGATTTTTTTTCATCATTGTTGAGACTATCTGTTGCAAATTCACGCAGTTTAAAATGCTCTGCGCGATAGCCACACCCTTCTGAATATCCGCCATTACAGCGAAATCCGCTTGGAGCGTTTTCTGACGTTTTTCAAGCTCTGCAAGTTTAGCTTTAACTGCCTCATAATCCGCAGGTTTTTCAACCGCCACTTCGATCGGGCGATTCTGAAACTCTTTCAACTCCGCCTGAAGTTTGTCATACTCGACCTTGATTTCCGACAATTCTTTTTTCATCGGCTCATAATCCGCCGGAGCTACTTCAACAGTCGTCGTCTTGACGTTATTTTTTTCGCGCAAAAGTTCATTTTGCGTTTCGTCATATTTGTCCTGAAGTTCTTCGATTTGCTCTTGCAAATTGGCGTTTTCTTCAAGCAATTTACCCGCCCGCACAGATTCCTCCGCCTGCGTTTCTTTCAAAGTCATATATTGTTCGCTGATACTGTCGCGCTGTGCCTCTGCTAAAACGAGTGAAGTTTTATATTGGTCGCGGTCTTGTTCCGCCTGTGCCTTTTCCGTCTCTGCCTGTGCAGTTTTCGCCTTCCAATCGGCGATTTCGGCTTTAAGATTTTTAACCGTCATTTCCTCAACGGGAGTACCTTCAGCCGCCTTCGCCTCAATAAATTTTTCCTCTTCACCTTCGGGAAGTGCGAGCATTGAGGTCATTTGGGTATAATTCAAATCCGAAATCGATTTCGGATTTCCCCCAAAACGCTCGGCAACACGCATATAATTTTGAGCAGATTTTTCACCAAGATGAAAATGATTTTTAAGCCAGTCGAGCCATTCTCCGTGTTGCGCTTTTTCTTTTGCCGCAATTAAAGCAAATCCCATTTTCAAAACACCAGTAGCGAACAAATATTTGCCCGCTTCTTTCAGACGTTCGCCGTCTTTGAAATCTTCAATAATTTCCGCCAAAGATTTTTTCTGAACCTCCTGCCGTGTCACAGGATCGACATTTGTGGGATTGTCGATTTTCACGGGATTTAACGCCGCCGACAAATTCTGTGACAGTGTCAATTTTTTCTCCTCTGCCGTCATAAAAACCACTCCTTTTCGATATATTTTCTGTGACGATATTTTTGATATAGCCGTTCAACCCGGTGCCAAAGCACGTTTGCAAGATTTTTTTGAAACCGCTGAGTCTGAAAAGCAAAAAACTTTAATCGCGGGAATACTTAATTTGTTTAAAATTAGTTTGCCTTAATTTAACTGCTCCAGTCCGAGTTTATCCAATTCTTCAACTGTGATTTTTACAAGCGATTGATGCAGATCGAGATTTTTAGCACGGGTTAAAAAAAACATTACTTTTTTTACCGTCTCCAAATTTTCATCCTCAAACATCTTTAAAACCTGATACGGCGAGCTCGGATCACAATTTTTAGGCATTGCCATAAGAGTATTCAACTCCGAACCCGTTTTTATGAAGTAAAATTGGATTTCCTCAGGCGCAATGGCTTTTAAACCATCTTGCGTTATGAACACCATTTTTTTTTAATCCGCCCCCTTTAAAACGTCAGCTTAGTTGAGTTATCAAGCAACCCGAGTTTTACCCAGCCGACAAATTCTGCGACATCGTCATTTTTTTCTCCTCCGCCGTCATCAAAACCGCTCCTTTCACATCGCCACTTCTTCAAAAAGCTCTTCAAGAGGCATATCTAAGTTCAAAAATTTTTTAATATCCACTGCATTTTGAACGCTAAAGGGGCTCCTGCCTTGCATCTTATCCGCTAATGTGGACTGGGCCATATTTAAATGTTGAGCAAGGTCAATTCTTTTCAAGCCTTTTCTTTTTAACTCCGCCTCTAAATTAGGATACATACGCGACACCTCATTTTGACCGAATTTTAAGGTATTTACCGAATTATATACGAATTTTCGATAAAGTCAATGATTTTTCGTTTTTTTTATTGAATTTTCGTTTTTGCTGTTGTATACTTTTATTTAGGAGGTGAAAATGATGAGCAGTGAGGAAAAATTAAAAAACTTGATTCTCTCTAAGCACAAAAGTGTCAGAGAATTTGCGTCTATTGTTGACTTGCCCCCGTCAACAGTAAATAGCATTTTAGAACGCGGCATAGCTAACGCAGGTGTCGGAAATGCTATAAAAATCTGTAAACACTTTGGCATTAGCTTGGACAAATTAGTTGAAGGCAAAATTGAGCCGAGCGAAAATATCGGAGAATTTACTGCCGAAGAACAAAGATTGATTGCGCAGTATCGATTACTCGATGACGTTGAGCAAAAAGAAATTAGCGGGCACCTTGAATACGTTTTCAACAAAAAATTTTTGCAAAACGCGTCATCGAACGTAGCTGGTTAGCAATACAAGAACGCCTGAAAAAGTAATTTTTTTTATCCTTCAACAAAAAAAATTCCCTGCTTATTTCGGCGGGGAAGTTTTTCACGGAGATTTCGCAATGACTGAAAATAACGACCGGAGAAAAAAAGGAAAATCACTTATCGCTGTCCCGAATAATTACACGGTGCTTGACTTAGAGACGACAAGGTCTTAGTGCAAAATTTAATCACATTATAGAAATTGCCTGTATTAAAATTCGTGAGGGAAAAAGAATTGAGCAATGTCAAACCTTAATAAAACCGCCGGAACCGATCCCTTATGTTATTGAGTGCATGACAGGTATTCATAATGACATGATTGTTGATTCACCTGTTTTTGACGAAATATCAAAAAACTTATGGGATTTTTTAAGCGGAGAAATTATTGTTGGACACAACGTAAATTTTGACATAAATTTTTTATACGATAACTTTAAACGCTCTCTAGATTTAGAGTTTACAAATGATTTCGTAGATACTTTACGATTGGCACGTCGTTTAATTCCTGACATAAAGTCAAAAGGCTATGGCGGGTATGGTTTGGACGACGTGCATTATTACTTGGAATCACTTTTTCCCGAAAATTTTTTCACGGATAGAAATTTTCAATTTCACAGGCACAGAGCATTAACCGACTGCGAAATTACCAATTCGATTTTGGAATGTTGCAAGCAGATAATTTCCGACAATAACATTGAACTCGCTCAAATTGAATGTTCAAAGGTAAATTTAGCAAATGTTCAAAGTATCAATTCCGATTTTGATGAATCGCATATTTTCTTTGATAAATATTGCGTATTCACGGGAAAGTTAGAAAAATTTACGCGATTAGAAGCGGCTCAAATTGTAACCAATATAGGCGGTCGTTGCGAAAATAACGTGACGAAAAAGACCAATTTTTTAATTGTCGGTGATATGGATTATAAAAAAGGTCTTGAGGGTTATGAGAGCAACAAATTAAAAAAAGCAAAACAACTCATTGCCGAGCGTCAAAATTTACAGGTTATTCCCGAGAGTGCGTTTTATGATTTGGTTATTGACGACTGATATTTTGAGGAAAGAGTGGACACAATGACAAAATTTATTCCGCTTTTAATTTTTGCCGTATTATTTTTTACCGCTTGCGGAAATGCAAACAAGCCCGAAGAATCCGCGTCAACGCCTAAGGCAAATAATCAACAATCGCAAAGCAACAAAAATTTAGATTTAGGCATGACATTTGAACAGTTTCAAACTGTCTATGAGTCGGAGATATCGAATGGCGAGTTAATGATTTCTCTAGACAATGCTCGTAGTGATACAAAAATATTTTTTGCAGAAAAAATGAAAAGTTGTGAACTACCTTTATATTCCTTGAAAAACGCGACTGTGACAGGCACCGAAAACGGCTACCTTTGTAAATTTAAGTGCGCTGATGTCGATATGAGAATTTCTAAAGACCCCACTACAGAAAATATATCAAAAATTGAAATAATAACTAAGCCGTTTTACCATACCACAAATGCTGAAAAAACCTTTTTGTTACTTATTAAATCTACCGTTTTTTCTTTAACGGTGGGTATTTTTGCTCCGGAAATGAAACAGCAGGAATATCGAGAGATGATGATTAAACGTTTTTACTCCAATCCTGATGTCAATTATTTGTTAAATGACAAAGTACGTTGCCGTTTAATACGTAAAGATGATCTATGGGTGCTTCAGGCTAGAGCGAAAGATTTAGACGATTAAAAAAAAATTTTACGTTAAAACAGATTGGAGAGATTATTTTGTCAGACACTACAACAATTCCTGTGACAGTATCGGCGGACACGGTGCGCATTGTAAATAATGACGGCACTGCGCGAAGATTAGCAGTTGCATTGCGTTCTTTAAAATCGGCGATATTAAAATTGTCGCCGAAAAAAATTCTTATTCTTGCTGATTGGCTTGTTAAATGGGCTGTTTTTTTGGAGAGAGAATCAAATTTCAATCCTTCCCGATTGAAACGTTATAAGCAACGCGAAATTGTTCTCGTTGATTTTGGCTTTAACGTTGACGGAGAATTTGGCGGTCGTCATTACGCCGTAGTTTTGGAGAAAAATAATAATCCTGCGTCAAGCGTTATTCTCGTTGCTCCGATAACTTCATACGATCCCGCTAAAGGCTCACATCCTTCAAGCATTGACTTGGGAGTTGGCGCGATTAACGATTACGCAAAAGGCGCATCGATAGTCGTCAACCAAATTCGCGCTATAAGTAAAATGCGAATTGAAAAACCTCTTACTTCCAATGAGCCACGTCTATATATGGATTGCCAAAAATTTCAGGAACTTTGCGAAAAAATAAAACAGCGTATAAATTTTTCTTGACGTTGTTAAAATTCTAATGTAAAATTTATTCAATCTTACCCGTTAGGGTCCAAATTTTTATCAAACTCGTAAGAGTGATGAGCCGCCGGATGGACGACGGCTCTTTTGATTTTACTGCAGAATTATCTGAGAACCCTGTGACCCCCGAAGTTATCTTCAAATTCCGATTCTTCGCACGGCTCAAAATAATCGTGAGCCGAATAATATTTAAAATAACAGTCATAATTGTAACCCGGTCGATTCTTTAAACACTTCAACTGAATTTGGCGGGGTTGATTTTTTTTCGCCTCATCTATTTTTTGACGAGTATCATAAATATTCGCTCCGCCTTTAAGTTGATTCAAAATATTGAGTTGCAAGCCCCAAATGCAGTCTGCCGTATGTTCAATTCCTCCCGACTCCTTAAAACTCTCAAATGAAACAGTCTGATTGTAATTCGCCCGATTGAAACTGCTGATGACGATGAAGGTAGTGTTAGTATCGCGCTGAAAAACTTTGAGCTTGCGAACTGTATCATCAATCCCGATTTTCACCGAGTCTTTAGCTGACGGAATGATTTGAAGATAGTCGATAAAAATCACAGGGGCTTTATTTTTTCCCGTACAAAGAGGACGCAGAATTTTTAATAAATCGTCAACCGATTCATTATGAAGTTCCAGCACTCGCAAATCAAACTCCGCTCCCTGATATTCTTCGATAATTTTCTCAAGCCCGTTTTCCCAACCTCCGCGTCTTATGTCGGCGGCAGTCAATTTCGTCGTAGGCTTTGTCATAAAAAATTTTCTTGCGATCGACTTGCTGAAAAGTTCAAACCTTCCCATTTCGTAACTGCAGAAAATGCACAGTTCACCGCTCCTTGAAAGTTGTTCCGCCATTTGCCACGCGAACGTTGTTTTACCAGCCGCGGGAGTTCCTCCGATTAAATACAAACCCGCAGTGAAAATTTGATGTTCGTCTATATTCTCAAAACCCGTTTTACGAAATGCATATTTTTTTGTCTCCTCAATTTCTGCTTGAAATTCTTCTTTGAAAAAATTTTTTATACCGGAGAATTTTGAAATGTCAGAATCAGTACTGAATGTTGAAAACTCATTCGTCGCATCGTTTATAATTTCTGCCGGGGCTTTACCTTTTTGTGCGCTGATTGTCATTTTAGCCGCAAGAGTCATTAAGCGACGCAACTCGGATTTTTCTTTGATGATTCTCGCGTGGCGTTCAATATAAGCATTGGTGTAAGTAGCGTGGAAACACTCAACCAAATAATCCGCGCCAATTTTTTCAAAGTCGCCCGACTTTTTCATAT
>CAJOCT010000082.1 GCA_905236725.1 uncultured Selenomonadaceae bacterium | reverse complement strand
CCTGACGTTGACGTTCAGCAGGCGGCGGACTCGGTCGGCAGACTTTATCTTTACAAGCCGCTGATTGACGAGTTGAGGACGTACAAAAAAAATCGCGTGAAAAGTTTGGGTTACTGCGTCAATAATATCGGCGAATTTTTTGAGGCTTATGAAAATGACGATGTGAGACGCGACGAAAGAGTTTCATTTGCCATGAAAAATTTGATTGCAGGTTGCAAAAATCTTGTCGATCTCGGTTGCAGGCAGTCGAAATTTGTCAAAACAATTTGCCCCGAAACGACAAAATATATTCCCGTCGATTTCAAAAATTATTCTGACGCGGAAATTATTTCCTGCAACTTCAACGACGGAGATTTTCCGAAAATTTCTGCGGACACTTATTTTTGTGCGATTACCGCCGAATATGTTTCAGCTTTGCCGGAGTTTTTGAAAAATATGTGTAACTTCGCGCAGAAACAAATTTTGATGTTGTGCAGACCGGACGACACAGAACAGCGAAATTATTACAGGTGGAATCATCCTTTTTTGACGGATTTCACCGAAGAATTTCTGATTAAGACCATGCAAGAAAATAATTTTGCCGTGAATGAAATTAAAATTCTTCCCGACAATCGCTCAATAATTTTGTACGATTTCAGAAAAAAATAATTCTTGAACAAAAAATTTTCGCAAAAAAAAATCTCGGTGCAAAAAACTGCATCGGGATTTTTTTATGTCATTTTTTTTCTTGAACGAAGTCATTCAAAGATTTTTCGACGTTGTGCAACATTTGAACGCGATGTTCGGGCGTTTCATTTACGACGATTCCGACGAATGAAAGCATCAACATTATTATACTTGTAATCATCATTCGCAGAGGTCGCCCGCCGGGTTTGCCGTGAATTTTTCTGTACGTCAAAAAACCCGCACTTATCGGAAAGACAAAAAAATTTATCTCGAAGACCAATTTAAAAAGTTCTAAAAACATTTCGACTCCTTACAAAAATTTTCCCAAAATTAAACCTGCCGCACCGCTCGCCAGCAAAACTTTTATCACGCCGATTTTTTTTCTTACGGCGATTAAAGCCCCGATTAAAATTATTGCGCCGACGGGGTTGAACGTTTCAGAAAAGTTTTCGGGGATTTCTTCAACGTCCCACACCGCCAATAAAACAAAACTCACGCAAGCCGCCGCAATTAACGCCATAACCGCCGGTCGAAGTCCGTTCAAAATTCCGTGAATCGCGCCCAAATCTCCGTACTTGAAAATTATTTTCGCCAACGCTATGCACAAAAAAATACTAGGCGTGACAAATCCCATCGTCGCACAAATTGCGCCACCGATTCCCGCAATTTTCATTCCCGCAAAAGTCGCCGCATTTATTCCGATCGGTCCCGGCGTCATTTGCGAAATCGTGAAAATGTCGATAAATTCCCCAAGCGTCAACCAGTGATAACCGTCCACCACCGATGCTTGAATCAGCGGCATTGACGCATAACCGCCGCCCACGCAGACCAAACTTATCTTCGCGAACTCCAAAAATAATTGCAGATAAATCACGGTGAAAAACCTCTCAAACTTTTTTGTAATGCGCACTTAAAATATCACGAATGTAAAAACCTGTCAAAATCATGAACGAAATATATAAAATGCTCAAGTCTCGAAGTTCTCCCGGGGCAATGAAAAGCGCGTAAAGAATTCCGTTGATTACGAGGGCAATTTTCGCGTGAAGTTTAAAATTTTCGTCGAGGTGATGCCAAGAATTTTTTACGATCCAAATGACGTAAACGACGTGGAAAAAAAACATTCGCGTCCCGAGCGGCAGTCCGTAAGTCGAAGCCGTCATAAAATAACTGCCGATGTCGAAAAGTTGGTCAAGGTGATTCCAAAATTGCAAATCCGCAGAGCCGCCGGGATTTCCAAAAAATTGTTGCCTTACGTAAAGATAAGTCAGTCCCGCGAAAAAAACTGAAGTCAAAGTCACGCCCGCAGATTTTTTTACGTCGAAATTTTTTCTCAAGAGCGGATAAAGTACCGGCAGGAAAAAAAAGAACGATTCCTTGTTAAATTCGGCAATCGGCGCGAGGATTAACAGCGGAATTATTTTTTTGTGCAAAGCGAATTTCGCCGCCATGAACATAAATAAAATTTCGGGGAAGTCGTAATAATATCCGCCGACGACTTCAAAGAACGGAAATAAAATTGCGAATAACATCGCCGTCAAAGTTCCCGAAACCTCATCTTGCAAAATTTCCGTGAGCAGTGAGCGCAAAACCCATATCGACGCAAAAAAAATCAGGAAACAATATATAAACATCAAATAATATTCGATTACATATTTTTCCTGAATGTTTGCTTGAGCGAAAAGATTTTCAATTTGATTTTTATTTTTGAGTTTCGCGGAAATTTTTTCTTTCGTTTCAGCGGGAATTATTTCGGCAGTTTTTTGGACGACTTCTGGAAGTAATCTTCTGTGGACGAAAGGACGTTTCGCCGTTCCCTCCATCATCACTTCAAAACCGAGTTCGGGATCTCCGTCACGAAAGGACCATTTCAAAAAAAAACCGCAATAACCTGCGGAAGTCACTGTCAATATCAAAAATATCAACATAAATTTTTTTATGAATTTGTCAAAATTCAGCGCGTTCAAAGCCCGTGCCCCTTCCCCATCAATCTGTAAAAAGCCCCTTCACCTTGTCGAAGAAAGATTTTTTCTCGGGGTGATTGGTTATGTCACTGCCGCCGTCTTCAAATTCGCGCAAAAGTTTTTTCTGACGGTCGGAAAGATTTTTCGGCGTAAGAACTTTAATTTTAACAAATTCGTCGCCTACACTTTCTCCGCGAAGTGCGGGGATGCCTTTGCCGCGAACTTTCAAAACTTGACCGGACTGAGTGCCTTCGGGAATTTTCAATTCAACTTTGCCGTGAACGGTAGGAGCCTCGACGCTTGCGCCAAGTGCCGCCTGAACAAAAGTTATCGGCAGTTCGCAGAAAACATTTTGCCCCTCGCGCGAAAAAATCGGGTGATGTTTTATGCTGATGTAAACGTACAAATCGCCCGCCTCTCCTCCGCGCTCGCCTGCTTGACCTTTGCCGTTAATTCTCAAGCGGTTGCCGCTGTCCACGCCTTTTGGAATGCTGACTTTGACTTCGCTTTCAACTCTGACTTTGCCCGTGCCATGACAGTGACCGCAGGGATTTTTGATGAATTGTCCCGTGCCGTGACAACGCTCGCAAGGTCTTGAACTTGAAAACATTCCGAAATTGGTGCGCGTGGTCGTCTGTCTTATGCCCGTGCCGTGACAGTCGGGGCAAACTTCGGGCGAAGTGCCTTTTTTTGCGCCCGTGCCCCCGCATTCTCCGCAAGATTCCATTCTCGGAACTTCGATAGTTTTGTCAACGCCGAAAGCCGCCTCTTCAAAAGTGATGCTAAGGTCGTAACGCAAATCCGCGCCGCGCTCGGGACCGCGTTGAGGTTGCCGTTTTGAACGACGACCGCCACCGAAAAACGAGTCGAAAATATCGCTCATATCGAAAGCAAAGCCGCCTGCTCCGCCGCCGCCGAAAATATCGCCAAAATCAAAATCTTGTGCGCCGCCTCCGCCTCCGCCGTTTTGGAACGCCGCATAACCGAATTGATCATATTGAGCGCGTTTCTGCGGATCTTTCAAAATTTCGTAAGCGACGTTAAGTTCTTTCATCTTTTGTTCCGCGCCTTTTTTATCGTCC
This sequence comes from uncultured Selenomonadaceae bacterium, assembly GCA_905236725.1. Classification (GTDB taxonomy): domain Bacteria; phylum Bacillota; class Negativicutes; order Selenomonadales; family Selenomonadaceae; genus Quinella. The sequence goes on along the minus strand of CAJOCT010000082.1, from coordinate 9,240 downwards.
TGATTTAAGTCGGGGTGATATTTTCGCGCGAGTGTTTTATAAGCCTTTTTAATTTCGTCGTCAGTGGCGTTTTTGTTCACGCCGAGTATTTCGTATGCATCTCTTGGTTTATCAGCCATAATTTCACCTTCCGTAAAAATTATTTATTCTTTTTAAAAATAAAAATATATTCGTGCTTGAAGATATAAAAATCGCTTTTCAATGCGCGATAACGCCACAAATGTTGTTGATTGCTCTTGCCTTTGGTTTCGCCGAAATTTTTAACTATCGTCGCCTTGAGTAAAAAATTTTTCTCCATGAAAAGTTGCATGCAGTAAAAACCGAGCGGGATAACTTGACTGTTTGCATATTTGTCGCCGATTACGCAAGCACAGTAACGATTTTTTTCAAGATGAGCCGTCGTATTGTCAATAACTTTTCCGAAAAAATTTTTAAAATTTTCAAGACTCGCGCAGTTCGACAAATCTTTTTCGTCGTCAGAAAATTTTATGATGTCCCAGTAAGGCGGATGAAAAATCACGAATTGAAATTTTTCTGCTCCGACAGAATCGAGCGCAGATTTTATATCGATTGAAGAACTGTCGCCGCAAAGACAAATTATTTTTGACTCCGCGCCACTTTCCGCAGTAATTCTTTCTTTCGCATCGTCGATAATTTTTTGATTTAAATCAATGCCGATTGCATTTCTTTTCATTCGTTGGGCTTCGATTAAAGAAGTTCCGTTGCCCATGAACGGATCCAAAATCCAATCGCCTTTTTTCGTGTACCGCGTAAAAAGTTGGTGGGGAATTTGCGGGACAAAATTTCCATGATAATCGCCGACGTGTGAGCCGGAATTGTCTCGCTTATCGATAATCCACAGTGAATCTGTTTTAATTTCGTCGTAATCCTTCCAAAGTTTCATATCAAGATCGTTATATTTTGACATTAGATTTCTCTAGGTTAGCAAAAAAAACGGCAGAGCCTAAACCCTGCCGCCAGATTTTTTATCTTCGGTGCAGATTATTTTTTATCGTTTACGTCGGTGTATTCTGCGTCAATGGTGCCGTCGTCATTTTTGTTTGACGAGGAATTATTAGTCTGTTGCTGACTGAAATCTGCGCCCGCGTTTGCCTGCTGACCTGCCGCGCCGCTTTGATAAGCCGCCGCAGTAAGTTTGTAAAGAGCCTGGCGAACGTCTTCGATTTTTTTCTTGAGCGCGTCGACGTCCGAGCTGTTCAAGTCGTTTTTAAGAACATCATTCGCCGCGCGAACGTCTTTGATTAAGTTTTCGTCAACTTTACCTTCAAAATCTTTGCAAGTTTTTTCCGCTTGATAGACAGTCTGTTCCGCCTCATTTTTGGTATCGGCCGCCTCACGCTGTTTTTTGTCTTCAGCCTCATGAGCCGCCGCCTCTTTAACCATGCGGTCAATATCTTCTTTGCTCATGCCGCTTGACGATTGAATTGTAATTTTCTGTTCGCGACCGGTGCCTTTATCCTTCGCGGAAACGTTGACAATGCCGTTTGAATCGATGTCAAAAGTGACTTCAATTTGCGGAACGCCGCGCGGTGCGGGAGGAATATCTGACAAAACGAATCTGCCGAGAGTTTTATTTCCCGCCGCCATTTCGCGTTCACCCTGCAGGACGTGAATTTCAACGCTTGATTGATTGTCCGCCGCAGTCGAGAAAACTTGCGATTTGCTTGTCGGAATTGTTGTATTACGGTCGATAATTTTTGTGCAAACACCGCCGAGAGTTTCAATGCCGAGTGAAAGCGGGGTAACGTCGAGGAGCAAAACGTCTTTGACTTCGCCCGCCAAAACGCCGCCTTGAATTGCCGCGCCGACTGAAACACATTCATCGGGGTTGATGCCTTTGGAAGGTTCTTTGCCCAAAATTTCGCGAATTGCATTTTGAACTGCGGGGATACGAGTTGAGCCGCCGACGAGAATAATTTTGTTGATTTGATCGCCGCTCAAGCCCGCATCCTTCATCGCCAATTTTGTCGGCTCCATAGTGCGTTCGACAAGGTCGCGGGTGAGTTCGTCGAATTTTGCACGGCTTAAAGTCAAGTCCAAATGTTTCGGTCCCGATGCGTCCGCAGTGATGAAAGGCAGATTGATATTTGTCGAAGTCATTGAGCTGAGTTCGATTTTGGCTTTTTCCGCCGCCTCAATAAGACGTTGAGCCGCCATTTTATCTTTTGAAAGGTCAATTCCGTTTTCGCGCTGGAATTCTCCGACCATCCAGTCCATAACTTTTTTGTCGAAGTCATCGCCGCCGAGATGAGTGTCGCCGTTAGTCGCCTGAACTTCAAAAGTTCCGCCCGTAAGTTCAAGAATCGAGACATCGAAAGTACCGCCGCCCAAGTCGAAGACCAAAACAGTTTCATCCTGATCTTTGTCGAGACCGTAAGCAAGTGCGGCAGCTGTCGGCTCGTTGATAATTCTCAAAACTTCGAGACCCGCAATTTTTCCCGCGTCCTTAGTTGCTTGACGTTGACTGTCGTTGAAGTAGGCGGGAACGGTGATAACTGCTTGGCTGACAGTTTCGCCGAGATAAGCCTCCGCATCGGCTTTAAGTTTTTGCAAGACCATTGCGGAAATTTCGGGCGGCGTATAATCTTTGCCGTCGATCGAAACTTTATATTGTTCGCCCATGTGACGTTTAATTGACGAAATTGTTCTGTCGGGATTACTGACCGCCTGACGTTTAGCAAGCTGTCCGACAAGTCTTTGACCGTCTTTTGTAAAACCGACAACCGAAGGCGTAATTCTGCTGCCTTCCGGGTTGGTGATAACTGTAGGTTCGCCGCCCTCCAAAACGCTGACGACGCTGTTAGTTGTTCCTAAATCTATACCGATAACTTTACTCATAATTTATTCCTCCATTTTTCACTGAAGTTCACTTTTCAAATTTGAAAAAATTTCTGATATAAACTCGTAATTCTTCAGATAAGAATTATTTTTGATAGCTTCCTCGATGAAAATATATGCCAACGGTTTTTCAAGCTCATAAAGATAGCCTTGATTAACGCCTCCCTTTACATTGAAAGCACTGTTGCCCACGTGATACTGACTATATTTAGAATTTTTTAACTCCAGAATATCATTCTTAAAAATTTTTATCTGCATTTTGTTTTGCAATTCAACGTAGTTACAATCGACCCGTCGCCCACCTTCAGGAGGCCAAACGCCGACGCCCGGTATTCCCATGTTAGCAATCATGAACAATTCTTCTGTTATTGGTGATTTGTAACAGTTTGTAGTTGCCTGACTTATCGCACTAATCCCACCGTTCAGTACGCCGGCATAGTGGATTATCACATCTCCAGCCTTCACAAGCTCAACGTTGCGCCAAAAAACTTTGTCGGAGATACTCTTCACAAAAAATTTTTTAAGTTCCGCATTTGACGGATTTGGGGCCCAAATGTAGCCATCCCTACATTCAAATGAGTAAGTTTGTCCCTGCGTCACAAAAAACACGTTTGGCATAAAATCTCACCTCTGCTCAAGAATTATTAACTACCTGAACCATGCTGGGGCGAATGACTTTTCCGTAAGCAATGTAACCGCGCTGAAATTCCGCCGCAATCGCTCCGTCTTCTTTAGTTTCGTCTTGAACCGAACCGACTGCCTGATGAAAATTCGGATCGAACATTTTATCTTTCGTGTCAATAGTTTCAAGGCCGTGTTTGCCGAGTGCCGCAACAGTTTCTTTTTTTATCATCTCTATGCCTTTGCGAAGAGTTTCGGCATCTGAATTTTCGCCTTCCGCCGCCTCACTTGCTCGCGAAAGATTATCTAAAAGCGGTAACAAGTCCTTCAAAAATGACTGCTCAATCGTTGCGGCGAGATCAGTTTTTTCTTTTGCCGTGCGTTTGCGGAAGTTGTCAAAATCCGCCTGCAATCTCAAGAGCCTGTCATTTTTCGCGCTCAATTCGTTTTTTAAATTTTCGATTTCAACTTGCGAATCGTCCTGCGCAACTTCTTCCAAAATCTCTTCGGGAACTTTTCCCGCAGTTAAATCCGCATTGATTTCTGCACTGTCACCGTCCTCGTTGTCGATTACAACTTTTTTTTCGTCTGCCAAATTCTCAACCCCTTTCATTTAGCTTGCAAAGATTACCACTAATAAGACAAAATGTCAATAGCGATTTTTCAAATTGTCAAAGTCGAAAATTCAGCAAAAAAATAACGCCCCGCAATAAATTTTTTGCAAGGCGTTCAAAAAAAATTTTTCAAGGCATGTAATTGATGAGTATTTTGCCGGAAGTATCGTAAATATTTATTGCTCTGTGCGCACCTCCGTTTATGACAAGTTGCCCGTCGCCGACGCTGAAGATGACATTATTGTTCCAGTCGGTTGCCACGTTGGAAATTGTACCACTGCCCAAAATAATTTTATCGACGCTCGTTGTGTAGTCATAAATGTCCGCGCCGTCGTCGCCGTAAAGTTTATCATTGCCCGCGCCGCCCCAGAGCGTATCTTTTCCGACGCCGCCGCGCAGTTCGTCGTCACCGATGCCGCCAAAAATCGAATCACTGCCATTGCCGCCGTAGATCGTATCTGCACCTTTGCCGCCGTCTATCGTGTCATCTTGAGCGGTTCCGATAATTCTGTTTGAAAAATTATTTCCCGTGATACTCAAGGCGAGGAGAGCCGCCGATGCGTCCAAAGTCACGGCTGAAGAATATTTTCCTGAAAGTGAAAAACTGCTGTCTTCAAAATTTTCAGTAAGAGTAATTTTTTTACCGCTGACCTTAACGCCTGCGCCCGAAGTTTTTTTCGTTCCGACAATATCGACGTTGGAAAGACTCGCCGCGCCGACAAGAGTAATTTTTCCGCCGTCGTCCGTCGAAACGATAAGATTATCTCCGCTCGTCACGGTTGAATAATTTCCGTCACCGTCCTCGCCGATTTTTAATTTATCATTTGATTTGAAGTCAAGAATTTTTTCATTTCCGCCACTCGTCGCATAGATAAAAACGTCTGCACCTGCTCCGCCCGAAATTGTCTGATTCGTGCCAACCATTTTTATAGAATCTTTGCCCTTACCGCCGACAATTTTTAAATTTGTTCCCCGCGCGGTTATAGTATCGGCTTTTGCAGTGCCCGAAATCGTTGCGTTTTTATAACCTGAAGCAAAGTCAAATTCATAACTGCCGCTGACCGTGACTTTTTTTGAAAGCGCGGTATTTTTCAGCGTGATTTTTTTGTCGCTCGTCGAAAGTCCTTTGACAGCTTTCGCGCCTTTAACGGTCGCCAAAGTTTTCGCCGAAGTCGCTTTTGTGTAAGAAATTGATTTCCCGTCACTCGCCAAAGTATAGCCCGCAGTTTTTGAAGAACTTTTATAAGTCGCGGCAGAATTTGCGTAAGACCAAGAGGCTTTTTTCGTCGAAGGGTTACTGACATCGCTCGCAAGTTTTAAAGTGTAGCCGTCGCTGATTGTGACTTTTGAATTGTTCAAGGAAGAATCCGCAACCGTTACAACTTTGTCGCTAAGTGAAAGTCCGGCGAGAGATTTAACGCCCTTGACGGTGACAAGAGTTTTTGAACTTGTGCCGTAAGTCGCAGTCGTGCCGTTGAGTTTCCACGAATTTTTTTCATCGTCGCCGCCGTCGCCGTCATCAGAATTTCCGCCAGAAATTGTAACGACATTCGCCGTTATGACATTTTTTAAAGTGATTGAGCCGTTATCAAAAATGAGATATAAATCATTTCCGCCTTGTGTTGACTGATATTTTTTATTTGTGGTAATTTGCAAAGTATCTGACGAATTAAAACCGATAATTGTGTCGTCGCCGTCTCCGTAAGTGTATTGAATCAAATTTGTATTTGCAGAATTACTTCCTGTCAATGAAATTACGTCATTACCTGTACCGGCGTTGATTGTTGCATATCCACAACGATGATTATGAATAGTATCATTACCTGCGCCGCCTGAAATTATTATATCTGAACTTTCACTGTTATAAACGTAATCATCGCCGATACCTAGAGAAATTCTGACATTCGAGCCGGTGTTATTGACAGAATCATTACCCGTGCCGCCCGAGATTGTGACAAGGTTGGCTGAATTGTTGACCGTATCAGAGCCGCCCTGCGCATAAATTTTAACCAGCGCACCGGAATTTTTGATAGAATCTCTGTCATTAGTGCCGGTGACAGTTTTATTCGGTGTGGCGTTGTCGAAATACTGAAACAACTGCAAATCGAATTGAATCATTTAAAAGACCTCCTTCAAAATTTTCACAAAAATTTTAGCAAAAAAAATAACGCCCCGCAATAAATTTTTTGCAAGACGTTAAAAAATTTTTTTTCAAGGTTCATAAAGTCCGTTTTTAACTATATTGCCGGAAGAATTGACAATTTTTACAGTACGATCTGCGCAGTTATTAACAACAATTTGACCGTCGCCGACGCTGAAAATGACGTTGTTATTTCTGTCGGTTGTCACGTTGGAAATTGTGCCGTTTGCCAAAATAATTTTGTCCACAGTCGCTTCGTAGCCGAAAATTGTATCGTTGCCTTCGCTCGCGTTGTAATAGAAAACATCTTTGCCGTCGTCGCCGTAAAGTTCATCATCACCCGCGCCGCCCCAAAGCGTATCTTTTCCTTTACCGCCGTGCAATTCGTCGTCACCTTTGCCGCCAAAAATCGAGTCGCTGCCATTTCCACCGAAAATTATGTCCGTACCCGCACCGCCGTCTATCGTGTCATCTTGAGCAGTTCCGATAATTCTGTTTGAAAAATTATTTCCCGTGATACTCAAGTCGCATAAAACTTCGGATGCGTCCAAAGTCACTGCTGAAGAATATTTCCTCGAAAGTGAAAAACTGTTGTCTTCAAAATTTTCAGTGAGAGTAATTTTTTTACCGTTGCCGCTGACTTTAACGCCCTTGCCCGAAGTTTTTTTCGTTCCTGCAATATTTACATTGGAAAGATTTGCCGCACCGACCAAAGTAATTTTTCCGCCGTCGTCCGTCGAAACGATGAGATTTTTACCGCTTGTTTGAGTTGAGTAAGTGCCTTTGCCACTAGTCCCGATTTTCAAAGTGTCGTTTGAACTGAAATCTGTAATTTTTTCTTTACCGTCGTTTGCCGCATAAATAAAAGTATCCGCACCTGCTCCGCCTGAAACAGTTTGTCCCGTGCCGACCATTTTAATCGAGTCGTTGCCTTTGCCGCCGAAAATTTTTAAATTTGTTCCCCGCGCAGTTATCGTATCGGCTTTTGCAGTGCCTGAAATTGTCGCGTTTTTATAACCTGAAGCAAAATCAAATTCATAACTGCCGCTGACAGTGACTTTTTTGTTGAGCGCGGTATTTTTCAGAGTAATTTTTTTTCCGCTTGTCGAAAGACCGCTGACAGATTTCGCGCCTTTGACGGTTGCCAAAGTTTTTGAGCTTGTGCCGTAAGTCGCCGTCGTTCCGTTGAGCTTCCAAGAATTTTTTTCTTTGTCACTGACGATATTTAGTTCAGACAGATCAGCCGCACCGACCAAAGTTATTTTTCCACTGCCGACCTTTACAATGATATTTGAGCCGGATTGCGTGGTGGTATATGTGCCGCCCGCAATTTTCAGAGTATCTTTTTCATTCATTCCGTCAATTACGTCATTTCCGTCGCCCGAATTGTAAATGTAAGTAACTTTGCCGATTGAGTACGATTTTATTGTGTCGTTGCCCGTTCCGCCTCTTACTGTGGTATTGGAGGCTTGGCTGTATAAATGAATGTAATCCGCTCCCGCACCGCCGACGAGATATGATTTTTTGCCGCCGTCATAAATTTCGTCATTGTCCGCGCCGCCTGAAACCGTAACGTTTTCTGAATTGGTGTAGAGATAAATATAATCTTTCCCCGCATCGCCTGTAAGTGAAGAAGAATCCGCGCCGCTGTAAATGGTATCATTGCCACTGCCGCCGATTACGGTAGTTTTGTTTGCGTCCGTGTAGAGGTATACGGAATCGTTACCTTCGCCGCCCAAAAATGTTGCATTACTTGCACTTGAATGAAAAGTATCATTGCCCGCGCCACCATAAAAAATAGTGCCGGAGGTCACACTTGAGCAATAAACTCTGTCGTTACCTGCGCCGCCTTCGATTGTGACATTGCTTCCCCAGTTATTTATATAATCGTCACCGTTTCCGCCATAAATTTTAATTTTCTTTCCGGCGGTGTTAATTCCTATGCTGTCATCGCCGTCGCCGCCGTTTATCGTTATATTTTGCCCTTTTGTGCCAAGCGTATCATTTCCGCCGTAGCCGTTTATCACAACATTTTTCCCGTTACCCCAGATATAATCTGCCGTTGAAGAACCTGCAAGAATTGTATCGGTCAAACTGCTGACGATATGTTTTTCGACATAAGTGCCTTTGATATTGGCGTTTATCGTCGCCGCACCTTTTAAAGTAATTTTATTGCTGTTGTTGCCGACAAACGTCGTGACAATTAAATCTGAACCGCTTTTTGCAGTATTATAATTTCCTGAAGTAATTTCAAGAGTATCATCGGAATTAAAGCCGGAAATTGAATCATCGCCGTCGCCTGCACTGTACTGAATGAGATTATTATTCGCGCCGTTTAACCGAATAAAGTCATTGCCCGCTCCGCCGTTTATCGTGTTGTAATGACCGCCGGTGTTGCTTAAAGTTTCGTTGTTGCTGTAGCCGTAGCCGGAATAAATGCTGTCATCGCCCGAGCCGCCCGAAACAGAAATATGCAAACCGAAAGCTTCCAGAGTATCCGCGCCCGCGTCGCCGCTCATGGTAGCGTATTCCGAGCCGTGATTAAAAGCAATGTAGTCGTTGCCTTCGCCGCCTTCCGCTTGAACAGTGGTACCAAAATTACTGATGCTGTCATCACCCGCGCCGCCGTACATTTTGACGTTATTTGCGCCGCCGTTATAGGTATCGTTCCGAATATAGTCGTTGCCGTCACCGCCGTAAATCGTAGTGTAATTTCCTCTGTTGTCGAGTGTATCCGCGCCCCCGTATCCCTGCATTGTGACATTTTTGGCAAAATTAAAAATATAATCATCGCCGCTTGTCCCGCCCGCCAAAGAATAATCGCTGTAATTATATTCTGCGAATCGCTGAATTTGGAAAAAAATTTTCATAATGAATTTTCCTTTCAAGTTTTTTGCAAGTTTATCAAAAAAATTTTTTTTCGGCAATGAAAAAGAAATTGCAATTTATCGCAACTAAAAAATTTCTTCAGCTGAAAAACTTTCAAAAAAATTTTCCCGATTGACG
>CAJOCT010000081.1 GCA_905236725.1 uncultured Selenomonadaceae bacterium | reverse complement strand
CAAAAAAGAAGTTTGGTGCCGATAAGTCTTTTAAAACCGATTTCTTTTGAAAATTCCGCGTACGTTCACGAATTTTGCAAAGAAAATGAGTTGGATTATATCGGCTACATGGAAAATCCGCACGATTTACGAACGGCTGACGTTATGAGACTTTTGGAAGAAGTTGCGAGAATCCGCGAGCATCGTTTGCACGATAAAATTTCTTACATAAAAAATAAATGGTTGCCCGGCGATACAATTTGGACGCATATTTTATTGAAAAGATTTTTTTCGGTTTCGATTGAAGATGAAATTACGTTGACTTTCAAACAAATTGAAGAGATTGAGGGAAAAAAATTGCGTCCCGAGTCAAAAAAAGCGGAATTTTGGACGGAACGCAAAAAAAGTTATAAAACTATCGCGGACACTTGGAAGAGCGAAGGCTACGAACTTGAAAAATTAGATTTGGAGAACGAAAAAATAATTTTGAAAAGAATAAATCCGAAATCTTTGTTGAAAATTCCAGATGAATTGACGCGACAAAAAATTCCTGCGGACGCGATTTTTGAACTTGAAACGCATTTTAATTACATCATTAACAAATACGGATTGAAATTATAATTCGCGAAAAATTTTATAAAAAATCCTACCTGCGAAATTTAATCATATCTGTTTGAAACCATTGCTCGGAAATTTTTTTTGCAGTCCCGTCTTTAATCATATCGTCGAAAACTTTTTGAACTTTGTCGCGCAACTCGACATCATCTTTGCGGAAGCCGATTCCGATTTCACAAACCGAACCTATCGTTGATTCAATCACCGTAAATTTTTGCGGATTTTTACCGATTTCATAACGCCCCGCCAATTCGTCGCAGATAAGCACTTCGACCTTGCCGCTTTCCAACTCTGCAAACGCCTCTTTGAAATTTAAATAAGTCTTGAACTCTCTGAAGCTGTTTTTAAGATCAGGATTTTCGTCAACATAATCTCTTGACGTAGAGCCGGCTTGCGTGCCGACTGTTTTGCCCGCAAGGTCGCCGACGGAATGAATGTTTTGCGGATTATCTTTTGGCACTACGAGAATTTGACGATTGGTCATGTACGGCTTGCTGAAAATCATATATTCCTTGCGTTCGTCTGTAATGTCCGTGCCGTTCCAAAGAATATCGACATTGCCGGAAGTGATTTCCTCGCGTTTGTTGTCCCAGTCGATCGGCTTAAATTCAAACTCAACGCCCATTCGCCTGCCGACTTCTTTTGCAAGGTCAATGTCGAAGCCGACGATTTCGCCTTTTTCGTTGCGGAATCCCATCGGCGCATATTCGTCGTCCAGCCCGATTACAAATTTATCGCCGGTTTTCTCGGCGTGATTATTTTCGCCTCCGCAACCCGACACAAAAAAAATCAAAAGCAAAAGCGATAAAAAAATTTTCCTCATTTTGAAAATCCTCCGACTTTCTAAAAATTGACATAAATCAAATTAAATTATATTTTTCGCTTGCGTACTTGTCAAAAATTTACTCATTCGCTCGCCTCCAGCCATTTCGCTATTTCTTCACGAACTTTTTTATAAGCCGCCATTAAATTGCCGTGTTCTGCCTGAATTTCGTCGAGATTATTATTTTTTGCGGCGAGTTCCAATTTTTTTGCCTGCTCGCTCAAATTTACCGCGCCGATTGTTCGCGCAGTACTTTTTAAAGCGTGAACCAATATTTGATAATTTTTCAGGTCGTTCGCGTCAAATGCCGCCTGTATCGTTTCGGATTTTTTATCATCTTTGAAACTGCGCATAATTTCAATCAGAAAACTTTTGCTGTCCATGCAATAGCTCAAGCCTGTGTCTAAATCGAAGTCGGGGCAAGTTTCCTCAAAAATTTTTCTTTCCTTCGCGCTGAAAGTTTCGGGGTCGCTGACTTCTTCGACTTCTTCAGGCTCGGAAATTTCTTCTTCGTCGCCGTAACTGATAATTTCTTCGGGCAGGTGTCGAGACAAAATATTTTCAAGTTCGCCGACTTCAATCGGCTTGCTCAAATAGTCGTCAAAGCCTTCGCCGAGATATTTTTCGCGCATTCCCGCCATTGCGCTTGCCGTAAGCATAACAACTGATGTTTTGTCGCTCAATATTTTTTCGCGGCGCATAATTTTTAAAGTTTCAATGCCGTTAAGACCGGGCATCATATTATCCAAAAAAATTATGTGATAAAAATTTTTTTTCGCAAGTTCAATTCCCTGCTGACCGCTCTCCGCCAAGTCGGGAATTATTTTATTTCGCTTTAGCAGACCGCTGATTACTTTCAAATTCATGTCGTTATCGTCCACTGCAAGAACTTTTGCGCCCGAAGCCGTCAAATATTTTTTTTCAATGTCGTTATCGAAAGATTTTATTTCGTAAGCAGAAAAATCGCCGATGGGGGTTCTGTCGATAATTTTTTGAACCAGCTTGAAAGAAAATTCCGAGCCGTGACCGTATTCGCTTGCAACTTCCAACTTGCTTTTCATCATGCCGAGCAGTTTTTGAACGATCGCAATTCCAAGACCAGTTCCCTCAATGTTGCGAGTTTTCTCATCGTCCAGCCGCTGAAATGATTGAAATAGTTTTTCCATATCTTCGGCGCGAATACCGATTCCCGTGTCTTGAACTTTAATTTCAAGTTCAAATGTATCAGAATCAATCTGCTTGCCGCCGATTTTTAAAGTAACCGATCCTCTCGGCGTATATTTAACTGCATTCGTCAAAAGGTTCGTGATTATCTGTCGCAAGCGCACGTCATCGCCGTATAAAATTTTTGGCAAGTTTGAATTTATCTCTGTTTTAAATTCCAGACCTTTTTTCTTGGCGCGTTCGACAGTCATATTTATTAAATCATTTATCAAATTTCCGATTTCATAGCGCACGGGCATTATTTCCATTTTGCCGTCTTCGATTTTTGAAAAATCCAGAATAGAATTTATCAGCGTTAAAAGAGTTCTGCCCGCGCTTTGAATATTTTTCGAGTAATCCAAAATTTCATCTGATTTACTTTCGCGCAGAATCATTTCGTTCATTCCGAGAACTGCATTTATCGGCGTGCGAATTTCATGCGACATTTGCGCCAAAAATTGCGATTTTGCCTTACTTGCCGCCAATGCTGTATCCGATGCCGCCTTGAGTTGCAAATTTACAGTTTCCTGCCAACTCAAAAGCCGATTTATCAACATATGAACGATAACTGTGCTGATGCCGAGCAGTACGACGAATATCACGCCCAAAATAATTATATTGCCGTAAATGTTCCACCAATTATTTGCCACGACGACCGTAAAATCCGAAATTATATTTTTTTTCATCAGGCAGGCTACGTAATTTCCCGTGTAATCGCGAAAAGTTTCAACCTTATCGCTCTCATAAACTTTTGCATATTCGCTGTCTGAAATATTCGTCACGTGATTTTTTGACAGCTGATAATTTAAATTCGGGTGATTTAATATTTTTCCGTCGCGGTCGACGAGAAAAGCATATCCGTTTTGACTGTAACTCGCGTCAAGAACGTGAATTAAGCTGTCAATATAAAAATCTATTGCGAAAATGCCGACGAATTCATTTTTGTTGCTGAAAACAATTTGCGCCATCGTTATGCAATAAAGTCCGGTCTGCGCATCGTAATAAGGCGCGGAAATACTGAATCCCGCCATTGAACGTTCGGTCTCTATATACCAAGGACGAGTTTCAGGCTTAAAACCTTCGGAAGGTTCCCAGCCGTTATTCATTATGACTTGATGTTCCTTGTAGGGATTGGCGAGATAACACACAGATATTTCGGGATAGTGTTTAGCCAAATCGTTCAGCAATTTGACCGCGCTCGGGTAATCGTCCATCAGTTCGGGGCGTTCTCTTAAAAGATTGACGAACATGCCCAAAGTCGTCCGTTGCTTTTCGATCCAGTTATAAAGCTGGCGGTCATAGTTGTCTGCTTCGCGGTTCATCTTCGTATCGCCCAAACTCGTTATAGTTGTGAAACATATTCCGAAAGCTAAAGTCATCGCAACGATTAAAACCGATATGACGCCGATTCGCGCGTAACGACTGATTTTTGCAAGTGCCGCATCTTGAAATTTTTTTTCTTCCGACAGATTTTTTTTATCATCGGATACTATCGTTGAGAATGAAAGCAAATTTTCCAGCGTGTCCGACAATTTTAATGCCGATTCGCGTACTTGCGCCGCACTTTCTGCAGGATTATTCGACAAGTCTAAAATATCGTGCAACGGGTCTTTTAAATCGTGACTCAAGTGCGATAAAAATTCTTCCTTCACTTTTAACGCCGTTTCCGCTTGCAAAGCATTTTTCATTGCGTTCAAGTAGAAAAAAATTATTGCCAACATCATCAGCAAACTTAAAATTGCCGTGAAAATCATTTGCAGGTAACTGTTTTTATAAAAAGCCCAATTATCAACGCTCAATATCAAATACCAGTCGTTATCCGTCGCGGAACTGAAAATTGTATGTTCGTCGCCGTCAATTTGCGCCGTAAAACTTTCATTGTCGCCGGATTGAATAATATGATTCAAAATTTCCTCATAATCGGGCAGTTTATCAGAAATTTTTTCGCCGACCATGCTCATATCCGTATAGCCGATTATCATGCCGCTTTTCGTCACGATTAACGCTTTGCGATCGTTCGTCATGCTCATTTTCTGTATCAAGTGATGAATCGCGGAAAAATTGAAATCGGTTCCCACTACCGTTTTATTGTCCGACAACATTTTCGACATCGTATAACACATCTCGCCCGTCATCGCGTCAATATACGGCTCGGTAATATAAATTTCGTCGGGATTTTCTTCCGCGCCCTTGTACCAAAGTCGCTCTGTCGTATGATATTCGGGAGGCACTTCAAAATCAGGTACGATCGTCCAATTTTCATTCGCCATAAAAGTATTGAAACATACTCCGTCCGTTAATCGCAGTTGCTCGCGTTTTTGACTGTAGAAAAATTTTTCCATTTCCTCAAACGGCGTATCTGATTTTAAAAGTTGCTCCGTTTCCGCCGCCAATTTTATTGTCGTGCTTTCAGCTGCCTGAAGACTTCCTTCAAAATCCGAACGAATTATTTCCAGCTGTGATTGTCCCGCCTCTTCCGCTTGATTTAAGGTCATTTGAAAAATCAGCCGCATTCAGCAAAAATATCGCCGTGATTGCAGTTATTACCATAAAGTCTGACCGTTTGCCCTTCTTCAGTATCTGCCATTCCTTCAAATTCACCGGACCTCACCCCCGATTTTTTCATTATACCTTGACGTATTTTATTTTAACTTTTCACTTTTTGCGAAATCGAATCATTTTTTTCAGGATGGTTACATTAAAAAAAATTATGTGCTTTAATATACCAACTCTGACACCATTTTCCTTTATCAGTTAAAAAAAATCGGACGAAGGAGGGCGACTGTCATGAAAATTGCCGTTGTTGACGATTCAGCCAAGGATCTGTCTTCAGAAATTGACTGCCTGACCAATTACATTTCAAAAAATAAGCTCGGATTGTCGCTGAATTTAAAGATTAACGGTTTTCAAAGTGCCGCTGATTTTATTAAATCCTTTGAGCCGGGAAAATTTGATTTAATCGCGCTTGATATAATTATGAACGAAATTAACGGAATACAACTTGCAAAAATGATTCGCGCGAAAGATAGAGATTGCCACATAATTTTCATAACGAACAGCACCGAATTTTTGATAGAAGGTTATTCGGTTTTTGCAGTCGGATATTTCATTAAACCGATCAGCGAACACGAAGAAGAATTTAAAAAGACTTTTGAATTTGTTTGCTCAAAGCTGGAAAAAAATCTTGAATTGCCTGTCACCGTTATCCGAAATGTCAAATTAGGCGTTCCCTACAAAGATATTTGTTTTGTGGATATAAATGAAAAACATAAAGTCCGAATTACCACGATTGACCGCGAACTTATAATTACGATGAACTATGCTCAATGCCAAGAAATTTTGATGAATGACAGGCGTTTTCTCGAATGCCATTACAGAATTATTGTCAATATGGATCATATTCAATCCATGAAGGAAGAAGATTTTATTTTGAAGAACGGCGTAAAAATTCCCATCAGCCAACGAAAACGCCGCGAATCAAAAATAACTTATCTGAATTACATTTTGCATAAAAATGATTGAGCCTTCTGACACTTTATAAAAAATTTTTCGCGCTCCGTCAAGGATCATTTTTTTTCAAAAATATTTTCCCAGTAAATCATAATTTTTGCCTTGCCGTCTTCGTGAGAAAAATCCACTTGCGCAGAATATTTTTCCGCAAAATTTTTCAGCGATAACATTCCAATCCCGTGATCTTCCTTCGAAGTCGTCGGCAAATTATTTTCAAAAATTATTTCGCCGTCAAAAAAATTTACAATCTCAAGAGCGCATTGGTTTTCAATATGCTCTATTGTTATGGAAATTTCGCGGCGATTTTTCGGCTGAAGTTTGCTTGCATTTATCGCATTTTCCAAGAGATTTGAAATTAAAATTGCCAAGTCATTTTCATCAATAAAAAGTTTTTCCGGCAAATTTATTTTTTGTTTGACTTTTATTTCGGCCTTTTCGGCGAGTTGCAAATAAATTGAAAGCGCGGCATTTATCAGCGGCGAATGGCAATAAAATTTTATGGTCGTTGAATCCAGCAAATTTTCTTGAACTTTTATAAAATCCAAAACTTCGGCGATTTTTTTCTCCTGCAACATCGAGAAAATCAATCGGTAATTGTGGCGCATATCGTGGCGCAAAATTATCATTTGTTCCTGATTTTTTCGCATAAGCAAATTATATTGCTCAAGCGCAGAAATTTGTTCTTTCAGATGTCGGTTGTAACGAAGATTTTTTTGTTTTTCAATGATCTGTCTGTTTGCGGCAAAAAAATATCTGTGAAATATCAAAAACACGAACGGCAAATATAAGCGAGAAAATCTTTCTTGCCAAGAGTGAAATAATTTGTCATCAATCCACATAATCAAAATTCCCGAACTTATCATGAACGGAAGAAGAACAATATATTTTCCGTACGGCTGATTTTCAAAAAAATTTTCTTGCGGCAAAAGATTTATGAAAAATTTTCGTTCGACAGGCAATAAAATTACGAAAAATATCAAGTAAATTATTGCGTGGCAGGTAAAAATGAAACTCGGCAACTCATTTTCAAAAAAAATTACATCAAGCGTCGCGGTTATGTTGTGAACAAATAAATTCCAAATTAAGACCATGCCCGATATAAAAAAATGTTGCAACTTCGACAGCGGAATAATTTTTATCGATACGACAAAAAAAGGCAACCAGCCGAATACTAAAACCAATTTGAAAATAATCGGCGTGATTCCGAAGCCGAAAAAAATTGACCAATAAAAAATTCCAACGCATAGGGCACAAAAAAATAAGCCGCGCCAAAGATTTTTTCTCTGCACGTCTGAAATTTTTTTGCTGAATGCAAGATAACAAATGTATTGGTTGGAAATTTGCAAAAGAACGGTTGGAATTGTGATGAAAATTGCGTTTATAAATATCACCCCGAAAAATTTTTCTTATTTTATCACATCAGCTGAAACAAAAAAATTTTGGCAGGGGATTTTTGAGAAACACGCTTCGAGTTTTTCGCCGGTTAATTAAGTTTGTTTAAAGAATTATTCAGAGGCACATTTCCGTTAATGATTTTCAAAATTTCCGCGTCGGCAAAAAGCATCGCGGTCGAATAATTTCTAAATTTGAACGGCATAATTGAATTGTCCATCGTTTCGCTGATGTCGGCGGGAGTTATTGCGCTTTTGTCTTCCGGAGCCCAAGAAAAAATATCTTGCGCCTCCGAAGAAATTATCACGTCTCGACGAACAGGCAAAGCCTGAGATTTTTTTATCAACATTCTTTGAATTTTTTTATCGCAA
Source organism: uncultured Selenomonadaceae bacterium (assembly GCA_905236725.1). GTDB lineage: Bacteria > Bacillota > Negativicutes > Selenomonadales > Selenomonadaceae > Quinella. Next base: position 7,956 of record CAJOCT010000081.1, on the reverse strand, counting down.
CAAAATTTTTTCATAAATTTCCACGCCAAATTTTTATTTTTTGTGCGCGAACTCATTGCAATCAACAAAGTATTTAATTCCGAAATATTTCCGCCCGAAGGTCCAGCCGGCATTTTTACGCAATCCCACTCAAACGCCGTATATTTTTTTATTCGCCACGGATAGGGTTTGTAAGTCTGATATTCCGCAAAAGTGAACGGTCTGAACGCGACGTGCCCGATGTCAAAATCTTTTTCCGTGACTTCGTAACCTTGATGAACGTCGTGCAATTCGATTAAAAATTTTACGGTCTCTTCCATTTGAGAGTTTGCAAAATATGAAGTTTTGCCGTCCTCGCGAAATAAAATCACGCCGTTTGAAATCGCCGCCTGTTGCCAAGAATAGCCGTAAAATCCGAATTGATCCAATTTTCCGTCGCCGTCGGTGTCTTTCGTAACTTTGCGACAAATTTCCAAAAAATCTTTCCACGTCCAATTATTTTTCGGAATTTCAATTCCTTCTTTCGACAGCAAAGTTTTGTTGACGAACATAAAAGTTAAAGTACTTGCAAACGGCATAGCAAAAGATTTTTTTTCAAATTTTCCAAAATTGAAGGCCGCCTGATAATAATTTTTTTCGGAAATTTCTTCGTCGTCTTCGATTAAATTTGTCAAATCCGTCAAAGCCCCCATTGACGCGTATAAATTAAAGTCGTCCGACAAAAGAAAAAAAATATCCGGCTCGTCGCCTTCGATAAATTTTTCTGCGAGCCACTCGGAATAATCTTCGCGCTTTATCCCGCTGACATATTTCACCTGCACGCCGGGATTTTCCGCCAAAAAATCTTTAATCGCCTCGTCAATTATCGCGTAAGTTTCCCCCTGCGGAACATCCCAGTTGCTTCCCGCAAAAATTCCCAAGTGCAAAATTTTTTTCTGTTGAGAGTAAAAATAAAATCCCGCAAACGAAATTATCAAAATAATGAATGCGAGAATAATTTTTTTTCGATTTTTCATTTAATTCAGCTCATTTTTCGCGGCAAGACCAGTTTGCACAGCCCAAATTGCAAGTTGAGTTCGATCCCTCAAATTTAATTTTGAAAGCGCGGAACTCAAAGCATTGCGAACAGTTCCGTCGGACAAAAATAATTTTTCGGCGATTTCTTTATTTGAAAGACCGTTGCCGACCAAGTGAGTGATATTTTTTTCCGTGCGCGTCAATTCGCTTACGCTTCTTTCGTCAACGTCGATTGTAAAATTTGCCTGCGCCATTTGATGAAAAATTTTTATGACCTTAGTCGTGATGTTGTGATTTAAAATTGAATTGCCGGACATAACGACGTGAATCGCGGAAGTTAATTCCTGAACGGAACAGCCTTTCAAAAGATAACCGCTCGCGCCGTACTTCAAGGCGTGATAGATATATTCGTCGTCGTCGAAAGTCGTGAGAATAATAATTTTCACGTCGGGATATTTTTCTTTAACGGCTTTCGTGCAAAGAACTCCGTCGAGTTCGGGCATTCTGATGTCCATCAAAATTATATCGGGCAAATTTTTTTTGACGAATTCCAAAACTTTATTGCCGTTTTCGACAAGACCGATAACATTCATGTCGCGGTTCGTGTCGAGAACAATTTTTAAACTTTCTCGGATAAGGTCTTGATCGTCAGCTATCAAAATTTTTATCATTATTTTTCCCTCCCTGATTCAGCGGAATCATCGCTTCAACAATAAAACCCGCGTCGCTCCAATAATGAACGGTTCCATGCAAAAGTTCCAGCCTTTCGCGCATATGACGAAGCCCGAAACCTTGTTTAACGTCCTCGCAACCTTCGCCGTTGTCGGCAATTACGATTATCAAATATTTTTCGTCGCCGCCGATTGTAATTTTAACTTTTGTCGCGTGTCCGTGTCGATTCGCGTTGGTGAGACTTTCTTGCAAAACGCGATAAATAACATCTTCTTGATCTTGGCGCAAATTATCCGACCAGCTGAAAATGTCAAAAGTAATTTCCATTCCCGACGACTCGGAATAATTTTTTGTCATTTGCCTCAACGCCTCTTGAAAAGGTAATTTTTCCAGGTCATCGGGACGCAATTTTTTCACAGAACGACGAACGTCGACAATCCCTTTTTTGGCAGTGTCGCGGATTTTATTTAACTGTTTTTTCGTAATTTCCGGAGCAATGTCCAAAGTCATTATGCAGGCGTCCAGTCCCGCGATAATTCCGGTCAATGCATGTCCGAGCGTGTCATGAATTTCCCTTGCCAAACGATTTCTTTCGCGAGTTTCGGCAATTTGTTCAGATTCGATCGCATAGGCAAGCAGTCTTTGATTCGCCTCCTCAAGTTGTTCATTTAAAAGGCGGATTCTTTCTTTTTCTTCGTGAGTATTTTTTATCAACATCACCAAGTAAAAAACGAAAAGCACAATGTTTATCGAATAAAAAGTGTTGCGCAGTGCCAAAATTATCGCTTGAGTCGTCACGTTGTAATATGAGACGTACGCCGAGAACGAAATTATTTTTGTTTGAAAAATTGCCATGTTGTAATTCGCGATGAAATATAACAGAATCATCGCCGCCAACAGCGTAATTTCCTGATAATGCCCGTGATAACGATACATTAAGTCCGCAACGACCAATAAAACCAATCCGTCATAAGACAAATTTAAATTTCGCAGTAAAAACATGCAGACAATTATTTCAAGTGCCAGTAAAACATATTTGAAATATTTGTGTTCATTTTTTCGGTAAAGTCGGCTGATAAAAATCAACGCTCCGAATAAAAAAATTGCGGTGTAAAACATTGTTGCCGAAGAAGTCGGGACAGAAATTGCATCTTCCAAAAAAGACCTCGCGACCATCGACTGAACTATTTTATCCTGCGTCATGCACATGAAAGCCGTGAGTATGAAAATTACAAAACCGTTGTAAACATACAGCAAGGTATGCATGCCGGTTACTTTTATCGATTTCGACAATTTAATCCCAACTTTCAATGTCCGTCGCAGAAATATTTTCTTCGGAAATTAATTTTGTCGGCAAGGTTATGAGTTTCTCAAATTTTTCGCCGTTGAAAATTTTATAAGCAACATTCGCGGAAATCTTGCCGATTTTTCGCGGAGATTGTACTGCGGTTGCCGTCATTCTGTGAGAAAAAATCATTTCTTTAGTTTCCGGCACGCCGTCCACTCCGTAAATCAAAACCTTGTCGAGCCGATTAACATTTTGCAGAGCGGCAACTGCTCCCATCGCGGCGGGATCGTTCAACGCCATAACTATATTGACTTCGGGATGAGCCGCAATAATTTTTTTCATGGCGGGCATGGCAATTTCAAGTTGTCCCAAACATTCTTCTTCGGCTACAATTTCAAAATTTTTGTTTTCGGAAATTTTATCTGAAAAGCCTTGAATCCTGTCAATTGATGAACGCGCTTGAGAATGTTTTAAGAGCGCGATTTTTCCGCCGTCCGCGTGAGTCAAAAGATGTTCCGCACATTGCACACCCGCCAAATAATTATCCGAAACAACCGTGCAGGCAACAAGTCGGTCGTCCTCGACATTCGTATCAATCGCAATCACCGGAATTTTTGCATCGTGCGCCAATTTCAACGCGGGTTCAATTTTCGTCCAATCGGCAGGATTTATAAAAATCAGTTCAACCCCGTTATCTATCAAGTCCCGAATTTCTTCAATTTGTTTTTCGACACTCAACGCGGGATTTCTTGAAATTAAAATATCGCCGTGATTTTCTACGACCGTTCGAATTTCCTCGTCAATCACTTCGTAAAAAGGATTGTTCAAAGTCATGTAAACCGCGCCCAATTTTCTGCGATGTTCGTTTTGCCGCAAAGAATAATCCTCTTGCCCGAATTTGTAAAATATCGCCATTACTGCCAAAATTAAAATTGCAATGACGGTCGAAAAAATTTTTTCTTTCATTCTGTCAATTTTTTTCTGCGGAAGTAATTATAAATTCCGTCCTCTTCGTTCGAGTCGGTCACGTCGTCCGCAATTTTTTTCACGTCGTCGGGCGCATTGTTCATGGCAACTCCGCAACCGACAAATTTTAACATTTCAACGTCATTGTAATTATCTCCGAACGCGAGAGAATTTTCAACGCCGAAATTATAATGTCGAAGCAAATGTTCAATCCCGCGAGCCTTCGAGACAGTTTTGTCCATAATCTCCAGCAAAATTTTCGACGACCTCACGACATTTAAATCAGGAAATTTTTTGCCGAGTTCAATCTCAAGTTTTTCGCAGATTTTCGGCTCAGTCATAATTAAAATTTTGTTAGGCAGAATATTTTTTTCGACGAGTTCGGAAAAATTTGCAAGTTCCGCCGTCGCGCTAGTAATTCTCATTTCTCTTTCAACTCGCGCATCAATTTTTTCGACAAACCATTTTCTGCCGGTATAATAATTTACCGAGATGTCGAGATAATTTTTCAGTTCGTTCAAAAGTTTTCTCGTTTCCTCAAGCGAAATTTTTTTGTCGTAAAGAATTTTTTCGTCTTCAGTAAGAACAAGTCCGCCGCTGTAACTTATGATTGGGATTTTCACGCCGATTTTTTCGGTGATGGGATAAATCGCCTCTGGCATCCTTGCGCTGACCAAGACGAATTTTTTATTTTGTGCAAGAAGAGATTTTACCGCCTTTTGAGTTTTTTCCGTAACTTCATGATTGTTCGTTAAAAAAGTTCCGTCAATATCCGAAAAAATAATTTTAATTTCCATTCCGATTTCTCCTTGCTTATAAAAAAAGCTCCGCAATTTGTCGGGAGCTTTTTTTGTTTATGTAAAGGGTTTAAACATGTGCCGATTAAGCAAACAATCCGATTGCGTAACCCACAATACCGATTGCAAACAATCCGATGATGATGATAAGAGGATTAATTCCTCTCTTCAAAAGCCACATGCAAGCAAACGTCATCAAGAGCGCAACGAGTCCGGGCATTAAGCTGTCAAGAATCGACTGCAAAGTTGTTACGACGTGATCGCCGAGTGCGTTGTCATATTCGGAAATGACGAGCGGCATATTGACCGTCGTCCATTTCGCAACCAATGCGCCCATAACCAACAAGCCGAGTACCGAAGAACCTTCCGTCAAGAAATGCATCTGATGACCGCCGATGTTTTCAACGAGTTCGGTACCTTTCTCGTAACCGTATTTCACGCCGTACCAGTGAGTTGCGAGACGAATCACGTTGAACGCAACGAAGAAAATTATAGGTCCGAGCAATGAACCTGTCAGCGCTATACCTGCACCGAGAGCCGCCAAGACCGGGCGAAGCGTTCCCCAGAAAATAGGATCGCCGACACCTGCCAAAGGTCCGATCAAACCGACTTTAACACCAGATAAAGTCGCGTCGCTGATGTCCGCGCCGTTAGCCTTCTTCTCTTCCATTGCGCCGATAATTCCCATAATCGCCGCCGCAACGAAAGGTTGAGTGTTAAAAAATTCCAAGTGACGTTTCAACGCTTTTTTCAGTTCGTCTTTTCTGTCACCGTACACGCGTTTCAGGATAGGCATCATCGACACGCAAAAGCCGATTGCCTGCATACGTTCAAAGTTGAATGAACCGAGCAAGAAATTCGATCTTACAAACGTCCAGAACAAATCATTTTTAGTAACTTTTTTTTCTTCCACAGAACTCACTCCCTCCCTACATCAATTCGGAGTCGTCAATGTCGTCGCCTTCGACAGCACTGCCGCCGCCTCCGGTCTTCGCGGCTTCTTCAATGGCAATATTTGTTTGCATATCTTTGATATGGAAATATGCACAAATCGCACCGATCGCGCCGAAGCCGATCAAGTTCACGTCCGTGAAAACCGCAATCAAGAAACCGAGGAAGAAATAAACCATCAACTTGCCCGCGTTCATCATGTTGATAACCATCGCGTAACCGACGACAACGATAAATCCGCCGGCAACCTGCAAACCGCGAGTAATGACTTCGGGAATCGAGGCAAGTGCGTTGTTGACCGTGTCAGTTCCTGCAACCATCGCGATCGCAACTGCGGGAAGAGCAACGCGCAGAGCCTGCAACATCAAGCCTGCAAAGTGACAAAATTCAATGCCGCGCATATTTCCTTCATCAGCGTATTTATCCGCCAAATGTTGGAAGAAAACTGTAATGGTACGAACAAAAATTGTCAAAACCTGTCCCGCAGCGGCAAGCGGAACTGCCAGCGCGATACCTGCGCCAATTGATTGATGACCTACGATAACTAAAATTGCTGAAACAACTGAGGCAAGAGCCGCGTCAGGAGCCATAGCCGCGCCGACGTTCATCCAGCCCAACGCCATCATTTCCAAAGTACCGCCGAGAATTACACCGGTCGTTACATCACCAAGTACAAGTCCTGTCAACGTGCAAGCAATGATCGGGCGATGAAATTGCGCCTCGTCCAAAACTGATGCCATACCTGTTATTGCCGCAACAACAAATAATGCAAACAGTTGAAATTCTGACATTTGAAAAGCACCTCCTTGCTGATAAGGAGGAATTTTGGAAAATTAAAATTCCTAATTCCTCCCACATTCAAAATTAAATAAGTCCCTTTGCCTTCAAAGCGTCCATAGCGTTGACTTTCGGGTCGTTTGCAAGTTTACGCATTTCAACTTCAATTCCCATGTCGACCAACTCTTTAATCGCCGCAACGTCGTCGCCGTTGACCGCAACAGCTTGAGAAATCATCGTGTCGCCGTCTTTAAAGCATTTTCCGCCGAGATTGACAGATTTAAAAGGGATTCCGCCTTTAACGGCACGAACGACATCGCGCGGATTGGTGAAGAGGAATAAAGTTTTGAAAGAATCGTACTTAGGATTTTTGTACGCCTCGACAGCTTTTTCCACAGGAACAACATAGCCCTTGAGTCCGGGAGGAACAACCTGCAGGAGAAGTTTTTTGCGAAGTTCATCTTTCGCAACGTCGTCACTGCAACACATAATGCGATTGCAACCGGTAACCTTTGACCAAACTGTTGCAACTTGTCCGTGAATCAAACGATCGTCGATTCTGCAAAAAGCAATTTCCATAAAAATACCCCTTTCTTGAAAATGAAAAAATCTATTTGAAAAAAATCAAATATTCAAGATTTAGTGGTAAGTGGACAGTGAACAGGTTACAGCTGTTCACTACTTACTGTTCACTATCCCCTGAACTTGTGACCACAAGTTCTTAGAGTTCGTCCTCTTCGTCAACCGCGTTCAAACTTTCGTAAGACGAAATGACCGTGCCGTCCTTTGCGGCATTGACAGCCTGCTCCATAAGTTCCGCCAGCGGTGTCGAGCCGTCGTCTGCATCTTGCGCCGAACTCATTGCAATCAGCATCGGCAAATTAACGCCCGCAACAATTCCGTAATTTTCATTTGTAGCAACGAGTCGACAAGCTGCATTGTAAGGACTGCCGCCCATCAAATCGTTGAGGAACAAAATCTTTTCCGTTCCAAGCTCTTTAATCGCCTTTTCGTACTTTGCAACAACGTCGTCAGGTCCTTCGCCGGGTACGAGAGTAACCGCCTTGAGTTTTTCGCGCTTGCCGTAAATCATCTCGCAAGACTGAACGATTCCGTTTGCAAAGTCGCCGTGTGTTCCAACGATGATTCCAAACATCTTTAAACCTCCCAAGTTAGAATTTTTTTAATTTTTTTAAGTTTAACAAATTCACAAATTTTTTCAGCTGAAATGTGTAACATATTTTTTTTTGAGCGTGTGACATATGTCATATGAAAAAAAGTATTCGGTATACATTTTTGTAATTTATTGACTTGAAAATATACCAAAATTATAATATTACTGTCAGTCGACCGACAAAATTTTTTTGATTGGCAGGTTTTGTTTATGAACGTAATTAACAGCGGAGATACAGCTTGGGTACTAATCAGCGCGGCGTTAGTTTTTATAATGACGCCGGCGGTTGCGCTGTTTTATGGAGGGATGGTACGCAGTAAAAATGTTTTGACGAC
>CAJOCT010000080.1 GCA_905236725.1 uncultured Selenomonadaceae bacterium | reverse complement strand
CCTTTTGACGGTATCGGGCTTTATCCTTACCAAGATTTTATTCACGTCGATGTTCGTGACGGCGGTATCGGCAGTAAAATTTATTGGGAAGGTTGATTGGAAATTTTTCCGCTTGCAAGCGGATTTTTTTAATGCTTAAAGCAGTAATCCCCGCTTTTATGGCGGGGAACTTTTTTTTTGCAAACTTGCTGAAAATCCGTTTGCATTCGTTTAGGTAGACTACAAGCAGGATACAAAAAGCTGATTATTACTTGATTTGTCGGCATTGTGATTTATTGCGCTATTAAAAATTAACTTTTTCTGAAAGTTCTTTCGGTAACTTCGCCGATTGCGCCGAGAGCCCCGACATGTCGCCCGTTTTCGGTGAGGTCAACCGCGCCCGCATTTCCGACGCGAACGGTGACATCATTTTTTCCCGTCCAGCTCAAAGTTTGTCCCGCGCTTGCAACGTCTTCGTAAACAACAACGCCGTCAACCGTGACTTCGGTCCAACAATCGCCGCTGAATTTCGCCTGAATGTTCACGCCGGATTGATTATTTGGCGCGGCGGCAACTGCATTCGGTTTTTGTTCTTCAATCGTTTGACCCGGCGGCAAAATTCCTTCTTCGACCGCAGGCTGTTCAATTTTCGGCTTCGCGTTATTATCGGCAATTTCGCCGTCACTGCTTGTGAAAAAATACCAAGCACCGCCCGCAATCGCCGCAATCAAAACGACCGCCGCAACAAGTTTTGAACTGACCGAGTCGGAATCGGAATGACTGCGCCGCCTTCTCAACTTCGGCGGATCAATTTTTTCAGTCGGAACTTCTTGAGGTTTTTCGACTTTTTTATTTGAGCTGTCTTTTTCGCCAGCAATAATTTCTTCGGCAGTCGGTGCGGGAGTGCGCTCCTCGACAAATTGTTTGACCAAAGACTCCGCGTCAAGGTTCAGAAAGGTTGCATAATTTTTGATAAAGCCCTTTGTGTAAACGTCGCCGGGCAGTTTTTCATAATTGCCGTTTTCAATGGATTCAATGTAAAGTGCGCGAATACTTGTTGCCTCTTCGATGTCATGAATTGTCAGTTGCCGACGATCGCGCTCCGCCCGCAAAACTTCGCCCACCATTTGCAACATCTCCTTTCAACCGCCGATTATACACGACTGTTTGAATAAAAGCAATTTAAAAAATTACTCTTCGATTTCGTTTTTAAAATGAGTGCTGATAATTTGAAAAGTTTCCGCCGCCGCTTCCAAAGTTTTCGCAATGTCCTCCGCCGAGTGCGCCGCCGAAACGAAAAGCGTTTCAAACTGCGAAGGCGCAAGATAAATTCCGCGCTTGAGCATTTCAGAAAACCACATTTTAAATTGATCATCGCTCGAAGATTTTGCGTCTTCGTAATTTTTGACTCGTTTTGTGTTGAAAAAGATGCTGAACATCGCGCCGACTTGCGGAACTTGGATTTCGACATTTGCCAGTTGCGCTTTTATTTTCAAGCTGTCGGCAAGGGCGGAAGTTTTTTTGGAAATTTTTTCCATGAAACTCGACTCTTTGAGCAAAATTTTCAGCGTTTCGATTCCCGCCGTCATTGCAAGAGGATTTCCGCTCAAAGTTCCCGCCTGATAAATTTTTCCGTCCGGCGAAACATTTCGCATAATATTTTCTCGCCCGCCGTAAACCGCGCAGGGCAAACCGCCCCCGACAATTTTACCCAAGCAAGTCAGATCGGGCGTGACTTTGTATTTTTCCTGTGCGCCGCCGAGTGCCACGCGAAAACCGCACATAACCTCATCGAAAATTAAAACTGCGCCGTATTTTTCCGTGACCTTGCGAAGACCGGGCAAAAAATTTTTTTTCGGCGTGATAAGTCCCATATTTCCCGCGACAGGCTCGACAATCACCGCCGCAATTTCTTCGCCGCATTGAGCAAAAATTTTTTCGACGGCAGAAATATCGTTGTAAGGCACGGAAATTGTATCTTGCGCCGTGCCCTGAGTGACGCCGGGACTCGACGGCTCGCCGAAAGTTGTCGCGCCCGATCCCGCGTTGACAAGAAGGCTGTCGCTGTGACCGTGATAACATCCGATAAATTTAATAATTTTATTTCTGCCCGTAAATCCCCGCGCAACTCTTACCGCGCTCATCGTCGCTTCGGTGCCGGAATTTACCATTCGCATAACTTCCATACTCGGATAAATTTTTTGCACAAGTTTTGCAAGTTCGGTTTCAAGTTCGGTAGGTGCGCCGAAACTCGTGCCTTTTTCGACAGCTTTTTTAAGAGCCTCGACAATTTGCGGGTGAGCGTGACCCAAAATCATCGGTCCCCAAGAGCCGACGTAATCAATGTATTCGTTGCCGTCGATGTCAAAAATTCTGCTGCCCGTCGCGTGAGAAATAAACGGCGGAGTGCAATCGACGCTTGAATAAGAACGGACGGGACTGTTGACACCGCCCGGCATAAATTTTTTTGCCTCCTCAAACGCGGCGGCGGATTTTTCTAAATTCAAAATTTTCACCTCAATCAAAAATAATTTTTTTATTCTCGCCGAAATAAATTTTTTTGACTTCTTCGGCAATTTGATAAATATTTCGCGGCAAAAAATGAATGTTGTAACCGACAAAATACGGCGAAGTTGCGAAACGCGGCATCATTTTTGCAAAAATTTTTTCGCCTTTGTGATAGAAAAAAATATTGTAACTCGACAAATTTTTTCTGAAAAAGTTCGTAAGATAATGAACGCCGATTTGCAAAAAATCCGCCAACGTGTCCAAATTTCCGTCGCGATTAAAAATTACATTCAGTTCGCCGAAACCTACGCGCGGACAGTTTGAAATGTTCAGTTCAACGCCGTTTTTTTCAGCGATTAAAACGCCTTCAAGTTCCTCGACGTCAAAAAGCAGTTCGGAATTTAATTTTGGAAAGCCGACAATTTGCATGTGCGGATGGCGAATTGTGCCGCCGGACATCGGACCGTAATTTTTGAAAAACAAAACTTCCTCGTACTTGCCGGAACTCAAAAGTTTTTTCCAATGCTTAATCCCCATCTTAATGACACGGCGCATTTTTTCCCGACTGTAGTGCGGCATATCGCTCTCACATTCACTGCCCTCGATTAAAACAAATTGATCGGAGGATTCAACGACGAGATATTTATTCTTCAGAAAAATAATATCGCCGTCCGTGTCGATAATATCCGTCAAATTTTTCACGTCGCAGAAAGGACAAGCATTGTCGGGGTTGCGCATATTGTTCGGCTTGGTTTTGCCCACGTCGGTATTAAATTTTACAAGGTTTATATTCATAACAAAAAAATTCCCCTCGCAAAAATTGCTTAGGGAATTATAACACATAAAAATTTTTTTCGCCGAAAAATTTTTTTAAGTTTCCAAACGGTAGCCGATTCCGCGCACGGTTTTTATCGAAATATTTCCGTCAACCTCGTTCAACTTTTTGCGCAAAATTTTCATGTAAGAATCGATGTTGTTTGAAGTTATATCGCGCTCAAGCCCCCAAATTCTGTCCAAAATAATTTCGCGGGGAACGACAACGCCGATATTTTGAGCAAGCAGGTCGAAAAGTTGAAATTCACGCGGCGAAAGCTGAATGACTTGATTTTTTTTCTTCAAAACTTTTGTCGTGCGGTTCAAAGTAAAATCGCCGACTTCGACAATTTCCTGCTGAATTCTTTGAGTACTGCGCCGACCGAGTGCGCGAAGTCTTGCCAAAAGTTCCTCAAACTCAAAAGGCTTTACAAGATAATCGTCCGCGCCCGCGTCCAAGCCGGTGACTCTGTCTTCGACGCTGTCTTTTGCCGTGAGCATTAAAATAGATTTTTCATAACCCGCCTCGCGCAAATTCCTGCAAGCGTCAAGACCCGTGACGTTCGGCAACATCCAATCCAAAATTAAAATATCGTATTCGGAATACATCGCGTATTCAAAAATATCCGCGCCGTTGGTTATCCACTCGACTTGGATTCTGTTTTGTAAAAGCATGTATTCAATCAGTCGACCAAGTTTTTTATCGTCTTCGGCAAGCAAAACCCTTGTCATTTTTTTCACTCCATTCGATTTTATAAACTGCGCTGTATTTTATAAAAAAAATCCGCAATTATCAAATAAAGTTGAAATATATTTTTCAGATGTTAGAATTGTACGGAAAATTTTTTAGGACGGTGAGAATATGAGTTGCGGAAAAATTTCGATTGTGGGAATCGGACCGGGAAATTTTCTTGATATGACGGAGCGGGCAAAAAACGCGATTGAGTCGGCGGAAATTATTTCCGGTTACAAAACTTATCTGAAGTTGATCGAAAAAATTTTGGTCGGGAAAAAAATTATCGCAACGGAAATGATGCAGGAAGTCGAACGGGCGAAAATTTCTGTCGACGAGGCGCGAAAAGGTTCAAAGGTTGCGGTAATTTCTTCGGGCGATGCGGGAGTTTACGGAATGGCGGGGCTTGTCATCGAAACAATTTTAAATTTGCCGGAAGAAAATCAGCCTGAATTTGAAGTCATCGCGGGAATTTCTGCGGTAAATTCTGCGGCGGCGATATTGGGCGCACCGCTCATGCACGATTTCGCCGTGATAAGTTTAAGCGACCTGCTGACGGATTGGGACTTGATAAAAAAGCGCGTGAAATGTGCGGCGGAGGGAGATTTTGTCATTGCGCTTTACAACCCGAAAAGTCGGCGGCGCGTGAAAAATATCGAGGAAGTTCAAAAAATTTTGCTTGAGTTTAGAGAAAAAAATACGCCCGTCGGAATCGTGACGAACGCGGGGAGAGCTGACGAAAAAAAAATTATTTCCACGCTGGAAAATTTTTTGAGCGAAGAAATAAATATGTTCTCTTTGGTTTTAATCGGCAATTCAAAAACTTTCGTGAAAAATAACTTTATGATAACGCCGCGCGGTTACGAAGAAAAATATTTTTAAGGAGGATTTGTAATGAAAAAAATTTTTAGTTTTATCGTCTTCGCGCTGTTTTTTTTGGCGATGCAGAGTTCTTCGCAGGCAGCGATAGATTTTAATTATCAAGTTCACGTTCAAGACATCGGCTGGACGGGACCGGTTTACAACGGCGGAGTTGCGGGAACGACCGGTCAGAGTTTGCGCCTGGAGGCCTTCGTCATTCATATGACCGACGATTACGAAGGGATGGTTGAATATTGTGCGCACGTCCAAGACGTCGGCTGGATGGATTGGAAGGAGACCGGTGAAGTTGCGGGAACGACCGGGCGAGAGTTGCGCCTTGAGGCGGTCAGAATCAAACTTATCGGCAGATACGCAAGAAAATATGATATTTATTACCGTGCGCACGTTCAAGACGGCGGCTGGCTCGGTTGGGCGAAAAACGGCGAACCTGCGGGAACTGCGGGAGCCGGCTTGAGAATGGAGGCTCTTCAAATTCAGCTCGTGCCGAAGGGAAAAAATTTTAATCGCGGAGGCAGTCCTTTTTATCAAAGAGAAAATCGCCGCCCGAGTTACATTTAAAAAAATTTTTACTTCCGAAAAAAATCGGGAGTTTTTTTTGCGAAAAATTTTTCAATTATGTTATAATTCGCCAAAATTTTAAAATTTATGAGGTGAATTTTTTTGAAGTTGAAAATTTTCGCGCTGATTTTAGTTTTAATCGGCGCGGCGGCGGGATATAAATTTTATAACGACAAAGTCACGGCGGAATCTGTTCAAACTTACGAGACAGAAAAAGTTGTGCGGATGAATTTGACAAAAACAGTTTCGGCGACGGGAACGGTTCAGCCGAAAAACAGCGTCGAAGTTTCCAGCAAAATCACGGCGCGAGTAAAAGAAATTTTGGTCGAAGAAAATGAAAAAGTTACTGCCGGGCAAGTCGTTGCAATTTTGGACGGAAAAGACTTTGAGGCGACGCGAGATCAAGCGCAATTTTCTTTGACAAACGCATCTCAAAAACTTGAGCGCACGGAAAAACTTTACAATATCGGCGCAAAATCTTTGCAGGAACTTCAGGACGCACAATTTGAGTATGACAAGGCGAAAACCACTTTGGAAAAAGCCGAAGCCGATGTAAGCGAGACCGTCATAATTGCGCCGATGGACGGAATTGTTGTCGGCGAGCCGTTGACGGCGGGAAGTATGGCGGTGCAAGGGACGAATAATCCCACAGTAATTTTACGAATTGCGGATTTGAGCGAAAAACTTGTCAAAGCGAAAGTTGACGAAACCGATATCGGCAGCGTTAAAGTCGGCGAGCGGGCAAATTTCACCGTTGACGCTTTCCCCGATGAAAAATTTTCCGCAATCGTCAACAAAATTTCTCAAACAGACACGGCAAATTCTTGGGACATAAGCAGTAATTCGTCAAGTTCGTCGTCGAGTTCGTCGAGCAATTCGGTTATTTATTACTACGTCACTTTCAACGCACCCGACCCGAAAAATTTACTTTTGCCCGCAATGACTGCGCGGCTTGATATAATTGTCGGAAATGTTCAAAATGCTTTATGTGTGCCGATTTCCGCAGTTAAAACAGATGCGCAGGGTTCATACGTCGAAAAAATTACCAAAGACGCGAAAGGTCAACAGGTCGCGGAAAAAGTTTATATAACAGTCGGGCTTTACGGTGAAGAATTTGTCGAAGTCGCGCAGGGAAATTTACAAATTGACGATGAAGTTTCAGTTACATATAAAGCCGCCGAAAAAAAATCTTCCGCACAAAGTAACCGCCGAATGGGTCCGCCGCCGATGTAATTTTTTGACAGCGCGAAAGGAGAAATTTATATGAAATTTGCAAGTTGGAACGTGAACGGACTGCGCGCCTGTCTGAAAAAAGATTTTATGGCGAGTTATGCAAAACTTGACGCGGATATTTTTGCCATCCAGGAAACGAAAATGCAGGAAGGTCAGGCGATTATCGACATAAAAGAATGTTCTCAATATTGGAACAGTGCGGAGAAAAAAGGTTATTCGGGAACGGCGGTTTTTACGAAAATTCAACCGCGCTCGGTAACTTACGGAATCGGAATTGACGAACACGACCACGAAGGACGAGTTATAACTTTGGGCTTTGAAAATTTTTATTTCGTCAACGTTTACACGCCCAATTCCAGAAATCTTGAGCGGCTGGATTATCGTTTGACTTGGGAGGACGCTTTCCGCGAATATCTTCAAAAGTTGGATTTAATCAAGCCGGTGATAATTTGCGGAGATTTAAACGTTGCGCACAAGGAAATTGACTTGAAAAATCCGTCGTCGAATCATCACAGCGCGGGCTTTACCGACGAGGAGCGCGGAAAATTCGACGAACTTTTGCAGGCGGGATTTACGGACACTTTCAGATATTTGTATCCCGAAAAAAAAGCCGCTTATACTTGGTGGTCATATTTACGAAAAGCGCGGTTGAACAATGCGGGCTGGCGGATAGATTATTTTTTGGTGTCGAATCGAATTGCGGAAAAAATTTCTGCGGCGACGATTGAAAGCGAAATTTACGGCAGCGATCATTGTCCCGTAACTTTGACTTTGATCGATTAAAAAAATTTGACAAATGCGTCAGATTGTTTAAAATAATTCTCGCCTTGAAAAATTTGAAATGTATGAGCGAAAAATTTTCAAAAGTTCAAGGAGATGTTTTAAGTGAGGAATTGGAAAAAATTTCTGGTGATGTCTGTGGCATGTACAGCTTTACTCGGCGCAACTTCCACAACTCAAGCCGCTTATCAGCTCAGCGACGAGGTTGCGAATCCGCCCGCCGCTCTTCAGATGGCAACCCAAGTCGGGATGTTGAAGTATGATAATCCTTCAATGCAAAGTGTTGCTAACAAAGACGCGATTGTCGTTTTAAGTTTCGGAACAACTTTTAAAGACACCCGCGCGAAGACTATCGAAGCGACTGTCAAAGCAATTCAAGACGCACATAAAAATACAAAAGTCGTCACGGCGTTCACAAGTCATATCGTAATCAAGCACATAAAGGAGAATGAGGGCAAGAGCGATTACAAAACGCCGGAAGAAACTTTGAACGAACTCAAGGCGCAGGGTTATACGCGAATCACTTTGGTACCGCTCGCGCTGATTCCCGGCATTGAGTACAAATATGACGTTGCACTTTTCCACGAGTATAAAACTCAATTCAAAAAAATGACGCTCGCAACTCCGCTGATGTATTGGCAGGGACAGGAGGATCAAGATGACGACGTTATGGACGTTATGCAGTCTCTTGAGTTGCCGAATTATCAGAAGGGCACGGCGATTTTGTTGATGGCGCACGGCACTCCCGATCCTTCAAACGCATATTATTCAGTCATGCAAAACAAACTCAG
>CAJOCT010000079.1 GCA_905236725.1 uncultured Selenomonadaceae bacterium | reverse complement strand
TCCGACTGAAGGGCTTGTCACTTTCGATATTATTTTCGATGCGTTTGTTCCGATGGACGGAGAAAAAGCAAAATTTATAATCAATGTCGAACCGCAAAAAACCACTCAAAACATTCACTACAAATTGATGAAACGTGCTGTCTATTATGCGGCACGTCTCATTTCTTCTCAAAAAGAAAAAGAATTTCACGGCGACGATTTTAACAACTTGAAAAAAATTTTTTCGATATGGGTTTGCATGGACGTGCAAAATTATCGTGCCGACTCTATTCAAGAATATCGACTGACGGAGAAAGTTTTACACGGAAAATTTCACGATGAAGTAAAAAATTATGATTTGCTTACGATAATAATTTTAAATCTGGGGAAAAATTCTACTACACATAAACTTTTGGATTTATTGCACTTGATTTTCATGGAATTAAAAACGTCGGAAGAAAAAGAAAAAATTCTGCGTGAGGAATATGACTTGGAAATTTCAGAGGACATGAAGGAGGAATTGGAAAAAATGGGCGGATTGATGGAACCTTTACTTGAAATTGCGGCTGAACAAGCTGCAAAGGAAGCTGCAGAAAAAGCGGCGGCTAAAGCTACAGCTGAAACCGAAAAAATTACCTTATTGAGAAATATCCGCAGTGCTATGAAAAGTTGGGACTTGACAGCGGAGGATGCTATGAATGGTCTTGATGTTGCCCCTGAACTTCAGAAAAAATTATTACCTTTGATTTAAAAATCCTGTCATTGATAGATAAATTTTTAAGCGAGATCGGAAAGAGGAAGTTCGCCGAGTTGTTCCAAAAGTAATTCGGTTTCCGCGAGCGTCAAATTATTTTCCGTTGCGGAAATAATAACTGCGTCATAAGGATTACGAGGATATAAAATTGCAAAACCTCCGTAACGCAATAAATATTGAGTTTCATCAAGATTTAAATTTATGGCACGGGCTATTGCCAATAATTTTTTTCTGGAAGGTTTTTTATTGCCGGAAAAAATATGATAAGCGTGTTTTTTGTCAAAATTTATGGAATTAACAACATCTTTTTTTGACAATTTTTTTTCCTGTAAGATTTTATTCAAATATTCGTGTAAAGGAACGGTAAATTCAGCCTGATTTTCAGCCAAAAATTGCTCAACGTCGGGCTGAATTTTTAATTCTTCAAAAAGTTTGTCGGTATCTTTTTCATGCATAATTTTCGCCTCCTTTTATAATATTACTCGAAAAAATTTTTGAGGTAAAGTGAAAATGAATCCTTTGCAAAATTTTTATGAAGTTATCGACGTGTTGAAAGAAAATAAAAACGGTAAAGTTTATTTGGTCTACGATAAGACCGCCAAGCAAATTTGCGTTCTGAAAGAAAGAAATTTAAAAACAATCGAAATTTATAAAATGCTGAAAAAAATTAAAAATCCTTACCTGCCTGAAATTTATCGCGCGGTAGAGTTTGGCGGAAAATTTTTTGTCGTCGAAGAATTTGTCGAAGGTCGCACACTTTCGGAAATTTTGATTTACAACAACGGGCTTGACGAAAAAACTTCCGCGCGAATTTTAAAAGAAATTTGCAACGGCTTGAAAATTTTGCACGAAGAAAAAATTATTCATCGCGATTTAAAGCCGTCAAATATTATGCTGACAAAAAATAATTCCGTGAAACTGATTGATTTCAGCATTTCGCGCATTGAAAAAGAAAATTCAGAATTTGACACGGATTTTTTGGGAACTCGCGGTTATGCTCCGCCTGAACAATTTGGCTTTGGTCAAACCGATCCGCGAAGTGATATTTTTTCTCTCGGAATAACTTTTCAAAAAATTCTTGGCGAAAATTATCGCGGATATTTGAAAAAAATTTTGCAAAAATGCACTGAATTGGATCCGGCAAAGCGTTATCAGAACGTCGAGGAAATTTCTGCGGATATTGATAAAAAATTTTTTCTTCATAAATTAAAAAATTTTTCGCTGAAATTTATTTTGACGGCAGGAATATTTTTATCCGCAACTTTAATTTACAAAAATTTTTTTGAAGAAAACAACTTGATGGAACAGAAAAAAATTTCCGAAGAAGTCGAAGAAAAAATTTCTCAACCCGAAAAATCGCCAGAGCCTGAAAAAAAATCCGAGAAAAAATTTGAATGGGCAGAAATAAAATTTCCCGAATCTCCGCCGTTTATTGAAAAATCTCCAGAACCTGTGCAAAAAATTCCCGAATCGCCAAAAAAAATTGAAAAAAATTTTGACAGCATAAATTGTACAGTTTTATTGCACGGCGAAAATTTTTTTGAAATGGAATTTGAGCAAAATATTTGGGAAAATTGGCGAAATGACAGCAAAGGAGAAAATTTTTATTTTCCTCCCGATTATGATTTGACTCTTGAAATTGAAAACGACAGCGAAGAAATTTTACCAACTTTTAATATTGAAATTACTCTCGCACTTGAGAAAAAAATTTTTTCTGCGACGATTTTGCCGCATCAATCTAAAAAATTTGTGATTCCGCTCGGAAATTGCAGAATTTTTCTCGGAAATTTTGACATAAAAATTTTTTTGGATATTCCTGAAGAAAAAAGAATTTTTTGGAATGGAAAAATCAGCGGGAGGTATCAAACAAAAAATATTTATTTGATTGATTATCCCAAATGGAGATTTAAAAATTATCCATGAAAAAAAATTGAGGTGGTGTTCAACGCGGACACCACTTTTTTTATTTTATGTGATAATATTTTTTCCAAACTGTCAGTGCAAAAAATAAAATTGTCCGTTTCTGGTAAATGAAAAATTTTTTTGCAATAATTACTCATAAAATCGAGGTGAGAGAATGGAAAATTTAATCGCGGAAACTTACAAAAATATCGGGGCAAATATTCGCCGTTTTCGTGTGATTGAGCAAATGACTCAAGAAAAACTTGCGACAAAATCAAAATTAACGGGAACTTATATCAGCCAAATTGAACGGTCAGACCTTTACAAGGGAATGACTTGCACGGCGATGATTCAAATTGCCTACGCATTGGACGTGCCGCCTTGTATTTTGATGAGTGAAAAACCTTGTCAAAATTATTTGGAATGTCTCGGAAAAATTACCGCGCAAGTTGTTTAAAAAATTTTTTGCGAAGTGTTCAAGCAGGACACCATTTTTTAAAAATTTGTGTTATTGTATAAAAAATTTTGAAAGGCAGGCGAAAATTTATGGCGACAAAAAGAATTGAGTACATGTGCAGTCACTGCGGGAAAAAAGAAATTCGTTTTGTTTCAATGGGCAGACCTCAACCCGGCAAATGTCCGAGAAAAAATGGTGACAAGCCGCATACTTGGGTTGTTAATCGCAAATTTGAAAATTAAATTCGGGGGGAACATATGGGAATCGTAAAAAAAATTGCGATAGGTGCAGGGAAAAAAGTTTCAGAAGAAATAGCGAAAAAAGCTGTCAAAAAAATTTTGGGAAGTAAGCAAAAAAATTCTTCGCAAAAAATTAACAATGATTCCGCCGATGAAGATTTTTTTTCAAGTACCGCAAATTTTTTGAAACAGGCAGGCAAAGAACTTTCAGTTTCAGATGTGACAGATGTTGTCGGAATGGCTACAGGAACTTCGGCAGTTATGGGAGCAACAATGTTTGCTGGGCGGACAATTCTCGACGCAAAAAATACGACCGACATTCTGAGTAAGGAATTTGAGCAACTGCGCGACGCGGGAAAAAAAACCATTGTTCACAAAATTCTTGGATAGATTGGAAGTGATTAGATTGTCCTTGAAGTCTTTTATTGCAAAAAAAGCTATCAGCTTTACAGCGAGCAAGGCGACTGAAATATTGAAAGGTAGTGAAAAAGCCACTCCTATAATTGAAAATAATATAGTAGAAAGCGATCGCTCTCACAAAGTCAAGAAAATTGCCAAGAAAGTTGCCGGCATTGCAAAAACTGTCGAAAAAATTTCAGAAGATATTTCAAACACAGCGGAAGTCGTCAGTTTTCAGAAAGAAATAAAAAATCTTCGTAAGGAAGGGAAAATTACGCAAGATATTTTAGACGCGATACTTTGCGAAAATCAAAATAAACTCGCGCTGGCATATCGTGAAGCAGTGAGAGCGGAGACAATGGGGCAACCTTTACCATATCTTTCGGAAGACGAAGTTGAGCATGCTTTAAGTTTTCGCAAGCAGATTACAAAAGTCGTTACTCATAAAATTGTCGGGAAAAAATAACATGGAAAAATATTATCCTTATGAGTGCAAGCAGTGCGGAAATTGTTGCCGTCACATTGACTTGGTTAAAGAGTTAAAAAATTTCGATCGGGGCGACGGTGTTTGTAAAAATTTGGGAGAAAATAATTTGTGCAAAATTTATAAAAGTCGTCCGCCAGTTTGTAACGGAAAATTTGTTTATGAAAATTTTTATTCAGATATGACTGTAGAAGATTTTCACAAAATGGCTAAAAAAATTTGCGAGGAGTTGAGAACTTGAAAAATTATTTGAAAAAATATCGCACACTGGACGAAAAAAGTTTGAAGGCAGTGAAACAAAATATTGCAACTCTGCAAAATATCGGTGCGTATCCGAAAAAATTTAATTATCCGATTACGTTGCAGTTTGAACTTACCGGGCAGTGCAATTTGAAATGTAAACATTGTTACAATCGTTCCGGCGACAGCGACAGAAAAACTTTAATGACTCCTGAAAAATGGTGCGAACTTTCACGACAAATTGTTTCTGACGGCGGAATTTTCCAGTGCATAATTTCAGGCGGCGAACCGCTTTTACTCGGCGACAAACTTTTTGACATCATGGATATTTTGCATGACGACGGAACAAGTTTTGTAGTTATCAGCAATGCTTTTTTGTTGACAAAAGAAAAAGTTCGGCGTTTTGCAAAGTACAGATATTTTTGGTTTCAAATTTCTATCGACGGCTCGACTGCGGAAATTCACGACAATTTCAGAGGCGTTAAGGGAAGTTTCGACAGAGCGGTGAACGGTGCACTTGAAATTTCTGATGCAGGTATTCCGCTTGTAATTGCTCACACCGTCACGCCGCAAAATATAAATTTTGTCGAAGATATGATAAATCTTGCGTACAGGCTCGGAGCAAATTCAATTATTCTCGGCGAAGTTATGTTTAGCGGTCGTGCTTATGAAAATACCGAGATTGTTTTAAATGACGAACAAAAAAATTTGCTTTATAGTCAGATTGAGGAATTTTCAAAAAAGTATGCAGGTCGAATTACAATTCAACGCTCGGCAGAATTAAAAATTTCTATGGAGCGTTACATGGCTGAGGTAAACGGCGGAGGGATTATCAGACCGAATGGAGATTTTCGCCTTGACTGCATGGCTCCGTTCACTATCGGAAATGTTCTTGAAAAATCCGTTAAAGAAATTTGGCTGGATAAAGGAATTGACGCTTGGAAATCAGACGCAGTTAAAAATTTTGTTTCTGCGATTGATGAAGATAAACAGGAAAGCAACGTAAAAAATCACGTTGACTCAGATTTTCAACTTTAAGGAGGTTTTTGTTTTGAAGGAAAAGTATTCGTCGCCGGTCGTAGTTAGTGCCGATACGATTGAAGGAAAAGAGGGGGCGTTTCCCGCTTTAATCGCCGGATTAACAGCGATTGCTACTGCCGCAACTACAGGTTATGCGGCTGGCAAAGTTTTGAAGTCCGTTATCAAAGCCAGTCCGACTTCACGTTTGCCGAGTTTTAAATCTCATTGGAGTGATGACAATGATTTTTGCATGGCTTGAAAACAAAGTGCCGCATGTTTCGCTGGTAAAGAGCAAATTGAACGACGAGGTTTTGATCGTCTGCACCGATGACTTGGTTATGTATTATCTTAATTCGACTGCGGCATTTTTTATCAACTTGGCGAATGGAAAAAATTCTATCGACGAAATTAAAAATAAATTTCTTGAGCGTTTCGACGTTGAGGAAAAAGATTTGGAAAATGATTTGGTCGATATGATTCGTGATTTGCAGTGGAAAGGTATTTTGACTTTGGAGGGTTGAAATTGGAGACTTACAAAAAACCGCTTGTTCTGAGTAAAAATGACATCATACAGGGAAAAATTTCCGGAGCATTTCCTGCCATTTTGTCGGCTGTTGCTTTAGTGGGATTTGCAAAAGCTTTAGGCGACGATGATGCCCGTCCCGAATTTGCTCGTACTTTGACTGAACGTAAAAATTTCACACTGGCGTAACGTTGAAGATTTCTTGAGAGGAGATGATTTTTTGACAGACGAAGAAATGAAAAAATTCATGATAAATAGCGTTGATTTAGCTCTTATGAACCAACCAACTTTGGTAAAATTTGCGGCAAAAGCACTTGTAGCTTCTATGGATTTTAAAAATGGTATTCCGTCAAACAATAGTACAGAAAAATCTTCCCCACCCCAAAAACCTGAACCGCCGTTGCCTGAAATTCCGCTTGTCCACAAAAAGGAATATTATGGCGACAACGTTGCCGAAGTTGCTACTATAATCAGAAATCGTTGCGGTGTTTATCCGGGAAGAACTGCAAGTTTGTTGACGCAAACAGCCAATAAATTTAATTCAAAAATTCAATTTAAGGCAAAAGGAAAAACGCTGGACGCAAAAAGTATTTTAATGTGGTCGGGTAGTGGTCTTCAACGTGGCGACGAGGTTACAATTTCTGCAACCGGTTCAGACGCAGGTAAAGCCGTGAAAGCTCTGGTCGAACTCATCGACAGTAAATTTGGCGAAGAATAATTTTGAAGGAGGAATTTTTATGTTTTTGTCGGGGCTTACTCCAAAACAGCAGGAGGCTTTTTTGAATCTTGCTTACACAATGGTTTATGCGGACGGTCGTCTTGATAAGGCGGAAAAAAAACTTTTTGAGTCTTAAACCTCGAATTAGACGCAGATTTGTCTAAAGCTCACAAAGTCGATTTTAACGAGGAATTGTCGGCTTTCGATGATTGCGCTCAAAAGGTCAAGACTGCCGTTTTCTTTGAACTTTACGCGATCGCACTGATTGACAAGGAATATCCCGAAGAGGAAAAAATTCTTGTCGATATTATGCAGAAGCGTTTGGGAATCACCGACGCTAAAATGCAGGAAATGCGCGACGGAGTGACGGCACTCACTGCGGTTTATGATAAGCTCAATAAGATTGTGGAGACCTGAAAAAATTTCTAACTTAAAAGTGACAGCTCGAACTCTACGCGAGTTCGGGCTTTTTTCAAGATTAGAAAAATTCGGAAACACGCTCTTAAGCGAGAAAAAATCTTGATGTTTCACCAAAAAAATTTAATTTCCGAATTTTTTTATTTTGGGAGATGATTTTGTGAAATTTTTAAATAAAAATTTTCAAAAAGTCGTTTCTAGGGCGTGTTGGTAAACTATAGAAATAAAAAAACATAAGCAAAAACTTTTGGTAAAATAAAATTGAAATAAAAACCGAAAGGAATGTCAGAGACATTTTACCACAAGATAACCGATGAGCAATGGAAAATTATAGAGCCGCACTTGCCGAAACCAAAATCCACAGGACGTCCCGCTTTGAATTCTCGAACAGTTTTCAATGCAATTTTTTGGGTATTGGATTCAGGAGCAAAATGGCGTTACCTTCCGAAAGAATTCGGAAACTGGAACAGCATTTATCATAAGTTTCGTAAGTGGTGCGAGTTGGGAGTTTTTGAAAAAATTTTGCAGTCTTTGGTTGAAAATACCAGAAAATATTTTCTCATAGAAATGGATTCAACATTTTGCAAAGTCCACCAACATGCCGCAGGGGCTCGTAAAATTTTGGGAAATCAAGACATTGGAATTTCACGCGGAGGCAAAACAACGAAGATTCACGCCCTCGTCAATGAACATTTTCAACTTGTCAGCGTGGAATTGAGCGGTGGAAATATTCATGACAGCGAAATGGCGATCAAACTTTTGAGTAAAGTCACTCTTGATGGCAAAAAAATTTTAGCGGACAAGGCTTTTTGCTCTGAGGAGATTCGCAATTTTATTTCTCAAGAAAAAGCCGGAGCCTGTATTCCCGACAAATCAAATGCAGTCGTTATACACGAGTTTGACGAAGAACTTTACAAAGCAAGAAACATTATCGAGAGATTTTTTCAGTGTCTCAAAAACTTTCGACACATTGCAACGCGATATGACAAATTGTCCGAGTGCTTTTTAAATTTTGTTCTTCTCGCCGCCGTCATTATCAAAATTTAGACTTTACCAACACGCCCTAATCAGCAAGCTAAACTCGAATATATGACAAAATCTGAACGCGAATTATGGCAACAATACCATGAAACTCTCGCCCAAAAGAATCATTTGCAAGCCTTTTTGCAAAATCTTAAAAAGCCCGATGATTCT
>CAJOCT010000078.1 GCA_905236725.1 uncultured Selenomonadaceae bacterium | reverse complement strand
GACGGTTGCCTCGAAAGTTATCGACTCTTCATTGACGGGAAAAAATAAAACTGCGGCTATGGCGGAAGTAAACGCAGCTATTGTCGATGCCTTGTCCGATAACGGTGACACTATCATCGTTTCCGATACAGCTCTTGTCAGCACTCAAACCACACTGGTTAAACTCACGACTTCTGCGGGCTATAAACTTTCTCTCGGCAGTGATGTCACCGTATCTACAGTTACCTCGGAAAATCTTACGGTTGCGAACGGCGAGGCTAATTTCGGCACAACTACGACAAATGAAGGCTTTATTTTGAGCGACGACGGTCTGTCCGTTACCTACACGGGAACAGTTCAAAACGAAGGTCCGAAAATTACCGGCTTGAATGAAGATGCAACTAAAAATGACTTGAGTATGAACGGCACAACCGTCTTTTTGAAAGCGCATGCTCTGCCTGAAGTGTCTACGGAAGGTACCACCAATACGGGAATTGCATTGATGTCACGGTGGCTGAATTTGGCGATATGGAATGGAAATTCGACGTTGACGGCTTGGGAACAGATACAAGCACGACTGATTTGACTGCTCGCGCCAATTACGATACCGCATATGTCACAGAAGGATATTCGTTGAGTAAGGACGGTCAGACTGTAAGTTACTCCACCGAACAGGGGTCGGAAACATTGGTAACGGTCTGCGGCTTGAAACTCGGCACAACTGATAAACAACTTTCTCTTGATGAAAAAACCGGAGTCATCACCATTGATAAATCGGCTCTTCCCGCGAAGTCTAAAACAGCCGATCCTGTTGCCGTCTACATTGACGAAGAAAAAGTCAGTGCTGACGGGAATGAGCTCGAAACCAGTTCAAGCGGATACACTCTTGCACTCGGCAAAGGTGCGACTGCGGCGAAACTCACGGCAGAAGGCTGGAAAGTTTCGGGAACGACTTCTTATTATGAAACTCGCAAGGTCGGCAAAAACGGTTACGCTGTTTCTGAAGATGGCAAGTCTATCGATTGGTACGACGATGAATTCGGCGGCAACACTGTTTTGACTTTGACGGGCTTGAAGAAAGGCACAGGCACAGCTGCTAATTTGGACTTTGACACAGATACCAAAGTTATCACCATCAAGAAAGCGGCTCTCGGTCAGACCGATATTCACCTTGAAGTAGGCGAAGATTACTACGATACCGATTATGATGCCAATTCTGAAGGTGTAGCCGATGGCTACTATTATGTGACAACCGATGAGTCTGGTGATACAGTTCACGAGCCGTACAAACTTGCGTTGGCAGAAGATGTCGTTGCGTCTACTCAGGAGTGGAATACTATCAAAGGCGGAGTCCAGTTTGTCACAACCGAAGGCTATAAGCTGGACAGTTATACTACCGTTGATGATGACGGTGTGACGCCTGTTGAGGTAGTTAACTCTTATTCTGACATAAAATACACTCCTGCGGCAACCAACATAAAGATTACCGGTTTGGCATCCGTAACGGCGGACAGTGCTACAGCCGCATTCAAGGATAGCAATAGCGATACCGTTACATTGCAGGTCGGTAAATTTGTGGCTAATGGTGCGACTGTTGTCGGCGCGGGTTATTATGACACCTTAACGACTTTTGCAATGCAACCTTACACCGTTGAACTTGCAGGCACAGTCGGCGGTTCACTCCACAACGGCAGTACGAAAGCTGCGAACTTCGTCGGCAGCGCATATAATGACAACTTGTACGGCAATGCGGGCAGAGATACTTTGCAGGGCGGTGCAGGTGACGACTACTTGAACGGCGGCAACGGCAATGACTCCTTGCTCGGCGGCGCAGGCAAAGACGTTCTGCTCGGCGGTAACGGCAATGATTATCTTGAAAGCGGGGCGGCAACGGCGATGATGTTTTGTTTGCTCAAGGTACTGACACTTCTCTCACAGGCAGTACCGGCAAAGATATATTTGTCCACGCGGGCACTTCAACTACCATCACCGATTACACCGCAGGTGCAGACAAAATCTACAGTTCCACAACTTCTTTGTCAGGTGCGAAAGTCGTGATGAAGGGCAACGATGCTGTCTTCACGCTTTCAGATGACAGCACCATTACCGTCAAGAACGGCAAAAACAAAGTTGTCACTTTCTTGGACACTGATGGAGAAAAACTCTGGAAAAAGACGAAATATGTCATTGACGGCGACGCGAATCTTGCCGAAGTTTGGTTCGACGATGACAGCGAACTTTTCACTGCCGACAGCCTCTCCAACATCACGGAAACTGAAGTTATCGGCGGCGAACTCGAAAGTTCCAAGCCCGAAAAACTCACTCAAGAAAATCTCGTCACTTACGGCGGATAATTCTTATCGGGAACGTTATAGAAAAATTGCATAGACAGTAAAAAAAATCAGACCTCTGAAAAAATTTTTCGGAGGTCTTTTTTATTTTAGTGGTTAGTGAACAGTGGACAGTGAATAGTTTTCATTTCTCTATTCCCTACCCACTGTCTACTGTCCCCTAAGTTCTTATTTTTTTGATTTGAGTTGAAGGAATAATATTGTCGCGAAAATTGCCGTACCGATTAAATCTGTTTCAATTCCCGGCTTAATCAACATCAATCCGCCCGCCGCTAAAATTATTCTCTCGAAAGTTTTCAACGGTGCGGCAAGATAACCGATAAGTGACGAACTCAACGCAATCATTCCGATTATCGCCGTCAAAAGTGAAAGCGCAAGTCCCGCCGTCAATCCGTACATCAAAAGAAGTTCGGGACTCAAGACGAACATATACGGGATTATAAACGCCGCTATCGCCAACTTCGACGCATTCACGCCGGTTTTTAATGCGTTTCCGCCCGAAATTCCCGCGCCCGCATATGCCGCAAGTGCAACCGGCGGAGTTACGTCCGCAATGATTCCGAAGTAAAAAACGAACATATGAGCCGCCAAAATCGGTACGCCCATTTGAAGAAGTGCAGGAGCGGCGATTGTCGAAGTGATGACGTAATTCGCAGTTGTAGGCACGCCCATGCCCAAAACTATCGCGGTTATCATTGTCAAAACCATGCTCGGCAATAACATTCCGCCCGCCAAGTCCAAAAGTCCCGACGCAAGTTTCAAGCCGATTCCCGTTTTCGTAACGACGCCGATAATTATTCCCGCCGCCGCACATGCTACTAAAACGCCCAAAACATTTCTTGCACCGTTTTCAAGTCCTTTGACGATTTCAATCGGTTTCATTCGCGTTGATTTTCTCACCGCAGAACAGAGTATCGACAAAATTATCGCGAAGAGTGCCGCTCTCATCGGAGTGTAGCCGGTGACCAAAAGATAAACAATTACGATTAACGGTATTGCCAAATGTCCGCGCTCTTTTAAAATCGTGCCGAGTTTCGGGAGTTCTTCGCGGGGGAT
Source organism: uncultured Selenomonadaceae bacterium (assembly GCA_905236725.1). Taxonomy (GTDB): domain Bacteria; phylum Bacillota; class Negativicutes; order Selenomonadales; family Selenomonadaceae; genus Quinella. The sequence goes on along the minus strand of CAJOCT010000078.1, from coordinate 6,888 downwards.
ACCTTTTAAATTATTTCTTTTCGCCTCGAAGTGAACGCCCAGCCATACGCCCATAAAATATAAAAACGCGGGGATAACTGCCGCCTTGACGATTTCAAAATATGGAACGCCGACAAATTCCGCCATCAAAAAAGCCGCCGCACCCATCACGGGAGGCATCAACTGCCCGCCCGTCGAACTTGCCGCCTCGACCGCTCCCGCAAAATTTTTGTGATAGCCGAGTTTTTTCATCATCGGAATTGTCAAAGAACCTGTCCCGACGACGTTGGCGACTGAACTTCCCGAAACCGTTCCCATAAGTCCGCTTGAAAGTACCGCAACTTTCGCAGGTCCGCCGCTCGCCCAACCTGCAATGGCATTTGCCGCGTCGATAAAAAATTTTCCCAGCCCCGTACTTTCCAAATACGCGCCGAATAAAATGAACAGAAATATAAATGTCGACGAAACGCCCAAAGGTATTCCGAAAACGCCTTCAGTCGTGAAAAAAACGTGGCTGACGAATTGATCGACCGTCAACCCGCGATGTGCCAAAATGCCCGGCATATACGGTCCGATAAATGCGTAAGTTATGAAAAATAAAACCACGCAGACCATCGGTATTCCGACGACTCGCCGCGCCGCCTCGATTACCAATAAAATTCCGATTGTGCCGACAATTACGTCAAGAGTTGTCGGCAGTGCCGCGCGTAAAACCAATTCGCGATAAAAAATTACCAAGTACGCGGGAGTTGCCGCGCCCAAAATCGCCAAAATTCCGTCAAGCGGATGAAGTTTGTCGCGCCGCCAAGATTTTTTTGCGGGATAAAGCAAAAATGATAAACACAGCCCGAAACCCAAATGTATTCCGCGCTGAATTTGTGCGTCCAAAATTCCGAAAATCGCCGTATAAAGCTGAAAAATTGAAAAAGTTATGGCGATCGCCGAAACAATTTTCGCCATAACTCCCGCGTATTCCATCGTGTTCGATTCTTTATCAAATTTTTTTAAAACTTCTTCGGCAGACATTTCTTTATTTTCTGCCATAAAATCACCTCTGAATTTTTTTCTGATGTCTCCAAGCCCAAGCAATTAAAATCACCGTGAAAATTATTACAACGATAATTCTCGTCGGGTCTTCTTCCTGCAAAATTGCGTCGTGACCGATAATCGCTTCAATTCCCGTCGAAGGAAATTTTCCGATAAACGAAGACAAAACATAATCCCGCAAACTCAACGCGCTCAACGCTCCGACCGCGTTCAAAACTCCGCTCGGCAAGTAGGGAACCATTCGCGCGATTAACATTACCTGAAAACCTTTTTCCGAACTGTAATTGTCAATCGAACTCAAAAATTTGCTTTTTGAAATAAGTTTTTCCGCCGAATCTCTGAAAAAAAATCTCAACAGTAAAAAACTTATCGTAACGCCGACAGTTTCCGCCGCAACCGAAATCACTATCCCCCAAAAAATTCCGAATATCAACGTGTTTGCCGTCGAAAAAATTATCGCGGGAGGAAATCCCAGTGCGTTTACAAAGAGCGTCAACAAAAAGCTGAAAATGACCGCAAGTTCGCCGTATGATTTTATATATTCCGCAGTTTCGACAATATCGCCGCGTTTTAAAAGTTCAAAAATTTCGGGCAAAAAATTCGGCGCGATTAAATGCACCGCACCGAATAAAGCGACGATCAGCAACGCCGCAATTATTTTGACCGTTGTCATGGAAAATTTCATTTTGCAACTTGTCCGCCGAAATTTTGACTTTGTTCGTAAGTGAACGCCGCCTTTAAAATTGTTTCTTCGTCGAGGGCTTTACCGATTAACTGAAAACCTATCGGCAAATTATTTTTCGTAAATCCGCACGGGACGGAAATTCCCGGCAATCCCGCCAAGTTGAGGGGAACCGTGCAAACGTCTTGCAAATACATTTTCAGCGGGTCGGAAATCATTTCGCCGATTTTAAACGCGGCAGTCGGGGCGGTCGGGGCAAGAATCACGTCAACATTTTTGAAAGCGTCGGTAAAATCTTTTTGAATCAGCGTCCGAACTTTCAACGCCTTCAAATAATAAGCGTCGTAATAACCCGCACTCAAAGCGTAATTGCCGATGATGATTCTGCGCTTAACTTCTTCGCCGAATTTTTCAGTGCGGGTATTCGTCATCATCTCGACAACGTCCGCGCCGTCAACCCTTGCGCCGTAGCTGACTCCGTCGTAGCGTTCAAGGTTAGTTGCCGCCTCCGCAGGCGCGATAAGATAGTAAGTCGAAATTGCAAATTCGGTGTGCGGCAGAGAAATTTCGGAAATTTCTGCGCCGAGACTTTCAAAAACTTTCGCCGCATCTTTGACGGATTTTTCGACTTCCGCGTCGATACCTTTGACAAAATATTCTTTCGGCAGACCGATTTTTAAATTTTTCACGTCGGCAATTAAACTTTTCGTAAAGTCGGGAACGGTCGCATTTGTCGAAGTCGAATCCATTTCATCGTGACCGGCGATTGCGTTTAAAACAGTCGCGCAGTCCGTCACGTCGCGGGTAACGGGACCGATTTGGTCTAAGCTCGACGCATAAGCAACAAGACCGTAGCGCGAAACTCTGCCGTAAGTCGGCTTTAAACCTACCACGCCGCAAAAACTCGCGGGCTGACGAATTGAACCGCCTGTATCGGAGCCGAGAGCGAAAATACTTTCACCGCTTGCAACTGCCGCCGCACTTCCGCCTGAACTTCCGCCGGGCACTCTTTCAACGTCGTAAGGATTTTTCGTAATTTTGTACGCGGAATTTTCAGTCGAGCCGCCCATCGCAAATTCGTCGAGGTTGACTTTGCCGATAAAAATCGGATTTTCTTTTTTTAACTTGGTGATAACAGTCGCGTCGTACGGCGGGACGAAATTTTCAAGAATTTTCGATGCGCAAGTTGTTTTGATTCCCTTCGTGCAAATATTATCTTTAATCGCGCAGGGAATGCCTTCAAGCGCGGAAATTTTTTCACCGCGAGAAATTTTTTCGTCAACTTTTTTCGCCGATTCCAATGCCTGTTTTTTCGTAATTTCCAAAAATGCGCCGATTAAATTTTCTTTTTCGTCGATTCGGTCAAAAACATTTTCCGTCAATTCGACTGCAGAAATTTTTTTCGACTGCAAAAGTTCGTGAAGTTCGTGAGCAGTTTTTTCGTATAAACTCAAAATTATTCCTCCCGTGAATTATTTTCCGGCTTGAGAATCATTCTCCGCCTTTTTAATGTCTTCGCGCAAATCCGTATTGAAATTTAATTTGTTAAAATTTTTCTTGGACGGCAAGCACATTGCAAATTTTTCGGTCTTATCAAATTGCACCTCGCCGGATTTTATATTCATTTCCAGAACGTGCCCGGCAAATTTTTTGTCTTCGGAAATGAAATGAAAATGCCAGCCGACTGAATTTAAACTGCTCATAAATTGCGGACAATACAGCCCGACAATCGTTCCGCGAATATTTTTCAGCGTAACTTCTTTTTGAGTGGCCTCAAGAGCCTGCACCAAAGTCGGATAAGGCGGATTTTGCTTTGCCTCACTGCGAATTAAAATTTCGTTGTATTCGGCGGGAATCTTCACCATATAAAAACTGTTTGCGCCGTTTTTGTTGACGAGTTTATTCAATCTGCTTTCAACGTCACTTTTGCTTGAAAGATTTTTTAGTTTGGCGGAAAAATCCTTCTCAAAAAAAGTTATGTTAGAAAAAGGAATTGTGTCAGTGTCTTTCATGACGTGGGCGCGGCAATTTTGATCTCCCTGATAAATTACGCCGTCAAGCGCGATAAGTTCGCCGTTCAAGCCCTCAAAAGTTCCGATTCCCGTGTCGCCGAAAGTTTTCCACTCTTTGACTGTGATACTTCCGTCGAAATATCCGAGTGCAAGCGACTGAAGCAAAGCAACCTGATTGATGGTTTCTTTGTCATTTGCGGCAACTGCAAAATTGGAATTGAACAAAATTGTTCCTGTCAAAGCGGTGCAGCCTAAAATTTTTTTCACGTTCATGATTATTCCTCCTCCAAAACTCTGGGAACTTTAAAATATCCGTCTTCTTTGAGCGGCGCATTTGAAAGCGCAAGTTCACGGTCGAGAGATTTTTTTACTTCGTCTGCGCGGAAAACATTTTGCATCGGGAGTGCGTAAGTGGTCGGCTGAATTTTTTCCGTGTCAATCGCCTGAAGATTTTCTACGTAAGTCAAAAATTTGTCGAGTTGAGCGATAACTTCTGCTTTTTCGTCTTCGCGAATTGAAAGCCGCGACAAAGTTGCAACGACTTTGATGTCATTTTCGGTAACCTTCAAAACAGTTCACCTCCTCTTCTCAAGGGCGAATTATACCATAATTTTATAAAAACAAAAAATCGACCGAAAAAATTTTCCGATCGATTTTCTGTTGCGAGAAAAAATTATCTGCGAAGTTTTTGCACTTCTTCCATCAAATATTCATTCAAAATTTTTATGTAAGTGCCCTTCATGCCGAGTGATTTGGATTCGATAACTCCGGCGGACTCAAATTTTCTGAGAGCGTTGACGATAACCGAACGAGTTATGCCGACTCTGTCCGCAATTTTCGACGCAACGAGCAAGCCTTCACTGCCGCCGAGTTCGCTCAAAATATTTATCGCCGCCTCTGCTTCGGAATAACTCAAAGTCGCCAGCGCAATTTGAACGGTTGCTTTTTTCCGCGCCTCGACCTCAAGTTTTTCGGTGTGGTCGCGAATCATTTCCATTCCGACAACAGTCGCGCCGTATTCCGCCAAAATTAAATCTTCGTCAGTGAAATCTTCGTCGTAACGTGCGATAATCAGTGTGCCGATTCTGCGCCCTACTCCGTAAATCGGGACGATAGTTGTATTTTTGCCGTCGAAAGGACATTTTCGCGCCTCATCATAAGCGCACATTCCGCTTTTTGTGCGGCGATTGGCTTGCGTTTCGTCGTGATGATTGAGCCAGCGCACGTATTGTTTGGGAAATTTTCCCATGCTGATAACTTTTTCAATCATAACTTTACATTCGAAATTATCGGTGAAAGCATAGCCGCGGATATCTCCTTTCTTGTCCATGATGTAGACATTGGAGTCAAGGACATTGCTCAAAATTTTGGAAATTCCGTCGTACTCCACATTTTCCGAGCGTTGCAGAAGTTTGTTAATTTTTCTCGTTTTTTCTAAAAGTGTCGCCATTAAAACACTTCCCCTCAAAAAAATTTCGTGCTTAACCTGTATGCTAATGGTAACACAAAATTTAAACTAACGAAAGTATTTTCTGAATTTTTTTAGTAAAATTTATTGAACAAAAAAAAACACCCCGCAATAAATTTTTGCAAGGCGTTTAAATTTTTTCAATCAACGATTATTTTTTCTTGCGAGCTTGTTTTTCTTCGTCTTTAAGTTTTTGTTCGGCGGCGGCATCAAATTTTTTGTAAAAATCTTCGCAAGCCTTCGTGTAACCTTTTAAATCGCGGCTCCAATCTCCGCTCTGCGTCGTCAAGGAATAAACCGCAGTTTCGTCGGGCTTGTAAACGTCGAAGAAATATTGAACTTTTTTGCCGTTCGTGGCGGTTGTGACGACGACAAAAGCATCGGCGTATTTTCCGACATTGCTTTCAAAAACTTTTTCCGCCTCGTTGTATTCAAGTTCATTGATGTCAACGCCGGTATCTTTTTTTATGTCAGCGGCGATTTCGTCGTAAGAAATTACATAACAACGCGCAACCCTGCTTGCGTTCGCCATTATCGAAGAAAGTTCTGTATCGGTAGGTTCTGTTTCCAAAGTTTTGTAATGGCGCGGGAAGGCAATCGCCAATCTTTTTACCGAAGAAATTTCGGAATCTTCGGGGACGGTTTCATTATACGCCGCAAAAGCCACGGACGAAATTAAAAGCATCGCCGTGAGCAAAAGCGCGGTAAAAATTTTTTTCATTTCGTAACCTCCAAATCAATCTTCCAACGCTTTATAAATAAAAGCCGCCAATGCCGCTCCGACCAAAGGACCGACTATAAACACAGCCAAACTTTCAATCGGGGCACCGTTTCCGCCCATTGCCGCAACAATCGCCGGACCGAAACTTCTTGCGGGATTTACTGAAGTTCCCGTCAAGCCGATTCCGAGAATGTGAACGCCGACCAATGTCAGACCGATTATCAGTCCGCCGAAACTGCCGTGATTAAATTTCGGCGAAGTCACACCCAAAATATTTATAACGAAAATAAAAGTCAAAACAATTTCAACCAAAAGACCTGCGACCGCACTGCCGTTTACTCCCGCGAGTCCGTTAGTGCCGAGACCGCCCGTCATATCGGTAACATTTCCCGCCGTGAAAATCGTCGAAAGAAGAGTTGCGCCGATTAACGCGCCAATACATTGAGCAATGACGTAGTAAACGAAATCTTTGTTACTCATTCTGCCGCAAAGTAAAACTCCGAGCGAAACTGCGGGGTTGATGTGACAGCCTGAAATATTTCCGATTGAATAAGCCATTGCCACAATCGACAGACCGAATGCAAATGCAGTTAGAATATAACCGCCGCCGTTCGCCGCGTCACAGCCGACAAGCATCGCCGTTCCGCAACCGAGAACGACCAACACCATTGTGCCGATACATTCCGCAATATACTTTTTCATGAAAAAAATCCTCCCAAAAAATTTATTTGATCAAATTATGATTCTTCAGAGCGGTTTTAAGTTGCTCCAAAGTTTTTTCCTCCATCTCGCTTAAAGGCATACGAAGTTTGCCCGCATTCCAGCCGATCAAATTCATCGCGGTTTTGACGGGAATCGGATTGACTTCGCAGAAAAGCGCGTCGATTAAATCGCAATAATCAATTTGAAGTTTGGCGGACTCTTCGACTTTGCCGTCAAAATAAAGTTGGCAAATTCTGTGAGTATCGCGCGGGGCAAC
>CAJOCT010000077.1 GCA_905236725.1 uncultured Selenomonadaceae bacterium | reverse complement strand
ATTTATGCAAAAGGGACAGCGTTTTTTGCAACCCTGCAGCCAAAGTGCGTAACGCCGTCCCGGTCCCAAAACTTTTGTACTTTTTTCGCGGTGATTTACATAGAGCATTTACATATTGCCCGCTTCAACATAAGCCTGCTTGTACATTTTGCCTTCACGAGTCAAAAGCATCGGCACATAAATCCCCTGCGTGTATTTCAAACTTTTATTGCGCATGTCTTTTAAAAATATCGCCTCGTCTTTGTTGAAATCGGTTTTTTCAAACGCCGAAATATTTTTTCGACTGCCGGGCGTTGTGAACACGTCAAAATCAATTCTCCAAATATTTCTGTAACATTTATTTAACGCTTCGTAAACTGCCATCTCTTCTGCCGTCATCAGTTTCGGAGCAGCTCCCTGCGCTTTTTTCACGTCCGATGCCGTTTGATGAATGTCGCGAATAAAATCTATTGTCTTGCCGAGTTCCTGCACGAAAATAAAAAGTCCCGCGTCAGAATCGTCATTAAGTCCGCGACCCTCGACAAAATTTTTGAACGTTTCGCAGTTGTTGAGAGCGACGCGAACAGGTCTGTAAATCTCAACCGCATTTTCCCAAACTTGCAAAGATTTTTCTGCAACTGAAAATTTTTCTTCCGCCGTCCGCAAATTACCCTGCGCAGTTTCCAGCGCATTTTCTTTTTCGAACAAAGAATTTTTCAGCGAAGATTTTTCATTTTCTAAAGAATTTTTTTCTCCCTCAAGCGCAGAAATTTTTCCCGCCTGATTTTTAACAGTTTCATCCAAATTTTTGATTTGCAACTCTAAACCGGGCACAGTTTCCGCCTTTTTTTCGAGAATTGAAACCTTCTCATGATAAATTTCTAAAATCTCGTTTACCTTGCCCAGAATATTTTTTTCGACAGTGTTAAATTTTTCATCAAGCGTGGCGGGAATTGCGCTAATTTTTCCGTCGAGATTCTCGCCGATTTTTTTGTGAATTTCGTCCGTTTTTACAAAAGTGCGGTTGATGTTCGTATGAACGTCGCCAAAATTTTTTTCGAGAGAACTCGGAATATTTTCCACTTTGTCGCCGACGTTTTTCAGCCCGTCGAGTCTTTCTACAATCTCTCCATGCTTTTTATTAACTGCATTAACTTTTTCGCCAAAGTACTCCTCTAAAGGAGCTTTCAATCTGTCAATCAATTCGCCCAAATTCATTTTCATCGCCTCCGATTAGTTTTCTTCCGAAAGTTCAAAAATCATATCCGGATTCATCGGCTCATCGGCGGCAGGTGATTCCTCGTAACCGCCGAGTCTGTATTCAATACTGTTGTGTGCGTCGGGCGCAACGCGAATCCAAAGCATGCGCTTCTTTTTATCTTTGCCGCCCTTAACTTTTTTGTTGAACGGCTTGAGAGTTCCGGAATCGCATTTCGGGTCGGAAGTGAAAAGCAGATTGGTTTTATTGTCGCGGATTCCGATAAGGTTGGCGCGGCTCCATTCAAGAGAATTATTATTTTTCTCAAGCACGGTGACAAATTGCCCCGAGCCGGGATCTCTGTAACCGACGTTGAACGGGAACGGCGCACGTTCATCATCGCCTGTTTGATAAGTAGATTTATCAACAAAATAATCTTCAAGTTTCAACTGACCGAAAGCAACGGCGGTTTTGCTGTTGAGTTTGTAGCGATCGCTTAAATTTTCCTCGTCCTGTTCGGTGCTTACTCGCTTAATTCGCTCAATTCGGTTTTGCGGGAAATGTTCGCGCATAAGCTCTTCGACGTAATGTTGTTTGGAAGCATTGCCGCCCAAAAATATTGAAAAATTTTCGGGATTATAGCCGTCAATTCCCGCCGCCTGCAACGCCTCACGAACTTTTTCGGTTGAACAAGTCGTATCCATATCCGCTTTAAAATCGTCGACAATACCGTTAATTTTATCGTGCAGAAAATCTTCAACGTCTTTTATTTCGAGAATCAAATCAATTTCGCTGTTGGACTTATCGCGCAAAGTAATTCTGCAATGATCAGCGTCCTGCGCAACGTTCTTGCCGAAAAGATCCGTCATGCGCTTGTCAACGCCTTCAGGGTCCGCGCATTGAAATAAAATTCTCGCCAAATTTTCTTTGAGCGTGCTGACATTGCCGTTAGAAATTTCATCGCCGAAATCAGTCAAAAGACCTTCAAAACCCTGCGGATATTTTTCACCCATCGGCAAGACGAACGGAATTTGATTGTTTTCAATCTCCTCGCGGTTATCAAGATAAATTTTGTAAGCCAGCTGATGAATAAGTTTTTCTCCGCCGACTCTTTCATTGCCGCCGCAACCGAAAATTTGAATGGTATAAGCCGCCGCGCCGCGCTCCTCTCCTTCAGCTCTGCGGAAAATTCCGTAAGAAGTGTCCAAAGTTCCGCCGCCCAAATCGAAAATTGCGAAAGGTTTTGCTTCAGGCGAAGAATCATTTATGACGAGTTGATTGGCGACAACCGCGCCGACGCAGGCAACAGATTCTTCGTAATCCATAATAACTCTTACGAAAGGCTCGTCGTCTTCAGTTGCGTTTGCAATCGGGTAAGGAAGTCCGCGCCGAATGCCGTAAGAAAGAGAATTGCAAATTTTTTCTCTAACTTCTTTTTTAAATTTTACGGGGAAAGTAACGTAATAATCGCGATAAATTTTTTGACGCACGGGGTTATTTATCGCGCGGCTTAAAAGATAGCCGTAGAAAGCGATCGGGTCTAAAGTCGATTCGTCTTGAGCGGTAAAAGTGTCGGTTACGTAGATGACTTTGGCGTTGATGTCGTTGAGCGGGCGAATTTTTACCTGATTGCGCTTTTCTTCGGTCATTGCGGGAATAGTTTTCAGTTCGGTAATCGTTGCACGAACTCTGCGCTGTCCTCTGTCGTCGGAATTTATATCTTTTAAAATATCGTCGACCGTGTAACCCGAATCATAATCAGCCTCGCCGTCGTCAATCTCATCGGATTTTGTGACAAGGAAAGGACAACTTTTATTTGCCGCCTCCCACTGCCGATAAAATTCTTCCCAATTATAAATCATTAAATTTGTCGGGTTCTCGTACTGATTATCTCCGTCCTTCGCGCTGCGCTTGCCTTCGCCGGAAAGAGTTATCAACTCGGGGATACCGGTACCTTTGACCGCCGCGCAGGTTGAAGAGGTGCCGAAGTCGATTGAAACAACGCCGTGTTCGTCCAAAAGATGGTTTTCAAAGTCCTCATCAAGTTCGGTATTGTGAACGCAAATTTCGACAGGGAAAGAATAAACCCGCTTAAATTTTCGGTTGTAAATGTGAATTCGAAAGCGTCCCGAAAAAGTCGGCTGAACGTCATCGGTATTTTTCAGTTCCTCGCCAAGTCGGTTGGTGTTGAGATAGACAACATAAACGCCGCGCCTGAAATTATATCTGATTTCTTCGACGTGGATTGCGTCGATAATATCTCTGCCCATTTTGAAGAAAAAAAGGCTCACGCGCTGTTCTTCATCGGCGGCCTTATCCTCTTCGTTAAAATCCAAACCGTCAACTTTGAATTCAATTTTTCGCAGACCGTGCCAAGCCCAAATTCCGCCTTTATCGCCAAGTTTGCTCTGCGGAATCGGCTCATAACCGAACATATCGTGTTCAGTAACGTCGCTTGCCTCGATTGTCGGAAATTTCCCGCTCGACTGCTCAAAGTAAGCCGGCAAAAGCGAATCCAAGACAGAATCTTTTCGCTTCCACTCGATAAGACTGTTGCTTCCGCTCGAATCGCCCAAAACCAAATATTTCAACTTTTCCAACCCGTCGACGATTACCGGCTCCGCGCCGTCTTTGTCGTAAAGTTTCATCAGAACGTAATTTGTGCTCAAAGTGTTCAAATCGAAAGGCAACTGAATTGTTTGCAGACCGTCGCCCTCAAGATTTTCAATTTGATATTGCATCAGCCCGCCGACAGGGTCATCAAATTCAATGTAAACTTTTTGCAGTTTTTTTTCTAAATTTTCATTGCTCATTCAACATCGCTCCCATCGATACCAGTTGCAAATTTAAACGGTTGGAATAATTTTGTGCACGCACAAGATTTTTAAAACAAATTTCCTGCGGATTGACGTTTTGAAAAGCGTTTTGAAGTTCATACTCCGCCGCCCGACTTTTTTTTATGAACTCAAGATAGTTTTCGACAAATTTTTCAACGCCGAACTGCGGTCGCTTGAGAATTTTCAGAAGATCCGCGCGGTGAAAAACTCCCTGCGAATCCGTTCCTGCCTCAAGAACATCTTTGATAAAAACAAATTTGTACTTAACGCCGATAAAACTCAAAATTTTTGTCAGTTCAGTTTGAAGTTTGTTTTTCGGAATGCCTTTATTCGCCGCCAATTTTAACCAAGAGCGCATAGAGTCCGCAGAAACGCCGAACTCCCGCGCAAGATAGCAAAGCCGCATAATCGTCCGCGCTTCCAAATAACCTTCAGCCGCCGCCGTGTCCACCAAAAATTTCAGATACGAATTTCTTTTCTCAATCGCCGGCAACGGTTCGACTTCCGCAACATTTATTTTCATATCGGCAACCATATCAGGATTGAACTTTTCATCAAAAACATTTGCGAAAGGATGGCGTTCCCGCGCGTCAACCAGCGTCGCACAGCGCAATAACATAAATTCGTGAACAAAATTTAAAAACCGCTCATCAAAATAATAATCAAGCAAATTTTGACTGACCGATTCGCCAAAACTTTTTAACTCAATTCCGTCCGGTGTGAAGCGCACATTCTTATAAGAATAATTTTCAATCGCCTGCGTGTTGTGCGAAATGTAAATTTTCTTTTTCGTCATCGCCAAAAATTTTTGCCGATTGTCATTTGAATTGTCCAATCCAAGTAAATAAATCGCGAACAGGTCGGAAGTATCAAAATTTTTCGCCGCGTCAATTTTCTCATTAACTTTTTTCATGTAAGGGCAATTCAAAAACTTGCGACCTTTTTGACATTGAGCCGTTCCAAGCAAAAAATGTTCCTCGTCGTCACCAAGTCCCGAATAAAATTCTATACCTGTAGAATATTTTTTTGCGACGGAATCAATTACAATATCTTCAAGGCAAAAATCCAACGGAAAATATAAAGTCTCTTGCAAGCCGGGAATATTTATATCCCGCGTAACAAGCGTGACTTGACGCTCCGAAGGATTTTCTTCATTCTTTATGCTCGGGTATCGAATCGCCGCCGCGTCATCTTTGTCCGTGATGTTTATTTCATTCAAAAAAAATTCACCTCACAAAGTCAAATAAGATTTTGGAGCGGTGTTAATCTTTGGCAAATTGTGCGGCGCAGGTCTTTCATCGGGATTCAAGCCGATAAGACTTTGAAAACCCGGCGATTTAAGTATGCACTCGGTCAACTTTCCTTCCGAATCACGTTTTAAATTCGGATAGACAACAGAATTTTTTTCCATTCTCAACACTCCTTTTAAATAATTGATAATTCTATAGCAATAGAATTTTCTATTCTCAATCTATTTGTCCGTTCCAAAGAATACGAATTTCAATGCGGCGATTTTCCTCCGAAAGCGGGTTTTCGGTATTTTTTAAGCGCGTTTCGCCGTAACCTGCAACGCCGATTCTTTGAGCAAATTCCTGCCCGATATTTTGAAGTAAGGCACTTCTGACATTTGCCGCGCGTAAAGTAGAAAGTTGAACGTTATTTGCAAAGTATCCGCCTTTATTGCGAACTGCGCTGACGATTGCGGGGTCTGTGTGTCCTTCCACCAAAACTTCCATCTTCGGATTTTCCGTCATATAAATTTTCAGTTGAGAAGAAAAATCTTTGACGGCGTTGGCGGCGACGGGCGTAAGTTCCGCACTGCCTGAAGGAAAAGTAACCGAAGTAAATTCCAATATTCCCGTCTCCAAATGTATTTGCACCTGCCCGCGTTCTTCGTATTCCTTCAACGCCGCCTCGATTCTGCTCATCATTTCGCGTTTTTGTGCCTCTTGGGTATATTGCGGCAGAACCGAAGCGAGAATGAACATCAGCAACAATATCAAAACGACGCTTGAGAGCAGGTCTGATATTGAAATCCAAGGATTATTTCTCCGCATTTGAATTTCCTCCCGCGTCTCTCAAAAATTTTCGCACGGTATCGCCGAATGAAACAGAAGCGGGCTTATCGACTTTTTTTTGTTCGGCAGGTTTGATAATCGGTAAATTTCTTTGCGGTGCGCGGGATTGAACGGCGATTTTTTCCAAAGTTTCTTGAATCTGTTTTGCGTTATTGTTGGAAGTCGTGTTAAAGTCGGAAAGTTCTTCTTGCAAAGCGGCGAAAGATTTCAGAACTTCTTGCAGAGTGCCGTTATTCGCGTCGGATTTTTCGCCGGTCAATGAAGTCAATTTTTCCAGAGAATTTTTTAAATTGGAAATTTCACCGGTCAAATTTTCTGCGAACATTTGATTTTGAGTGAAGTTTTTAGAAATATTTTCCTGCATCGCCGTGTTGACGGAATGAAAATCTTTCGTAAAGCTGTCGACCGTTTGGACAAAATGCACCTGCGAAGTCGTCATATTTTTTAAAGTTGTGTTAAAGTTTTCGGCGTTGTTCTGCGCAATATTTTCAAGTCGGTGAATATTTTCGGCGTTTTGATTTTTAAGTTCAAGCGCAATCGCGGAAATATTTTTGTGCGAATTTTCCAGGCGTTTTGACTCTTCGACAGACGCGGCAGAAAAAGTTTCCATCGTCTTGCCGATTTTCGCGGCGGCGTTGTTCCAAGAGGCCACAAAATTTTTTTGTTCATTGAAAAATTCTCTGTTAACGCTCAAAACGTTTTCGTGAATTTCGTCAAGCGTTTCGTTAATTTGCGAAATTACAGCGCGAATTTCGTGAGCCTCGCGAATATATTCGTCGTGAACAGAATTGAGCGTTTTTTCAAGAATTTTATCAAGCGCATTTTGAGTTTCTTGAGTGAAACGGTTCGCGTCGAGATAAAATTTTTGATGAAGTTTGTCGAGTTCCTGCGTGGTGTAAAAAATATTTGCTTCGTGTTCGGCGTGAATTTTTTCGATATTATCCGCTTGCAAACGCCCGAGATTTTCGTTAATTTTTTTGAGATCGTCAAATTCTCTTTTGACAAGCTCGGAAAAGTCGGTTTTAAATTTGTTGACTTCTTCGGCAAACGTTGAAACCGATTTCTGAAAAGAGTTGAGATTTTCGGCGAAAGATGCGGAATTTTTTATGAAGTTGTCGAAATTTTTTACAAGAAATGCAAGTAATTTATTCGAGTTCGCGCTTGATGCCTGCATTGAATTTTCAAAAGTTTCAAGCTGATGGATGATGTTGTTTCGATTTTCCGTAAAAATTTGCGAAAAATTTTTCGTCAACTCTTCAAAAAGCCTGTTGTCATTGGCAAGAGAATTTTTATGCTGTTCATCGATTAAATTTTTAAGTTCCGAAAAAAAATTTTGTTGAGCGGAAAATAATTTTTCATACTGTTCGGAACGAAGCAAAAAATTCTTTTCCTCAAAATTTTTCTGCCAGTCAAGATGAGCGGAAATAAATTCATTTTGTTTTTCCAGAAGAGTGCGCACGCTGTCCCTTTCGAGCGCATAAAGTTTGTTATATAAATCATCGACAATTTCGCGGCGAAAATCCCAATAATTTTCCAAAACAAAGTTTCTGAAGATGAGCGAAAAAGAAATTCCCCAAACCGAAGTTTGAAACTTGAAAGCGATAACCCCGAGCACGGCGGTTAATTTTGCAAGTTCGAGTTTGTCGGTTTGAAGAAGTTCGGCGGCACCTTGAATGGCAACGCCGAGCCCGAGAAAAGTGGCAATAATTCCGATGCTGACGAAAGCGTTTGGCAACTCTTCAAGAGTGTTTTCGGTTGCAGAAATTTTTTCGAGATTTTTTTTGATGAAAAGTTCCGGCGGCATTTTTGCGTGAATTTCTTCAAAATTTTTTTCGGCATTTTCCGAAAAGTTCCGCAAAAATCTTTTGCAACTGAAAGTTTTGTATACGCCGAAGGCAAACAGGACAAAAAAAATGACCAAAAAAATTATCGCCAAGGCTGCTTCGGGTATAAAGAGAAATTGCAAAGTTTTCGCCAAAAGATTGTCCATCAAAATTGCTCACCCTTCTCATAAAAATTCTGACGGTCATTTTAACATAAATTTGATAATTTTGTACTTACCCGACTGATAAATCACACTGCCGACAAAACAAGCAACAATCAGCTTTTTGTATCCTGCTTGTAGTCTACCTAAACGAACGCAAACGAATTTTCAGCAAGTTTGCACAAAAAAAAGTCCCCGCCATAAAAGCGGGGATTACTGCTTTAAGCATTAAAAAAATCCGCTTGCAAGCGGAAAATTTTTCAATCAACCTTCCCAATAAATTTTACTGCCGATACCGCCGTCACGAACATCGACGTGAATAAAATCTTGGTAAGGATAAAGCCCGATACCGTCAAAAGG
>CAJOCT010000076.1:1715-10349 GCA_905236725.1 uncultured Selenomonadaceae bacterium | reverse complement strand
AGCGTTGTCGGCGACACAAAAATCCGTTTGCTTGAAAATAAAAACGTCGGCAGGATTGGAAAATTTCTCCTGCCGATTTTTTTATCTTCGAAAATAAAAAATGCTTGTCAACTTTAGACCGCGCAGTTATAATTGAGTTGTCTAGAAACAATCACAAGCCGCACCAGTCTAGCCGATTAAGCATTTTCTATATCTTACCAACAATCTGCCGAAAATGCAATATCGAAATATTTGCGGCAGAGAGGAGGTAATGAAGATGTCAGCTAACGACAATTTGAAAGTCGTCGATTTGCCTAAACGCAAGCAGAAAATTTTGTCCTCCGATGATTATCTTGAACTTGCACGGCGAGCGCAAGAAATGGCACTTTTCGCCAGTGACGTTGAAAATTTAGACCGTGTTGCCGATTACGCTACAAAATTTTTCAACCGTGTTATCGACGATTTTATCACGGCGAAAAAACTGCGCGATTCTGCGCAAAAAGATTTTATCAAAGCGATTGAGGAAATTCTCAATCGGTAAAAGTTGAAGAAAATTTCATCACGGACGAGAAGTCGGAGCGTCCATCACACTGCGCGGATTTAAATTTTTCTTGTCCGTGATGATTAAACCCGAAATGTTCACTTACACATTTCACACTGTGAAACGTAAACGGGAGGATTAAAAGATGTCCAAAAAAAATAAAGACCCGCCTAACGACGGGTAAAGCTACCAATGAAATTTACGAAAGGATTGTATATTATGAGCAATTTTATTTCAAGTGAAATTTCTGCTTCGGTAAATCCACTTAATGATTTTGAGCACGGCAAAGCCTGTATGAATGAGGTGGCAGAATTTTTCAAAAAAGTTTTTCAGTATATCCCGGACGGCACGAATGTTTATTTGTGGCTTGACCCGCCAGACGGCGGCAAAAAAATCACAAAGTCATTCGTAAAGACTGATGGGAGTTGTGCAAAAATGGCAAGGGAGGCTGTTTGGGCTAACGGACGCGGCAATTATAATGTTTACTTCGGCGTTAATCCGCCCGGACGTGAATTGGCACCGTATGAACGGGCTAAGACCGAAAATGTTATTCTGCAGACCGCCATTGTTACCGATATTGACATTGAATCAGCTTGGCACGTCTCGAACGACGAAAGGACTTATCCGAAAGACTTCGACACTGCCAAAAGTTTTTTGCCTTTTGAGCCGTCAATTTTGGTTGACAGTGGCGGCGGACTTCACGCTTATTATTTACTCGAAACGCCATTGACCTTCAACACAATGGAGGAACGCGACCGCGCTATATCACGCAACCGTGATTTTATTGCGATGGTTGAGAAAAACGCAGGTATATACTCAGGCGCGGTTGACGCAGTTCACGACTTGCCGCGTGTTTTGCGAGTGCCGGGCACATACAATATTAAACGCGGTTGGCAAAATGCGCCACTGTGCAAAGTTGTCTCAGTCGGCAGTCCTTACACCATTGAAGAACTCGACAAGCTGATTATTCCGCGCGAGAAAAAAACTTCAAAGGAGCAAAAAATATTAACGCCTGTTAAATCGACTTTTCAAAATGAACCGTCAGATATTGAGCGTGCCTGCGCTATGCTTGAAAAATTGCCTTGTGCCGCGCTTGACCGTGATTCTTGGGTTTATATCGGTATGGCACTTAAAAATAACGGTAACACCTGCGACGACTGGACTAATTGGAGCCGCCTTGACGTTCGTTTCAAAGAGGGAGAGTGTGAATCACTATGGCGCGGTTTTAATCGACAAGGCTTTACCATTGCCACGATTTATAAATTCGCCACCGAGCAAGGTACTTATTCGGAAAAAGAATTTCGGCGCAAATGGTACAAGTCACACGGGTCAGACCCGAATGATGATTTCGACTTTGTTGCTTTTAATTCCAAAGAACTCGAAACGGCTATGAGCGAGCGACTTCAATATGTTAATTTCAAACTTGCCGATTTTGACGCTGAAGTTAAATCCAATGTCGAAAAATTAAAGAATCAGTCAACCTTCGACAGGGATTCTGTTTTTGACGATGATTTTATAACCGCCGCCGCATTTGCAAGGTTATATGATTCAAATGCTTTTAGTTCGGCTAAAGCCGCTATCCAGAATTATATCAGCTTGCATAAGACCGATAAATATTTTCGTGATTGGTTATCCGCCGTCAAAGATAAAGCGTCGGAGATTTCGGAGCGAAAGGCAAAACTCGAAAACGAAATGAAAAATGTCGAAGCCAGAATTTCTTCCTGTAAAATTTACTCTACCGATGATGTTTTGCGCAACTTAATCCCGATTGACGGTTATTCTGTCAGTGCGGAGCGCGGTGTTGAAAAAGTTGTCGGTGACAGATTGGTTGAAGTTTGTGCCGAGCCGATTGCCGTCAAAGGCATTTTGCGGAGTTACTATGACGAAAAGACCAAACTCATATTAAGCCATATGCGACGAGGCAAATGGTTTAACATTCCTCCTCAACCCGCTGAAAATATTTCCAGTCGAAAAGAGCTTGTAAAATTGGCGGCTTATGATTTCCCGACTGCAGACCATAATTCACTGCTTGCCGTTGAATATCTCTACAAATTAAAATCGGCACATTTTGACAAGCTGCCTTTTTCTTACACCGTACCGAATTGCGGTTGGCACGAAATTCACGGCAAAAATGTCTTTGTCGATCCGCGCAGAAACTTTACCGTCAAAGGCGAGAACGATAAAGATATTCCTGTCACCGTCGATAATTCAAGCACTTTTGCAAAGTCTCTTAAATCCGTCGGCACTCTCGACCAATGGACAAAGGCTTACAGAATTGCAAAAACTTCACCTGTGGCACGCCTTACCGTTGCCGCCGCCATCGCGCCCCCTCTTTTAAACATCATCGGCGAAAGAAACTTTTTAATTTATCTTCAAGGTATGACAGGCTCAGGTAAATCGTCCTGCCTGTATCTTGCCGCGTCCGCAATCGGTGACGAAAAAATTATTCGCTCATTCGACGGCACACGAAACGGATTGCTGGGGAGTGCCGCCGATGTCAACGACTTCGCTTTTCTCATCGACGAAAAACAAGTTGCCGATGAGCGTTTAAAAGACCAAATTGCCTTACTTGTTTATGCGCTTGGTAACGGAATCGGGCGATTGAAACTTAACCGAGATTCAACCGTCCGCAACTTTCCTGTTTGGCGTATCATCGGAATATTAACAGGTGAATCAGACCTTTTCAAGACCAATGTCACGGGCGGAGCTTATACAAGACTGATTTCAATACGTACACCACACAACATTCTCGACGCTGATTCTTGCCGCGATATTCGCCAGATTATCAAACATAATTACGGCTTAGTTTTTCCTCTTGTCCTCGACAAATATTTATCCGTCGACCCGGATAAAATTTTAAAAACTTACAATCTTTACGTCGAAAAAATTACTCAACGCTTGCCGGAGCTTTTACCTGTGCATTGTCGGTATCTTGCAGTTACGGCACTTGCAGACGGATTTTTGCAGAGTGTTCTCTTCGGTATCCCACTGCCTACCGAGATTGACGGCATTCCGCCTTTTGTTCTTGAAATTGCTAAAAGTATTGCGCCTATGCTGATGACTCAGGAAGAACTTTCTGATACCGAGCGCGAAAAAGATTTTGTCTTGGGATTTGTCTCAGCTAAAGCCGCATTTTTTGAGAATGGTCCCGGTTTTGTCAGAGGATACGCGAAAGATGTTTTGGGCAGTTTCAGCGATAAAGATAAATGCGTTTACCTTGCCGTCCGCGCTTTGCAACAGGCTTGTGACGAAGCAGGCTTTAATTACGAAAAGGTTGTAGCAGACCTTATCGCCGATAATTTCTTTGAAACTCAGGCGAATGTAGAAAAAGGGAGAAAAAAACCGCGCACAACGTTTACAAAGAAAATCAACGGTGTAGGCAACCGATGTTATAAAATCTCGAAAGAGTACGTCGAAGTTCAGGAACAAATACCCTATGATTTTGACTAGGCTTATTGTGTTAAAAAAAAGTAACCCAAGTAACCCATTTTTTAAAAATGGGTTACTTTTTGGGTTACCGTTTTTTTCGCATAAATAAAGGATTCTTTAATAGTACCCCCTCTATAAGTAACCCAGTAACCCAGAAAAAGAGTATTACTTACATAGAAAAATTTTAATATAAAAATTTGACATTTTGATTTAATCGATTTTTTTTATTTATTTTTTTTCTTAATATGTTATAAAAAAAGTGGGTTACTTGGGTTACTGGGTTACTTTTGCCTTTAAAGCTAGATTTTATGCGGGTTTGCGCGGTAACCCATTTTTCAAAAAGCGGGTTACTTTTTCAAAAAGCGGGTTACTTTTTAATATGAGTTTTTTTATGGCAGGGATAAAAACTGATAACCCTAGTCAGAAATCTGCCGAGGGTTATGGAGAAAGTTTATATCAAAAGAGTGGACAAACGCCCTGCGCGAAACGGATTTTTCAACAGACCACTGCACCACAAAGTGCCGTTTTATCGGTATGAATTTTTATGAAGAGTTATGAAAAGTTTGTCGGAGAGTGCGTCACGCTTGAAATTTTCAGTATGCAGAGGAGTTTAAAAAAATTGACGGCGCAATGTCCGAAAGGCTATAATCGGAGTTACCAAAATTTATTTTTTTTGTATCATCTTTTGAAAGTCCATTTGTGAATAATTCTTTCAGTAATCCGCGCGGATCGATGTGCGGATATTTTTTTTTGCGATTTAATCCGATGGGCGAGAAGATAATTTTGACTTTCGGCTCCTCAACTTTGACTTCAACGTCGGAGTTTTTTTCTGTAGAGAAATCGACTGGGGTTTCGATTTCTCTATCTTTAACTGAAGTAAATCGACAGGGGTTTCGATTTTACCTCTGTATTTAGAAATCGACAGGCATTTCGTTTTCTAAATTTTTTTTGTTTAATCCGCGAGCGTGATAAAATTTCGTTGGTGATGATGATGACGGAAAAGGAACTTTTTACGATATGGGATACGCGGCAAGAAATCGAACAACTGCAGGAAAAAATTCAGGCGTTGCAATGTGTGGTAACCAGCACCACGAAAATTATTGACGACTTGCCGAAAGGTACTGTCACGAATAGCGACAAAGTTGGCAGGTTGACCGCAGAAATCATTGACGTTGAAAATAAAATTCGTCAGCTGGAAGAAAGTCTCGAAGTCTCTTCAGTGGCACTTTATAATTTTTTCTATTCGGAGCTTGATTCACGCACGGCGACGGTTATGTTTTTAAGGTACGTCGGTTGCCGTGAATGGAAAGAAATTTCTCAAGTTGTGGAGCTGTCTGAAACACGAATTTTGCAACTACACCGAAAGGCAAAGAAAAAATTACTGTCTGTGACTGCGTAGCAAGCCGATACAGCGTTTGAAAACGGCTTTTGGGTATAAATTTACGACAGGGGCGGTCAAAATCTCTAACAACCTTTTTGGTTGTACTACCGCGCGCCATATAGGCAGAAAAAAACGTGAATTCAAACAGGGTATATTCATTTTTTTTGAGCAGGAGAAAAAATCCTGCTCTTTTTACTTGCAATCCTCCTATTTGTGTTCTATAATACAACTGAAAGATTTAAAACAAATCTTTGATAAATGAAAGGCAGGTGAAAAGAATGAGTAAGTTTTGGAAGTGGACGAAGAACGAAAAGAAAAATATCTTGCGTCTTGACGGAGTTATTTCCGATTGGAAAATTGACGAGGGTGATTCATTGACAACGCCAAAAGAATTTCGGCAAGAACTTAGCCGCTGCAAGGGCGATATTGAGATTTGTATAAATTCACCGGGCGGAAACATTTTTGCGGCGGCAGAGATTTATGCAATGCTGAAAGAACACAGCGGGAAGATAACGGCGAAAATTCCAGCATATGCGGCAAGTGCGGCAAGTGTAATAGCGATGTCGGCAGATGTCGTTGAAATAAGTCCACTTGCTTTTCTGTGTATCCATAATCCTTATGTCGATGTGTTCGGCGGTGAAGAAAAAGACCTTGCAGACGGCGCGAAGTTTTTGCACGATTTGAAAGAATCAATCACGGATATTTATCAAGACAAAACGAAACTGCCGCGAGCAAAGATTTCGGAGCTGATGGATGAGGAGACGTGTATGAATGCGCGGCAAGCCTTGCAACTTCATTTTGCGGATAAGCTGATGTTTGAAG
The DNA here is from genome assembly GCA_905236725.1 of uncultured Selenomonadaceae bacterium. GTDB lineage: Bacteria > Bacillota > Negativicutes > Selenomonadales > Selenomonadaceae > Quinella. Next base: position 4,197 of record CAJOCT010000076.1, on the reverse strand, counting down.
ATAAGGAAGGAACGACGGCGCAGATGTATTCTGCTAGACGTGATATAAATCTGCTCTTTAAGGTTTATCGGGCGACGCAAAACAGCGCGGTGAAGTCGATAACGAAAAATCCGCGCAGTCGTTTGATGTTGGGTTGTGATTGGAGGTTAGACAATGGATTTTGAACTTCAGGATTGTTTCTTTCAGCGTGAAATTTTGATGGACAAGGCGAAAAATTTTTTGGAACAACACGCTGATATTGACGGCAAATTGACTTCGACGAAAGACCAGAAAATTTTTGCCGAATTGGAAAAACAAATTTCGGGTTTGACAAGCACCATAAACCGCGAAATGTACAAAGATTCTGCGCGTCCGATTTATGACAGACCGAATACGCCTATCCTTTATCCCGAGATTTCAAATGTGAATAATTTCAGCGAAAAAAAACCTGTAATAAATGGGCAGTTCGGAATTTCGGGCAGTGAGTACCGTCAAAACTTTTTGAATCAAGTACGAAGCGGGTTCCGAACGGCGGCGAATATTCTGCAGACGAGTAATCCCGCTGATGGCGGTTATTTGTTGCCTACTGAACTGCACAATGAAATTGTTGCGGCGTTAAAAAATGAAAATGTAATGCGAAAAATCTGCCGAGTGATTCAAACTCAATCGGAGTATCAGATTCCACTTCAACAGACAGCACCAACTACAAATTTCGTCGGAGAAGGACAGGCAATTACACTTTCAAACGAAACTTTTAAGCAAGTAAGTTTGAACGCTTACAAATGCGCGAGCGGCGTTTCGATTTCAAATGAACTGCTTGCAGATAGTGCCTATGACCTTGAAGCACATTTGACACAAGAATTTTCAGCGTCAATCGGCAGTTTTGAAGAAAATGCCTTGCTCAATGGCAGTGGCACGAATGAGCCGTTAGGGTTGTTGAATGTCATTGCGTCAGATTCGGCTATGGTGCAGGTAACGGCAGGAGCAAATATCGCGTCTGATGATATTTTGGACTTAGTTTATAGCTTGCCCGCGCCGTATAGAAAAAATGCAGTGTTCTTGATGAATGACACAACGCTTGCGGCAATCAGAAAGTTGAAAGACGGCAATTTGAATTATATTTGGGAAAATTCAATGCAGTTGGGCGAGCCAAGCAATCTGTTGGGATTTCCTGTCTATTCGTCGGAGCATATGCCGCCAATAGCGAGCGGCAATCTTGCAATTTTATTCGGCGATTTCGGCAAGTTTATAATCGGAATGAGAGGGAATTTGAGATTCCGCCCGTTATATGAAGTTGGAGCTTTGACCGATGTCACGCACTTTTTGATGATTGAACGCTTTGACGGCGTTTTGACGGATAAGAACGCGATTAAAGCACTGAAAATAAAATAATTTTTGGAAGGAGAAATAAAAAATGGAAAAAACACGTGCCGTAATTTTGGGCGAAAATCTCGAAAGAGTCAGAAAGGCAAAAGGATATTCGCGCAAAACGCTTGCCGATGTTGTCGGTGTTACTGAAATTGCCTTTGGAGCTTATGAGCGAGGTATTCGTCAACCGCCTATTGATAAAATCTTTACGCTTGCAGATTTCCTTAAAGTTCCTTTAACGGATTTAACGGGCGAAAGTGCAACAACGACAGATGAGAGATTTTTTAAGAATCAGTTTTTCCGTGCGCACCAACTTATTACTTTAGCGGGATACCGTCTTAATCCGCTTGCCGATGATTCTTTTGAACTTGATGTATATCCGAGAAGTTTTTGGCAGAATCACGGCAATGCAGAATATGTACCCACATTACAAATAAAAAATGACCGTGATTTTGTGGCTATCATTGAATACGTGGAAGAGACCGCAATTCGCGACAATCAGACCTTTGATTCAATTATGCGCAAATTTGTAGTTGATACAGGGAAATATTACGCAATGCAGAGGGAAAAATATCTCAAAAGTATTGCCGAGCGTATTCGCCCCGCTGATGAAGGTGAGGAGACAAAAGAAGAATATCTCCAAGAAGTTCAGGCGCGAATGGATAATCAACGAAAAAGTTTAGCTGAATTTGTCAAAAACGGTGGCAAACTTCGCGAGGATTTAAGCGACGAAGAACGCGAAATTATGGAAAGCCATATTAAACGCGGCAAAGAATTGTTAGGTGATACCGAATGAGACGCAAAGGCTTAACTTTCGCGCAGTGGCTTAAACGCCGCAGAACTGATGCTACACCTTTCGACAAATTTTTAATCGGCATTGCCGAAGAAAATGACTTGCGTCGGTATCGTGATTTCATAAACTTTTTCTATGACGTTTATAAAAAACTGCCAGCCTATTTCGATAAGTCCAGTCCGATGTGTGAGGCAAATTTTCAAGCGGCATTGGATAGTTTCGTTTTGCTTTATGAAGAATTTGAGCGTTGTCGGCGACACAAAAATCCGTTTGCTTGAAAATAAAAACGTCGGCAGGATTGGAAAATTTCTCCTGCCGATTTTTTTATCTTCGAAAATAAAA
>CAJOCT010000076.1:0-1567 GCA_905236725.1 uncultured Selenomonadaceae bacterium | reverse complement strand
AGCGTTGTCGGCGACACAAAAATCCGTTTGCTTGAAAATAAAAACGTCGGCAGGATTGGAAAATTTCTCCTGCCGATTTTTTTATCTTCGAAAATAAAATTGTGCTTGCAGATTTCGCCTTTTGCGGTTAAAATTGAATTGTCTAGATTACAACATAGCCGCACTAGGTCTAGCCCGAAGCACATTTGCATTTTAACCTATAGACCTAAAAAATTCAAGTACTTATGGAAGTCGGCGGCAGAGAGGAGTTGAAAATTATGGCAAGACGTAAAGACAGCGAGTCGCCGAATCTTTGGAGCGAAAAAGAATTGGTAGAAAATGCGCTGAATTGTTTGCAAGTTCAGCGTGATATTGACCGTCTTAACGAAATTTTAGATGACTTGACGGATCAATGCCGCGCCGTACACCAAAAACTTACTGAATTGGAAGCAAGGCGCAATTTTCGCAACAATCTTTTAAGTCAAGCGATTTTGAAGTTTGTCGATAACTTGAATCGGTAATCCTTGAAAATGAAAATTTCATTACGGGCAAGAAGTCGGAGCGTCCATCACACTGCGCGGATTTAAATTTTTCTTGTCCGTGATGATTAAACCCGAAATGTTCACTTACACATTTCACTTCGTGAAGTGCCAAAAAATTTAAATCAATCTAATAAATTTTATCTGTCTATAAACCGCGCAGTCTAGCCATTTATACAAAACTTTGTAGTCTACCTGCAGTTTACAAATAAATATTTATTCAGATATATGCAAACACATTGCAGACAACATTTCTCTAGATTCGCATAACTGCGCGGATTTAAGAGAATATTTTTTTATGAAGGTGATAAACTACATAAATATTTGTTTATATGCACAAATGCACAAAGTTTTATTTGACAAATTATTTCGGTATGGTAAAATATCAGAAAATATATTTTATTATGTTTTATTATGGAAGGTGATGTTATGGCAACTGTGAATTTGAATATTTCAGAAAAGGAAAAGGCAATGTTTGATTTCCTTGTTGATGTCAACAACGAGATAATCAACAAAGGCAGTAAGACGACTAAGACCTCAATACTTCGTGATTTGTTGCAGGATTACTTCAAACAAAATTCTAAATACCTTGATGAGTATGAGAAAATTGGTAAACTTGCGGCGTTGCAAAAAATTGAAAGTGAATTTGCAAACAAACATTCGAGCGTTGTCAAAGATGTTTTTGCTAATGACAAAGGTGCAGGAAAATGAGCAAAACTCACGCCTTCGCGCTGAAAGATTTTGATTCGGAGCGAATTTTAAGCCGTAAATTTTTCAGTGATTTAGATCTGCCGCCGAATATGACTGACGAAGAAATTTTAAAGTCTTTCGATAAATCAACTGTTGACGCTACAGAATCAACAATTAAAAAACTTTCAATGATTCTGCAACGTGTGAAAGAATACCATATGAGAATTAAAACTCATTCGGAGAAATTAGAAGATTTATTGAAAAAATTCGCCGTCGAATATGCAGATGTCGGCGACAAAGATTCAAGGATTCGTTTTAGGCACACGAAAAATATCTTGATGTTTTATAAAGCGTTCGTT
>CAJOCT010000075.1 GCA_905236725.1 uncultured Selenomonadaceae bacterium | reverse complement strand
ACAACGCCGATGTGCCAAAGTTTGGACGGGCGAGTTTTTCCGCTCGAAGAAAAAAATCAAGGTGAAAACGCTCCGCCAATGCACGTTCGTTGTCGAAGTACAATTATCGGAAGTCTGGACGACGGGAAAAGCGGCAGGATTTCAAAAGGAAGTCGGGCGGCGAAAGATGAAAACGGCAAGCGCATTAAAATTCCCGCCGATATGAATTACAACGACTGGAAAAAAGTTTATATCGACAAAACTCAAACGCTTGCTGATTGGCGAAAAGCTAAAGACGCTGAAGATAAAATCTTGCGGGAAAAAGATAAAAATAGTAAAATTCGTGTTGAGGGCAGAGAAATTATTAAAAAACTTGCCAACGGCGACAATGTTACTCCGCGTGATTCAATGTCAAAAGGCGGTAAAGATTCTGTGATGAATAATAGTTTCAGATTACCTGACGGCGATTACAATCTGACAGTTCGTCGTCAAGTACAAAATCGTCATATTACAGGAACGGCTGAACATCAGCGATATGTTGAAAAACTTGCTGAAAAAAATTTAAAACCGAGTATTCTTGCGGAAAACATTGTTGTTAATGAATTGATTCGTAAATTTCATAAAAAGGGAATTTATGACCCTAATCCGAAAGACGGCAGTCCGCGCGAAATAGTTGACACCGGCAAAATTATTGGTAAGTATTGGGACAACGATTTAAACGAGTTAATTGAAACTACTTTTATAAAAATTGTCTATTCAAAAAATGGAAGTCATATTTATCCGATTAAGCCGTTAGAATGAGGTGATTTAAGTGACATCGTCAGAAAAAATGGATTTATTGCTCGATTTGCAACGCAGGAAAAAGTTAGTAAAAATCATCACCATTAAAGGCGAAGAAATTTTTTGTAAACTTCATTGTCCTGCTGAAGATGAAGACGATTGGGCTTATGATGTGATTACTTTAGAAAGTCCGTCGCGTTATTTAACTCTTGAATGTGATTATATCAAGAGCATTGAAGAAATTAAAACGTCAAAGCCGGTTGAAAATCTTGAAGCGATTTCGGCTTAAAAATTCTTTGCAAACAAAAAGCGGCGGCAAAATTACCGTCGCTTAAATTTTATAGCAATGGTTTAAAAAATTTTTAGAAAAGCGAAATGCTCATACTCGGCGATGAAGTTTCAGGCGGCACCGTCAAAAAATTTTCGCCCAAAATTAAATTTGCCGACATTGCGACAATTCTCTTTTTTGTCTGCGGGTCTTGTGCCGATTGCGCCAACTTCGCAAGTGCCGTTCCTTTTTGAAAGTCGGAAAGATTTTTGATTTTTTTATTGGAAGTAAAATAATTGTCTTCCAACACCTCGAAAACGTCCCACGCGCGGTTTGTTCCGATAGATTTGCAATGACGAGCCGCTCCTTTTTTTGTCCACAGATACAAAGAGCGAATTTTGGAAGAATTTTGCGAGTAAAAATTTTTTACCTGCAAAAGTTTCAGCACGGTTTGGAGTTCTTCGCCTTCGACTTTAAAATAATGTTTGCCGTAAATAAAACGGTCGAAATTATTTTTGAAATTATTTTTGAGATTGACAGTCGGGCAACCGTAAAAATCTGCAAGCTGTTCGGTTGTCAAAACCAACTGACCGTGATACTCAATGCGAGTAATATTTTCAAGGTTGACATCGTTGAAATTTTCCTCCATAATCGCGGAGGTAATTTTAGTATCAGTATTCATTTTACATTTTCCTTTCTTTTAGGAGATGTGATTGTTGTAGCAGAAAATTTTTGCGTCGTTTTCGTCGCCGTCGAAACCTGCAATGCGGGCATTTTCAAAATAAGTTCCCGCGTCTTCGGCTCTTTCGATAAGACCATTGAGCAAATATTCTGCTACAATAATTTTTCCTTGCGGAACTAAATTCAAAATTTCATCATACAAAGTCGAAACATTTTCTTTAGCACCAGCCCAATCGCTCAAGTGCATTTTGATTTTGGATTCCAATTTGACACCTCCTTTCGAGAGAAATTTTTGCAAAGAAAAATCACTCCTTTCAAAATTTCTTGACAAACACAAAAGGCGGTGCTAAAATTGACAATAAGAAACCCGCCTACTTTGTGGATTTGTTTTGTTTTTAACGTACAAACGAATTTTACGCCAGTGACGGGTTTTTGTCAACTGTATTTAAAAAATTTTTTGTGGAAAATGAATTAAACAAATAGAAATTTTATAAAATCGCTCGGAAAAGGGCGATTTTTTTATGGGAAGATGATAATTTTGAAAAATTTTTCAAAAGACGTTGACTTTTGAGGTGGTAGAATGGAAAATTTTAATGACGAAAAAACAAAAAAACAGCTTGCCGAGTTAAAAAATTTTCAGGAACTTTGCAAGCCGTTAATTAAATATTTGCGAGAAAATTTTACGTCGAATGACGCAATTTTGATTACCGACAATCAAGCACAAATTTTTAGAAGTCAAATGAGCGTCCCGACAAAATTTAAATTTGAGTAAGATAAAAATTTTTATAAGCACTTTGCAAAAAGCGGAGTGCTTTTTTTATTGGAGGAATGAGAAATGAAGTTTGATTTACAGCTTTACGCGGAAGGTGACGGGGAAAATTCCGAAACTTCAAACGCCGAAAATCCTGCTGAAAATCAACCTGCCGAAACTTCGACGGAAAATAATTCTGTTGACGTTCAAGCGATTGTTGACGCGGCGATTTCAAAAGCCAAAACGCAATGGGAAAACGATTATAAACAGCGCGAGGAACAGCGCAAAAAAGAAGAGGCTCGACTTTCCAAAATGTCGGACGGCAGAATTTGAGCGGGACAAACTCAAGGAAAAAGCCCCCAACACAAAGGCACTTTGCATTGGCGGAGTTTGAACGTTATGAAAAAGACGGGAAAATAATTTTTGCAACGCCGCGAGGTTATGAAGTTGAGGGAAATAAAAACATTGCCACCGAACGAGGCGATGCAAAAAATCACGGAGGATTTGCGCTTGACGTATGACCCGAAATTTTCAATTTGCGAAAATGATTTTTTGGAAGTCAAACACGCGGGGAATATTTTTAAACTTGTTGCAGGCGTTGAATTTAAATATCTGACGCACACGGAATTATCCTGTCGGCGGCGAAAAGAAGGCGGTTGCTCGGAAATCAAAAAAAGCGGCGGAGTGAATTTTGACGAATTTGCTCACCGACCGGATAAAATTACTTTTCGATAAAAATATTTACTGCTCGACTTGGGCAGAAGTCATTAAAAGTGAAATTTTTCGTCAGCGCGATAAATCGAACAACAACGCATCGGATATTTTCATCAAAAAATTTTTCGGTACATTGAAGGTTGCACAGTTCCAAAAACAGGCTGGGATGTAATTTTTGAAAAATAATTCCGCAGAAAAATCTTTTGAATCGGCTTTGATAAAATTGCAAAAAAAAATTCTCCCTGCAAAAATTTTTTGTGAGTTTAACTGCCCGATTCTTCACGAGCTTTTTTTTGCAGATCGAAAAGTTTGTTCATTGCCTCGATGGGCGTTAAAGTCGTTACGTCTAATTTTATGAGTTCTTCCAAACTTCTTGAAACAAAAAGATTTTGCGTCGGTTGAGGCGCATTTTTTTTTGTTTCGGCAGATTCTATCGGAATAGAATTTTCCATATCGTGCAAAATTTCTTCGGCACGTTTCATTACGACTTTAGGCAGTCCCGCCAACTTCGCGACTTGTATCCCGTAAGATTTATCCGCGCCGCCCGGTCGTATTCTCCGCAGAAAAATAATTTCACTGCCGCGCTCTTTAACCGCCGTACAAAAATTTTCTATGTGAGCAGAATTTTCGGCGAGATCCGTCAATTCGTGATAATGCGTTGCGAAAAGAGTTTTTGCACGAATTTTTTTGTCGATGTATTCAATCACCGCGCGGGCAATGCTCATTCCGTCAAAAGTCGAAGTCCCGCGCCCGACTTCATCCAAAATTATCAGGCTGTTATTCGTGGCGTATTTTAAAATTTGCGCGACTTCGTTCATTTCGACCATGAAAGTTGACTGACCGCTGACCAAATCGTCACCCGCGCCGATTCTCGTAAAAATTCTGTCAACCGGCGAAATGTGCGCACTAGTTGCCGGGACGAAACTGCCCGCCTGCGCCATCAAAGTTATCAGCGCGACTTGCCGCATATAAGTTGACTTGCCCGCCATATTCGGACCGGTGATAATCATCAGCGTGCAACGGTTTGAACTTAAATTTGTATCGTTCGGGACAAAAAGATTGTTCGTCAAAATTTTTTCGACAAGCGGATGTCGCCCGTCCTTAATCGCAATCACTCCGTCAATATTCAATTCGGGGCGAACGTAATTGTTGACCGCCGCAGTTTCGGCAAGTGAGGCGGTCACGTCAATCAGCGCGATTCTTTTAGCCGTGTCTTGAATTTGCGGAAGTTTTTGTTTAATTTTATCGCGGACTTTGCAGAAAATATTATATTCCAGCGTGACAATTTTTTCCTGCGCACCGAGAATTTTTGTCTCGAACTCTTTTAATTCCTGCGTGATATATCTTTCTGCGTTGACCAAAGTTTGTTTGCGGACGTAATTTTCAGGGATTTTATCCGCGCCGCTGTGACGAACTTCGATATAGTAGCCGAAAACGCGATTGTAACCGACTTTCAAACTTTTTATGCCCGTACGATTTTTTTCGCGCTCCTCAAACTCTTGCAGAAAAGCGCGACTGTCCTGCGAAATTTTTCTGTATTCGTCGAGCTCTTCGTCATAGCCGCGATTTATCATTCCGCCGTCACGAACCGTCAAAGGAGCATTTTCTGAAATTGCGCGGTCAATTAAATTAACTTCTTCCGAAAAATTTTCAAGTCCGTCGCGGCAGGCAAGCAAAATATCCGAAGAAACTTTTTCCATAGCCGCGCGAATTTTCGGCAGAGTGCGCAGGGAAATTTTCAGCGCGGTTAAATCTCTTGCATTCGCCGAGCCGACTTCAATTTTCGTCATAAGTCTTTCGAGGTCGTGAATTTCTTTCAACGTTTCGCGCAGAGTTTTTCGCGCGGTGAAATTTTTTACAAGTTCTTCAACCGCGTCAAGTCTTCGCATAATCGCGGCAGGATCTGTCAGAGGAGTTTCAAGCCTTCTGCGCAAAAGTCGAGTTCCGAGAGGCGTTTTTGTGCAGTCGAGAACGTCGAACAGCGTATTTTTTTTTGAACCGTCGCGAAGACTGCGGATAATTTCAAGATTTTTCAAAGTCGATGCGTCAAGAATCAAATGACTTTTTAAATCCAGTCGAGTGAGTTTTGAAATGTGGTTTAAATTTGTGCGAATTGTTTTGTGAAGGTAAGCGAGAAGATTTTCGACGGCATTGGCGGCAAGTTCGGCGGCGGGAAAATCTTTTTCGTCAAAGTGTTCGGTCAAAAAATTTGTCCCGCCCTCAATTTCAATTTTCGTGAAAATGCAAGTTTCGAGTTTCATTTCCGCAAAATTTTGCAAACGTTGTTCAAAAGTCAGTTCGTCAGTGATTAAAATTTCGTGCGGCATAAGTTTATAAATTTCGTCGAAAAGAGTTTGTTCACGCCCCGCACCTTCGTAAAGACAATAAAAAATTTCGCCGGTCGAAACGTCCGCTCCGGCAAGTGCAATTTCTTCGCCCGATTCCAAAATCAAAACCAAATAATTATTGTTCGAGTTCGTCAAAGTATCGTCAGTTAAAATCGTGCCCGGCGTGACAATTTTCGTCAATTCGCGTTCAGTCAAACCCTTGCCCTTCGGATCGCCGACTTGATCGACGATTGCAACGCGGTAACCTTTCGCGACGAGTTTTTGCAAATAACTTTCGACTGCATGCGCAGGCACTCCGCACATCGGAAAATCTTGTCTGTGCGTCAAAGTCAAGCCCAATTCCCGCGAGGCAGTCACCGCGTCTTCCGAAAACATTTCAAAAAAATCTCCCAGCCTGAAAAATAACAGTGCGTCCCGATTTTTTTCTTTTGCCGCCTGGTATTGCTCCATCATCGGCGTTAAAGTTTTTTCTTTCAAATTATCAACTCATTTTAAAAAATTTTTGCCTTAATTTTTCGGCATTAAAAAAAATCTTCCTTTTTCGGCTGAAAATGTTATACTGCAATTCAAAAATTTTTTTATCGTGAAGGGTGAATTTATGCATAAAATTTTAGAAACTTTGCTGAACGACGGAATTGTTAAAGAGGTTGCGGAAAATTTTTCTCGGCGAAAAGAATTTATAATTTACGGGCTTTCGGGAAGTCAAAAAACTGCGGTGATTGCGGCGGCGTTTGAAAAAAATCCGCGAACGACGATTATTTTTGTTGACGGCAGAGAAAAAATTTCTGCCTGGCAAAATGATTTGTCCGAATTTTTGCCCGAAGTCGAAACTGTCGAATTGCCCGAAGTCGATTTATTTGATATTAACGCGGAAATTTCCGGACTCGAACGCACTGCGAAAAGAATTGAAATTTTTTCGCGAATTGCTCAAGGTGAACCGATTATAATTTTTTCGACGGCGACTGCGGCGGTTAAAAAAGATTTTTCGCCAAAAAATTTTTTCGACGCGCAAATTAAAATTTCTGTGGGGAAAAATTTTTCGCAGGAAGATTTAATTTCAAAGCTCGTAAATTTCGGTTATGAGAGAGTTGACGATGTTGACACTTTCGGAAAATTCAGCGTGCGCGGCGGGATTGTCGATATTTTCGCGGTAAATTCCCCCAAACCTTATCGCCTGGAATTTTTCGACGAAATTGTTGACTCAATCAGAATTTTAAACCCCGAAACTCTGCGATCCGAAAAAAATCTCGATGAAATAAACATTTTGCCGATTAAATTTGACGGCGGGAAAAATTTTGAGCCGTTCACGACCTGCGCGAAAAATCCCGCGATTATTTTCGACGAACCTGCGCGAATCAAAGAAAGTATCGACGCACTGACAAAAGAAAATCCCGCGTTGAAAAAAAATATTTTCACCTTCGACCAACTGATAAAAAATTCTCGTGCGGGAAGTTTAATTTATTTGCAGTTGATGTTGAAAAAAATTCCTGCCGCAGAACTTGACGCGACTTTCGGAATCACCGCCGAAAAAATTCCCGCGTTCAACGGACAGAAAGATTTTTTTATTTCCGAAGTTCAACGCTATTTGGATTTGGGCAGAAAAATTTTTACTTTGTTTTCAAGCGATAAAAAACTTTCGGAGATAAAAAATATCATTCAAAGCAACTTTCCCCCAACTATCGATCTGTCGATCTGTCGATCTGTCGATCTGTCCGAAGGCTTTATTTTTTCGACTGCAAAGTTGGCGGTCATAACTGAAAAAGATATTTTCGGCAGTCAAATTGAGCGGCGCAAAATTAAATCAAAATATCCCGGCGAGAAAATAAAAAATTTTCGAGAAATCAAAGTCGGCGATTACGTTGTTCACGAGGCGAACGGCATCGGAAAATATTTGGGCGTGGAAACTCTTGAGTTTGAGGGCATAAAAAAAGATTATCTGCACATTCAATACGGCGGCGGCGATAAACTTTATTTGCCGACTGATGCGGTATCGGTTTTGCAAAAATATATCGGCGGAGAAGATTTTACGCCGAAACTTTCGACTTTGGGATCGGGCGACTGGATTCGCGCGAAAAGTCGGGCGAAGGCGGCGGTTGAAGATATTGCGGAAAAACTTATCGAAATTTACGCGGAAAGAAAGGCGGCTGAAGGTTTCGCATTCGCCGAAGACGACGACACTCAAATTGATTTCGAGAAAAATTTTCCTTACGAAGAAACGCCCGACCAACTCAAAGCACTCGCCGAAGTCAAAGCCGATATGGAAAGTTCAAAGCCGATGGACAGACTTATTTGCGGAGATGTCGGATTTGGAAAAACTGAAATTGCGATTCGTGCGGCATACAAGGCGGCGATGAACGGAAAACAAGTTGCAATGTTGGTGCCGACGACGGTTTTGGCTCAACAACATTTTCAAACTTTTTCCGAAAGATTCGCGGGATTTTTGCCGACAGTCGATGTAATCTGCAGATTTCGCACGGCTAAAGAACAGCGCATAACTTTGCAAAAACTCCGCGCAGGACAGATTGATATTTTAATCGGCACTCACGCAATTTTAAATTCAAAAATCGAGTTCAAAAATTTGGGACTTTTAATCATCGACGAAGAACAGAGATTCGGCGTTAAACAAAAAGAAAAAATTCGTTCGTTATCGGCGGGCGTGGACGTTTTAACTTTATCCGCAACGCCGATACCGCGAACTGCTCGCCGTAGGTGGGATGGTTCTTGAATACGCCGAACAGCTTGACGCTCTCACCGGCGTTGACCAGCGGCATGACCGTGGGGTCGAATGCCCCACCCGATTGCTGCCACACCATGCGCGAGACGCGACAGAGCGTGTCAAGTATGGCATCGGCCATCACCGTCTGTCCCGCATTGAACTGCGAGACAAGCGACTTGGAGTTGTAGACCGATGCGCTGCGGTCGATGGCTTGCAGCACAGCCTGGATAGAGTCGCTCAAGTTAGAACTTGCCATATAGGTGATGTGATAGTCGGTAGTCCACACCACACCCACATTATCATGCCACTGTTGTGGCTGCGCCGAGTGTCGTGTACACCACAATGTGGCCACCCCCAGCAAGGCAGCTACCACAATGGCGAGATATCTACGGGTAAGCTTCATGTGTTTTTTCGGCAAAATTAACAAAATGTCGCAATATATCGCCAAAAAACTTGCAGAAAACGGAAAAAAACACTAGTTTTGCAGCGCAATGAAACGATTC
>CAJOCT010000074.1 GCA_905236725.1 uncultured Selenomonadaceae bacterium | reverse complement strand
AAGTTGTAGGTTCAAATCATATATTCCTCAACAACTTCTTTCCAATTTTTCGCGTAAAATTATTGAGCCGGTGTAAGTCGTGAAAAGCTCAAAAAAACCTCAGCGACCATTACATAAAGCTAGAACTTAAAATTAAATTCTTTCGCAGAAGTTCGGCTGAATTATAACTCCAACTCAAAGCTGACGGTACTCCGCCCAATCTTTTATTTTTTCGCCAAGTATTTTATATTTTTTGCCATAGAGTCCATAAAATTGGACAACGTGACGTCTTCTGCGTTGAGTATGTCGGAAATTTTTTTGCCGCCTTGTTTAATCATGTCAGCGATATTGAACTCGTTCAATTTAAAATCTGATATTGCCCTGTGCATTAAAATATTTTTGACGGATTCAGTCCAATGTTCTTGAATTTTCCTTTGACTGAGTTGGATTTTTGAAATTTTGGAATGAGCGAATATATTGTTGCTTGATGAAATCAGTCCGCAATAATTTTCAATGATTTTTTTCAAAGCATCTGCGTTTAACTTTTTTATATTCAATTCGTACGAAGTGTCGCTAAGCGTGGCGACGGAAATAGAAATTTCATTCGGTAATTTTTCTGCAAAATCTTTTAATTTTATGAAAGTCCCCAATTTCATGTTCGCACCACAAATAATTTCTTTCAAAGAACTCGGTTTATAATGGAGAGTTCTCGGAAAAATAATTTGATTTTGACTGAGACTAAGAATGGCAATGCGTACTTCTTCCTCATATTTCCACAAGTTAGATTTAAAGGTTAATACTTCTGCCCAACTTTTCATTTCATCGCTCATATCAATCAGAGGACGCTCGTCGTATGAAACATACTTCATCGGAAATATTCTGCAAGCATTGCCGTTTGCACTTGAAAATAAATGTTTGTTTTTGCTTTCATCAAAAAATTTTGTCAGGTGTTCGTCGTTTTCATCTATGTCAAATCCAAGACAAACTCCTTGATGATTATATGCGTAATGTGACCACATCAAAATGTTGTCATTTTTCCTTGAAAAACAGGTGATGCCACGTTTCGCGTTATGTGCTCGGTCGTAGTCCATACCTTTAAAAATTTTGTTAAATTCTAAACTGGAAATTTTGCAAGCCTCCGCAATTAAATCAGCGTCATATTTACCGAAATTTTGTTTTGCGAAAAGGTCGAGCAACTTCTCACGAGTTAAAGGCGGTATATCATAGTTGGGTGAAGTATCAAACGGATCATTAAAACTGTCGGGAGTATTGAAATACAATTTTGATCCTTTGATATTTTTTTTCGTGAAGTTATCAGAGTCTTTTTCTTTCCACGTCGCGTATTTGTAAAGCATTTTTACTCCTCCTTAAAGCCGACTTGACCGTTCATCAACATCGGCAACAAAAAATCTCTTAATCTTTCCAGTAAATTATTTTCTGAAATATTTTTGCAAGTTTCTAAGTAAATTTTCTCCATTACTTTACAAAATTTTTTCTGTAAATTTTTTGGTGGAATTAAAATTTTATACAAGTTGATTCCATTTGTATCAAGATGTAAAACTGTTGTGCCGGAAGCAAAGCCGGTTATATATTTATGATAAAATTTTGTTCTCAAAGTCATGTAAAGATATAAATTTTCGATATTTTTATCGCAAATTGTCAATTTTGCCAAATCCATTGAAAAAATATATTCTCTGTCATTCATCACTAAGATTGGGCTACCAATAATTTCTGCCTTCATCGTTAAGTCAGTGCAAGCAATTAACATGTCCATAGCTTTAAGTTTTTTATCGTCTGAAATTTTTCCTTCAAAAAATTTTAATCCTTCAGGAATGTAATTTCTTTTTCTGTCAATAGATGCCAAATTTATCATTGGAAATCCATTGGAATTTGAAATATTTTCTGACGAATAACTAATGCCACGAGTAATTGAGATTTTATTTTCCAGATTTCCAACTTCCCAGCCAAAAGGAATTTCTCTTTGAAGTTCAGGAGAAAAAATCATTTTACCGCCGCTCGACTTGTAAGGCTTGCCGTTTTCGTCGGGAAAATCGAATTGCACAAAATAATAATCGTAAATAGTTTTTGCCATTTCTTCGAGAGTGGCATTTATTTTTTTGTTGAGAGAAATTTTTTCGTCCAGCGAATACAAAAAATTTCCGATTTTTTTTTGAATTTCAAGCGGCGGCAAATCAATTTCTAAATTTGCAAGATTATATTGATTAAGTTTTGGTTGTGCTGAACCTGTTACATATTTTCTTAAGTCCATTGAACTTAAAAAATAATAAATAAATCTCAAATTTGAATTTCCATTATCACCGAGAATATGAGCGTGATTATTGACCCAAAATTTTCCTGTCGCCCAAGTTGCAATATTTTTATTTAATGAGCGTAAATTTTCTCCATCTTCCGCAATTAAAATGTATTCGCCGTCAAAAATAAAATCTTCAACATAATCAATTATTCCTTGCGCTCCATAGTAAGGATAAATTTTTTTCATTTTTTCGCGTTCATTTGCAGAAAGTGGAATTCTCTTAAAATCTAAAATATCAACACAATCGAGTAAAATTTTTTTCATCGAATCACTTCCCAAAATAAAAAATTTTTTTGAGAAAAATATTTCAGCGCGAAAAAATTTTTTCCTTTAAAAATTTGCAAAAAAAAATTCCCGCAAAATGCAGAAATTTGAAATCTGACATTTGAGCGGGAAAATTTTTAACAAATGGCGTTGTGACGCAAAATTAAAATTTTATCGGAAAGACTTTTTGTATAGATTTTATTCAGGCTTGGGATTTTTTGTATAGATTAAATTATTTAACCGGTTGGAAATTTGATTTTCGAGTAAGAATTTAAATTTATTTTGCAAAAGTCGCCGAGTAAATTTTTTCATCGAATCACCTGTTCAAGAAATTCATTGGGAGTTATCGCAGGAATTTTTGTATTTTCAAAATCCTTAATGTTGCGCGTGATAATGTAGTCGGCATTAATTCTTTCGGCAGTCACATATTGAATCGCGTCTTCAAAATCTTTCCATTTTAAAGCAGCCGCATTTTCCAAATCCGAAAATTTTAAGTCGGCGAAGTAAAAAATTTGGCTCATTCTTTTTAGAATATGGTCGATATTGTCAGGCTGAATTTGTTTTCGCATAATGTAGGAGATATTTGCAAAAGTGATTGCCGAAATAAATCCGAAAACTTGTTTTGTCTCGCACAAAGTCCAAATTTTATAGGAATCGATTATGAACGGCTCGCGTTCTTGCAAAATATCCAACAAAATATTTGAATCAATAAGCAAGTTCATATTTTTTCCTCAAGTATTCGTCTTTCTTGTCTTCGTAATCTTCATTATTTTTCAAAATTCCGATGAGCGACGCGGTAATAGAATTTTTTCCGTCAATCCCGTATTTTTTTTTGAGATACTCATTTCTGTCAGAAATTTTTTCTTCATCGATATTTTTCATTTTTGACACCTCCGCAGAAATTTTATAAAGAAATTATTGCAAATGCAAATTTTGAAGTTGAGTTAAAATATTTTGTTCGAGTTCATGACCTTTGGCGAAAAATTTTTGCAGGTCGGCTTGAAAATTTTGGATCTTGTTTTGAAATTCTTCTTCCGAGATGTCAACATAATCGATTTTGACTTTAAAATATTGTCCTGCGCTGAAAGAAAAATTTTTCTGAGCGATTTCATCAAGCCCAACAAGTACGCTGAAGTCGTCAATTTCAATTTTTTTGTTGAAAGTGGAAATAATTTTTTCAATTTCGGAGTCTGAAAGATAAGTTCGCTGATTTTTATCGATTTTTTGTTTGGTGCCGAGATTGGAAGCGTCCATCAGCAAAATTTTTTTATTTTCGCTTTTGTCGAGAAAAATGACTGAAACATTCGTTCCGGTGTTTGCAAAAATATTTGGCGGCATGGAAATAACTCCGTGCAAAATTTTATTTTCAACGATGTATTTGCGAATTTTTAGAGCGATTCCCGAAGATGCCGTTAAAAAGCCCGTAGGAGCCACGAGAGCGGCTTTTGAGCGTTCGCCCATACTTTTTATTATGTGTTGAATGAAAAGCAGGTAAATAGCCATAGAATCTTTTTTCTTGCCGGGAATATTCGGAACGCCCGCAAAAAATCTTGACCTGTAATTGTCGCCCGTCAAAATTTGTTGAGTTTCGCTGAAATCCATATTGAAAGGCGGATTGCTCACGACAAAATCAAAAGTTGCGATAGAATTTTTTTGTTTGTTAAGGTGACGAGGATTTAAAAGTGTATCGTCCTGAATTACATTCGGCAGAGAATGAACCAAATTATTCAAAATTAAATTAAGACGCAAAATTTCATTCGATTTTTGAGAAATATCTTGAGTGTAAAGCGTGCAATTATTTTCTCCGATTTCATGAGCCAGCGACAAAATTAAAGTTCCGGAACCTGCCGCAGGATCATAAATTTTTGCACTGAAAATTTTTTCCGTCACCAGAATTTTTGAAATAATTTGTGCGATTGAGTGCGGAGTGTAATATTCGGCGTATTTTCCAAAATCTTTGTTGTAATCTTTGATGAGATATTCAAAAATATCTGCGAAAAAATCAAATTTTTGTTCAAACATCGATTCAAAATTTATATCGGCAAGTTTTGAAATAATCGCCTTGCAAAAATTATCTCGCTTTTCGGATTGGACGACGTAATTTGAAATTTTTTCAAAAAGTTTTACCGCAGTTCCTTCGCCGGACTTCACAGAAAAAATTTTTTCGTTGTTCTCGGAAATTTCTGCAAGTGCGTCGTCAAAAATTTTATGAAAATCTTGCTTGGCTTGCTGATTAAAAAGAGTCGAAACAAATTGAGGCGGTTTTAAAATTGCAACGCTCGTCGGCAAATCAATTTTTACAAGTTCAAAATCTTCTTCGGACATTTCGGCAAGAATTTTTTCAATTTCTCTCGTCGTCTTTGCTTTAAACTCGTCCAACTTTTTCAATTCGTAAAAAAATTTATCGTTGAGAAATTTATACAAAAAAATTTCCGTGATAATTTTATATTCGTTGCCGGTGTTGCCGAGCCCGTAATTTGTGCAAATTGCCTTCAAGTTGTCAATCATTTCATAAGTTTGTTGCTGAATTTCTTTCAAGTTAAAAATTCCTTTCGTTCAAATATTCTTGAGCAACAATTTCGGCAAAATTTTTAATTTCGTCGAGTGTCACCGTAATTGAAAACTGTTTAAAAATTTTCCTCGCAAATCTCAAAATTTCGCTTTGAAAATAATCTTTGTTGTCTGTCACGGAAAAATTTTGAAAAAGTTCGTCGTCAACGGATTTTTTCATCAAGACAAGAATTTCAAAAATTTTTTGCTGGGAAAATTTTTGAACGAATTTTTTATGAATCCGCATAAATTTTTTGTCGCCGAAATATTTTGAAGTCAGGCGGAAATTTTTTTCGTTGAGGTCGTGAATATTTTTGCGAAGGCTTTCAAGTTTAATCTGTTGAGCGTGCATTTCGTCCGCAGTCATTTCTTCGATATTATTTTTTGCCAAAATTTTTTGAAGTTCTTCAATCAGAGTGAGATATTCAATGTCTTCTTTGTCGGTGTTGATTTCAAATTCTCTGCAAACTTTTTTGTAAATCTCCAAATATTTGTCGGCAATTTCCATTTCTTGTTCGGAAATTTTTTTGAAAGAAAATTCGAGATTATCCATTGCAAGGCTGATGAGTGCGGAAATATCATTTGGATTATTAAAAATTTCTTTCTGATTCAGCAAATTTAAACGATTGTTAATAATTTGGGCGAAATCTAAAATTTTTTCGAGATTAAATTTATTTTTTAAATCGGAGTAGCCGTAATTTTCGGCGAGGTTGAAACATTCTTTATAAATTTCGGTCGCACGACGCAATTCACGCAAAATTTTCATATCTTCGACGGATTTAATTTGTTCGGAAAAAATTTCTGCGTTGTCGGTATTGAATGAGAAAAATTTTTCTTTGACAAAATCCAAATCGTTTTCAATTTCTTCACGAGTTTTAAAAATTTTTTGGTAGGTCGAGAAATTTTCTCCAAGTTCTTCCCGCAATTCTTTCAAATATGCTTGATTGGTTTTATCAAATTCGTTTTGAATGTCGGCGAAGTCAACGACATAACCGAAACGCAAATTTTTGTAAGGACGATTGACGCGAGTTAAAGCCTGCAATAAATTATGTTCTTTAATTTTTCTTCCGAGATAAAGTTTTTTTAATCGCGGAGAGTTAAAGCCGGTTAAAAGCATTTGAAACACGACTAAAAAATCAATTTTTCCCTGCTTAAAATTTGTGCATTTGTCCTCAATATTTTCTTCGTCGTGTAAAATCAGTTCGGCAGAAAAATTTTTTCGATTTTTTAACGTCGAACAAATTTTTTTCGCTTGCTCTGATGAATCGCAAACAATCATTGCTCCGACAGTCGAATCATTTAAACGCAAACGACTTTCAGAAAAATCTTTTTCGATGTAATCGACGAGCGGCGAGATATATTTTTCGTGGGAATAAATATCTTTTTTCTTCAACGAGCCTTTTGAAATTTCTTTCTCTAATCCTGACAAAACATTTTTCAATTTCAATCGGTATTCGGTTTTAATTCCTTCACGGATAAGTCGCAGAGTGTAACCGTCGGCAATTGATTGATTGTAATAATAAGTGTGAATATATTTTCCGAAAATATCGCGCGTTTTAAATTCTCCAATTAAAGGCGTTCCGGTTAATGCAATCATAACCGCGTTTCTGTCTGATTTCATCAGTCGTGCAAGAAACGAACCGTCCCATTTATAATCGCGGTGTGCCTCGTCAATAAAATATATTCGCTGAACATTAACATTAAAATCTGAATCCCTTGCAACCGATCCGTCTGAAAATTTTTGAATGTTGACAACATTTATTGAAAGTTTGCCTGTGTTGCCGAAATTGCCGGAACGCTGAATGGTTTCAATAAAATTTTCTTTGGAAAATACTTCGTGAACTTCAAGACCACGTTTGCGAAATTCTCCTGATGATTGTTGAGCAAGGTCGAGTCTGTCTACAATGAAATAAAATTGCGTCGCAAAATTTTGTCTTTGATAATAATCCGTCAAATATTTTACGCTGTAATAAGCGAGCGCAGTTTTACCGCTTCCCTGCGTATGCCAAATAATTCCGTGTTTCATTCCGTTTTCCAGCATTTGTTTTATTCCGAATGTGGCAAAAAGTTGTTGGTAACGCATTATATGTTTCTGGATTATTTTTATTCCTGCCGAAGTTGAATCTTCAACATAAGCAAACGCATATTTCAAAATAAAAATAATGCGTTCGGGAGATAAAAGCGAAGTCAAAATTTTATTCGTCGGTGAAAGCGGATTTAAATTTGTTTCATATTCAGGCGTTGACTTTATCGACAAATAATTTGTATCGTACAGAATCTTATTTTCTACAGATTCATCAATCGGAACGACTTGACTGTAAATTTTCGAATTTTCTTCGCGGAACCTGTTGAAAAATAATTTTTGATAGTCACTTGACGCATAAAAACTGCCTTCCAACGGAATAAATTCTTCGTCATCATAATCGCTGTTATTTGAAAAAATCATCAGCTGAGTGATATTTGCAAAACGCCGGTATTTTTCCTGTGAAAATCTTTCATTCATTCGATTGTATTCGGCTTGAATTCCGTCTTTGTTATCGGGAATTTTTACTTCAACGAACGCAAGAGGCAATCCGTTTATAAAAATCGTAATGTCAGGACGAAAACTGTCTTTGCCGTTTCGATAAGGAACTTCCGTCATAATTTCAAAGATATTATTTTCAGGATTTTTAAAATCAATCAGCCGAATATTTTCATCAATACCAGACTGCAATTTTTCATAAAATTTCCTGCCCAAATCTTCCGCAGTCAAAATATTTTTTATATCGCGAACTAAATCGTCAACATCGGAATCGTTAAATTCAACGGCGTTAATTTTATTCAACGCAATTCCCAAACTTTTCTTGTAAATATTTGTTTCAACATCAATTTGTTCGGTAGCACTCTTGAAAGAAACGTATTTATAATTCAAGCGTGTCAAATGGACAAGCGCAGGAATTTTTACTCGCGAATTTTCGTTAAATGACTTCCCCATAAAATTCTCGCTCCTCAACATACGCACTATCTTTTTAATTTCTTCGCCAATTCCTCAATGCGTTCAAAGGAAAGTTTAGTCGCCGTCTGAATTTGTTCAAACTCCATTCCCATATTAAGCAAATTTAAAGCAACGGATTCAACGCCTTTCTCGTGCCCCGTATCGAAACCATCGTCAAAACGAGCTTGCAAAGCAAGGTCTTTATCCCATTCCAACGCCAACATATTAAATACCTCCTCCGAATGTTCTTCCAAATATCCTTTCATAATTCCGTTTGCAATGCAGAATTTAACGGCATGGCTTATAGCTTGACGGCGTGGCAATCCGTCTGTTATTCCTTCTTTTACTTTGCCGACAAGCGTACTGTAATCATTAAGATAACCACATTTCGCCAACAATGGCTGATTTAATCCGCAGTTGATGTTGTATGCCTTCACTATCAATTCCAAAGCAGAATTATCATCACCAAAAGCCTCCGACAATCTCATAACTTTTTCCAACGGCTCGTCCTCGTCGCCGTTATAAAGTACAAAAAATTTAGGAGCAGGAAATTTTATCAGTGACTTCCTATATATTTTTCGCTTATCCTTCACCAATTTATTCAGTAACTCGGCAACATATGACAGACAGCGAAACGGCATATTTTCGTTTACGCTTGGCTGGTGT
>CAJOCT010000073.1 GCA_905236725.1 uncultured Selenomonadaceae bacterium | reverse complement strand
TCCATGAGTTGCCTTTGTGCCCGAAATTTTCCAAGTGTTGTCAGAATCGGAATCGCCGCCGTCAGAATCTGTATCAGAATCGCCGTCATCAGTGCCGCCGCCCTTGATTGTAACGACATTCGCAGTAGTAACATTTTTTAAAGTGATTGAGCCGGTATCAAAAATAAAATATAAATCATTTCCGCCCGTCATTGTAGTAAATTTTTTCGGCGTTGTAATTTGCAATGTATCGTTAGAATTAAAGCCAATAACTGTGTCATCGCCGTCGCCATATGTGTATTGAATGACTCTATTACTGTGAGTCGTAATGACATCATCGCCTTTACCGCCGTTGATTGTTACATTATCTCCATCTCCAGTGTAGATAGTGTCGTCCCCTGCACCACCTGAAATTGAAGTATTCCTGCCGTAACTATAAACAGAATCATTACCCGCGCCCGCATTGATTGTTACATTTGAGCTGCCGCCGTAATCATTTTCAATAGTGTCATCACCTGCGCCGCCGTCAACAAAAACACTGACACTTCCGTAATTACGAATCGAATCATTATCCGCGCCGCCATAAATTGAAACTTTACTAAATTTATTATTGACTACATCTTTACCTGCGCCGCCATAAATTTTTACATCTGAACCTGAATTATTATAAGCATAATCATCGCCGGCATCGAGAGAAATTCTGACATTCGATCCGGAATTTGTAACTTTATCGGAATCAGCACCGCCCGAAATTGTAACGAGATTGGCGGAGTTATCGATAGTATCAGATCCGCCCTGCGCATAAATTTTAACCAGCGCACCCGAATTTTTGATAGAATCGCTGTCATTCGTGCCTGTCAAAGTTTTGTTAGGCGTTGCGTTGTCAATATTCATGAAAACCACCCTCTCAAAAAAAACTTTTAGTTGAAAAAATCCTACGTCGTATTTTCCCCCGTCCCGTCAATTTTGTCAAATTTTTTTACCCATGAAAATTAAAATTTCATTAAAAAATCTTTCGGCTATTGAAAGAAAAAAATTTTTTCTATAAAATTTCGGCGAAATATTTTTTTGGAGGGATTTAAATGGACGAGGCAAAAAAAATTTTCATTGTAGAAGACGAAAAAACTATCGCGCGATTTTTGCAGATAACTTTGGAAAAAGCCGGATTTAAAACCGCAATCGAATACAACGGGCGGCGGGCTTATGAAAAAATTATGCAGGAAAAATTTGCGCTGATTCTGCTTGATGTGATGCTCCCGGAAATGGACGGAATGGAAATTTGCCGAAGAGTTCGAGAAGTCAGCGACGTGCCGATAATTATGTTGACTGCGCGGGATGAAATTGATGACAAGGTCGAAGGTCTGGACTTGGGCGCGAATGATTACATGACAAAACCTTTCGCCTCCGAAGAACTTTTGGCGAGGATTCGCGGAATTTTGAAACGTTACAATGAAAAAATTCGCGAGGACGATACAAAGCGTTATGTTGTCCGCGATATGATTTTATATCCCGAGCGTTGCGAAGTGACCGTCAAAGGCGAGCCCGTCGAACTCACGCACAAGGAATTTGAACTTTTGCAATATCTTGTCGAAAACAAGAGAAATGTCATAAACCGCGATCAAATTTTGCAGAGAGTTTGGGGCTATGATTTTCTTGGAAATACAAATGTCGTCGACGTTTACATCAGTTATCTTCGCACGAAAATTGACGATCGTTTCGGCGAAAAATATATTCACACGATGCGGGGCGTGGGTTATGTCATTCGCGATTAGTCGGGCGAGCGAAAAAGTTTTTTTCTCCAACCTGCGTGAAAAATTTTTAAAATTTCGCGAAAGACAAAAACTTTCCTCACAAATAAGTTTGACTTACGCAATAATTTTCGCGGTGACAATTTTGTTGACAAATATCGGGACGACTGCGGGAGTTTATTATCTTTTTCATCATCAGGCGGAGCGGGCTTTAAATATTTCGATTGAACGCACGATGGAAAGAATTTCGACTTTGAAAACAATCGATAAAAGTTTTTCCGCAATCGGAGCAATTTTGCCGAGCGTCGTCTATCGAATCACTGACGAGTCGGGAAATTCGATTGTGGACAGCAACCCGAATATGCCCGCGACTCAAAAAATTTTGCAGAATATCCGAAAAGATCCGCCTTTCTGGTCAAGCGAAAATTATCAGCTGATTGAAACGCCTCACTCTTTTTTTTATTACAAAGATTTGCCGGTTGAAGTCGGCGGAGAAATTTTTCATTTCCACCTGTTCAAGCTGATAACGTTTGAAAAACAGTTCATAAAAAATTTGTTGACGATTCTTGCGCTGTTTGATGTCGTCGGCTTGATTTTGGCGTTGATTTTCGGAAATATTTTGAGCAAAAAAATTTTATTCCCGTTGCGGAAAGTTGCTTTGGCGGCGGAAGAAATTTCTGCGGGAAATTTAAGCAAGCGAATTGAAATAAAAAAATCCTGCGACGAAGTCAGCGAACTTTCAGACAGCTTTAACAAAATGCTTGAGCGGTTGGAAGACAGTTTCACACGGCAAAAAAGATTTATTTCGGATGTTTCTCACGAATTTCGCACGCCGATAACCGTGATAAAAAGTTATTCGGAAATTTTGGAAAGTTACGGCGCGGAAAAAGATTTGCGAGAAGAATCGACTGCGGCAATAAAAAATTCTGCGGCGGGAATGCAGAATCTTATCGAAAAACTTTTATTTCTGGCGCGGGCGGATGAAGGAAATTTATCGCTGAAAAAAATTCCCGTCGAACTCAACGAAATTTTAAAATCCGTCATAAAAAATAATCCGCGAATAAATTTTTCAAGCGGTGAAAATTTTGAGTTTAACGGCGACCCCGAATTTCTCAAAAAAATGTTCCGTGAATTTTTAAGCAACGCGATGAATTACAGCACGGAAAAAATTTTTGTGAAAGTCGAGAGCGAAAAAAATTTTGCGGCGGTGAAAATTATCGACAGCGGTATCGGAATTTCTGCGGAGGACAGAGAAAAAATTTTTGACAGATTTTTCCGCGCAGATAAATCCCGCACAAAATCCGACGACGAAAAAATTTCTGCGGGACTCGGTCTTTCGATTGCGAAATGGATTGCCGACGAACATAAAATAAAAATCGCCGTGCAAAGTGAAATCGGGCGCGGTTCAACCTTTGAACTGATTTTTGAAAATTCTTGCCGCGTGAATTAACGCTTCTAAAAAAAAATATCCCGCTTTTTCGACGGGATTTTTTATTTTATTTGCCGTTTTAACTTCTGCGGAACCGGGGCGTGTTGGCAAACGACGGCATTTGACCTGTCGGGAATGCAGACAACAGATTTTTCTGAGAAATAAAATTGCGTATTTCAAAAAAGCCTGTTTGATTTATCGGCAACTTTCGGTATAATTATCAATGATGGCGCGGGAAAGTTGATTGCTGACATTCGAAAACAGGGAAGTTTTACCGATTTTCAGACATTATCCTGATTTTAAAAAATCAAAAAATTTTTTTGACAAATAAATTTCAATCGAAAGGAGAAATTTTTATGAATGTTTTATTGATTGGCGGCGGTGGACGTGAACATGCGTTGGCTTGGAAAATTTCTCAAAGTCCTTTGCTGAAAAAATTTTATGCGATTCCCGGAAATCCCGGCATCGAAAATTTTGCCGAGTGCGTCAAAAATATTTCTGCGGAAAAT
Source organism: uncultured Selenomonadaceae bacterium (assembly GCA_905236725.1). GTDB lineage: Bacteria > Bacillota > Negativicutes > Selenomonadales > Selenomonadaceae > Quinella. The sequence goes on along the minus strand of CAJOCT010000073.1, from coordinate 12,066 downwards.
AATTCTGACATTGTGAAATTCGCGCAGGAAAAAAATATTGATTTTGTTGTCGTCGGGCCAGAGATTCCCCTTGTGAACGGCCTTGTTGACGAACTTGAAAAAGTCGGGATTAAATCTTTCGGTTGCAATAAAAAAGCGGCGCAAATTGAAGGCAGTAAAATTTTTGCAAAAAATCTCATGAAAAAATATAAAATTCCCACCGCAAATTTTGAAGTCTTCGACAATCTTTCCGATGCAAAAAATTATATTTCGTCGCAAAATTTTCCGATTGTCATAAAAGCTGACGGACTTGCGGCGGGCAAAGGCGTTATCATTGCAAAAAATTTTGACGAGGCTTTAAACGCTCTCGACGAGATGAAAAATTTCGGTGATGCGGGGAAAAAAATTGTCCTCGAAGAATTTATGGACGGCGAAGAAGCATCTGTTTTGGCCTTCACGGACGGAAAAATTATTTTGCCGATGATTCCCGCGCAAGATCACAAAAGAATTTTTGACGGCGACGAGGGCTTGAATACCGGCGGAATGGGAGCTTATGCGCCTGCACCTGTCGTAAATCCCGATGTTATGAAAAAAGTTCAGGAAAAAATTTTAAATCCGATTATCGCCGCACTCAACGAAGAAAAAATTATTTATCGAGGCTGTTTGTATGCGGGACTGATGATTCAAAACGGTGAGCCGAAAGTCGTGGAATTCAATTGCAGATTCGGCGACCCGGAAACTCAAGTTGTCATTCCGCTTTTGAAAAGTGATTTGCTTGAAATTATGCTTGCTTGCGCGGGGGGAAATCTTTCCGAGAAAAAAATTTCTTGGAGCAAAGATTTTGCAATTTGCGTAATTTTGGCGAGCGGCGGTTATCCGAAATCTTACAAAAAAAATTTCCCGATTGACGGAATTAAAAAAGCTGAATCACTCGGCGCAAAAATTTTTCATGCGGGGACAAAAGTAGCGGACAGTGGACAGGATACAGGGGACAGAAAAATGTTGACTTCGGGTGGCAGAGTTCTTGGCGTGACAGTTACCGAAAAAAATATTCAATCTGCTATCGAAAAAGTTTACAAATGCGTCGACGTGATAAATTTTGAAAATATGCACTGTCGCAAGGATATTGCGGCGAAGGCTTTGAAGTATTTTGATTGAGGAGGTTTTTCATTTGTTTAAGAGTCCTTTGATGTTGTTTGGCACGAGAAGGAGTGTGCTTCATTATCAAAAAAACTTGTTGGAGAATTTGCTTAGCTGTCATTTTGACACGTATGTCATTCCTGACGAATTTGAACCTCTGCCTGTAAATGATGGGCTTCCCATCAAAAACGTTAAAATGATAAGTGAGGAAGAACGTCGCGGCACTATTATTTTAACGCCCATGGCAGGTATGCAAGAGGAATATTTTAATTTACTGAAAAATGAAGGCTTTGAGAATGTTTATTACGCATTTAGAATGTTCTGCTCTCTGCCGATTAAAGAAAAATTTCAGTATGTAAAAAAATACGGTTGGAATATCAACTTCACCGTTCCAAAGCGTGATAAACCGATTAAAAATTTAGACGATAAGTTAAAAATTTATGTCGTAACTTCGCAGTTTGATTTGCATAAGCAACGCGACGATGTAACCGATGCCGTAGAGCGTTTTCCGAAATTCGCAGAATACATACAAGCCGGTGCCGCACTGAGCCAAATAAAAATGTGTAATTTAAGAGATGATACCGGCGAAAATATTTCTTACAAAAATCCTACTCATTGCGAATTGACTGCGTTGTGGTGGATTTTCAAAAACGAACACTTGAAAGAGTATGTCGGTTTTAATTTTTATAGCCGTGTTTTTGATTTTACTCAAGATGAATTGGTGTCCGTTTTGTCAAATGGGGTTGATGCTATCGTTCCTGAGCCTTCGATAGTCTTGTGGAAGCAATTGTTATACCCAAGATTACCTTCGAGTTTTCCTTCGTCAGCAAACAATGTTCTGTTTATAAAACAGTTGAAGAATGCCATTATGAACAAGCATTCGGATTATATGGGTGATTTACAATCTGTAATGGGGGGGGGGTATCACTGTCGTCAAATATTTTTATCGTTAAGAAAGAAATTTTTTGTAATTACGCCGAATGGCTTTTCGATATATTGAACGCTTATGAAAAATATTTGTTTGAAGATGGAATAACCGTTCCTCCCAGACATATGGGGTATATTGCAGAACTTTTACAATCGTTATATTTTCTCAAAAATTCTCAAAAACTGAATATCTTATTTGCAAAAAGAAAATTCTTATTTTGAACGGAGGCAAAAAGATGTTTGACGTTATAATTATCGGCGCGGGACTTTCAGGCGCGGTTTTGGCCGAACGTTTCGCGAGTCAACAGAATAAAAAAATTTTACTGATTGAACGTCGGCGGCATGTGGCCGGGAATTGTTACGACGAAGTTGACGAAAACGGAATTTTGATTCATAAGTACGGACCGCACCTTTTTCACACGGATTTTGAGGACGTTTGGAAATATCTTTCTCAATTCACCGAGTGGGACGTTTATCAGCACCGAGTTTGCGCAATGATTGACGGTCAGCCCGTGCCGATTCCCTTCAACTTCAACACGATTCAAAAAGTTTTCCCGAAAAATTTGGCGGATCGTTTGGAAAATGCGCTGTTGCAAAGTTTTGATTACGGGCAAAAAGTTCCGATTCTTGAGTTAAAAAAATCTGCGGACGAAGATTTGCGCTTTTTGGCTGATTATGTCTACGAAAAAGTTTTTCTGCATTACACGGAAAAGCAGTGGGGTCAAACTCCCGATCAGATTGCGGGGGCGGTGACTGCGCGGGTGCCGATTTACATCGGGCGCGACGACAGATATTTTAACGACAGATTTCAAGCCGTGCCGAAAAAAGGTTATACCGCGCTTGTAAAAAATATGTTGACGCACAAAAATATAAAACTTCTGCTTAATACGGATTTCCACGAGGCAGTCGGGTTTCACGGTCGGGAAATGTATCTTTTCGGTCAAAAATTTATGGGACGAATAATTTATACCGGTCAGCTTGACGAGTTTTTCAGAAATAAATTCGGTTCCTTGCCTTATCGAAGTTTGGAAATGAAATTTGAAACGGTCGATGCGGAACATTTTCAGGAGTCCGCGACGGTAAATTATCCGAACAATTACGATTTTACTCGAATAACCGAGTTCAAAAATATTCACCCGACAAAATCCCCGCGCACGACGATTTTAAGAGAGTATCCGCAAAATTACGTCGCCGGAATAAATTTGCCTTACTATCCCGTTTTCAACGACGAGGCGAAGGAGGCTTATGAAAAATATTCCGCCGAGATTGCGAAATATGCGCGAATTAAACCCGTCGGCAGGTTGGCGGAGTATCGTTATTATGATATGGACGACGTTGTCAAACGCGCTTTGGAAGTTTATTCGGAGATGAGTTCTTGAAATTCGGTTTAATCATTCCCACACTCAACGCCGGCGGAAATTTTTTGAAATTGCTTGAACAAATAGATTCGCAGACTTTGCCGACTGAAAAATTATTGGTCGATTCCGATTCGACTGACGGCACCGACGCACTTGCGAAAAAATTCGGCTTCGAGGTCGTAAAGGTTTTGCGAAGTGATTTTCATCACGGAGCAACGCGACAATTTGCTTTAGAAAATTTACTCAAAAAAAATTCCTGCGACGTTGTAATTTTTTTGACGCAGGATGTTTTTTTGTACGATGAAAATTCTTTTGCCGAGCTTGTAAAAATTTTTTCCGAAGATGAAAAAGTCGGCTTGAGTTACGGGCGACAACTTCCGCACAAAAATGCAACTCTTGAGGCAAAATTTTTGCGCACTTTCAATTATCCCGAAGAAAATCAACTTCGTTCGCTTGAGGACAAAAAAAAATTCGGCATAAAAACCGCGATGAATTCAAATTCTTTCGCCGCCTATCGAGTTGACGCACTGAAAAAAATCGGCGGATTTCCTTCGCAAGTTATTTTGGCGGAGGATATGTTTGTTGCGGCGAAAATGTTGCTTGAAGGTTATAAAATTTTTTACAGCGCGGACGCAAAAATTTTTCACAGTCACAATTACACGGCGGCGCAGGAATTTCACAGATATTTTGACATCGGAGTTTTTCATTCGCGAGAAAGTTGGATTAGAAAAACTTTCGGCTCTGCGGAAGGTGCGGGCAAAAAATTTGTTTTGATGAAATTTTGGTCACTTCTGAAAAAAAATCCGCTTGAATGTTTCGGAGCATTTTTCAGAGACCTTGCAAAATTTTCAGGCTATCGTTTGGGAATTATGGAAAAAATTTTGCCAAAAACTTTATGCAGAAAATTTTCAATGCATAAAAATTTTTGGCAATCGTAAAAAAAATTTAAATCAGCGGCTTTTTGGTTGGAGTTCCGGCACTTCGAGGAAATTTTTTCGGAGTGCTTTTTATTTTTTCCGCCGAAATTATTGCGCGAATATCGGGTAAGGTCGGCAATTTTTTTTCAGAAAAATTTATTTCGCCGCCGCCTAAAATTTTCACCGCGTTTTTCGATTCCGAAATTTCTTCGTGAAAATTTTTTCCCTTCATCGCTAAAAATTTTCCTCCGATTTTTACGAACGGCAAACAATATTCCGCCAAAATATTTAATCTCGCCACCGCCCGCGATGTTGCCAAGTCGAATTGCTCTCGAAAAATTTTTTCCCGCGCAAAATTTTCCGCTCGACCGTGCAAACATTCGACATTTTTTAAATTTAATTCCGCGACAACTTTTTTCAAAAATTCAACGCGCTTTTTCAGTGAGTCCAATAAAAAAATTTCTAAATTCGGCTGAAAAATTTTTATCGGTATTCCCGGAAATCCTGCGCCAGTTCCCACGTCGATTATTTTTTTCACGTCAAAAAAATTTTTTTCGTCAAAAATCGTAAGCGAATCGATTAAATGTTTCAAAATAAATTCTCTCGGCTCGGTTATCGCCGTCAAATTTATTTTTTCGTTCCATTCGACTGTCCAATTCGATTTTTATTTCTGCCGCAAATTTTTTTAATTCTTCGCAAAACATTTTCATCACCTCGACTGCCCGAAATTTTATTTTAAAAATTTTTTCTGTCAATAAAAAATCCTTCACGCCGAAAAACTTCTTTCGTCAAAGCCCGGTTGAAGTATAAAAAAATTTTTGATAAAATCCTTAAATCTTGAAAGTGGGAGTTGAAATTTTTGCTGGAAAAATTACAGAGGGTTGAAGATAAATTCAGGGAAATCGAATCACAGCTCGGCGATCCGTCAATAATCGCGGACGTTGAGCGGTTTACGAAACTGACGCGCGAACTTGCCGCACTTGAACCGATTGTAAAAAAATTTCGCGAATATAAAAAAATCCTCGCGCAGATTGACGAAGATAAAAACTTACTGGAAACTGCGGGCGACGAGGAATTAAAAAATTTGGCGGCGGAAGAACTCGACGAACTGAAAAAATCAAAATCCGAATTTGATAAAGAATTACCGATTTTGCTTTTGCCCAAAGACCCGAACGACGAAAAAAATGTCATCGTTGAAATTCGCGGAGGAGTCGGCGGAGACGAGGCGGCACTTTTCGCGGGCGATTTATTCAGAATGTACACGCGTTACGCGGAAAATCAGGGCTGGAAAGTTGACATCGTCGATTCAAATCCCACGACGATCGGCGGTTTCAAGGAAATTTCTTTCACGATTGACGGCGCGGCGGCTTACAGTAAAATGAAATACGAAAGCGGCACTCATCGCGTCCAAAGAGTTCCCGTCACCGAATCAAGCGGCAGGATTCACACGAGCGCGGTAACCGTTGCCGTTTTGCCGGAGGCTGAAGAAGTTGACGTTGAGATAAATCCGAACGACTTGCGAATTGATACATACTGCGCGAGCGGTGCGGGCGGTCAGTACGTCAACAGGACCGAAACCGCGATAAGAATCACGCATCTGCCTTCGGGAATTGTCGTTCAATGTCAGGACGAAAAATCTCAACTTAAAAACAAAGAAAAGGCAATGAGAGTTTTACGCGCCAGAGTTCGTGACTTGGCTGTCCGTGAACAAAACGAGGCGATTGCGGCGGACAGAAAAAATCAAGTCGGCAGCGGTGACAGGAGCGAAAGAATCAGAACTTATAATTTTCCGCAGGGACGAGTGACGGACCACAGAATCGGCTTGACTCTCCACAAACTCGACGCAATTTTAAACGGCGACCTTGATGAAATTATTTCCGCGCTGATAACCGCAGACCAAACAAAAAAATTAAGCGAACAAAATTAAAAGCTGTTTGCACAGCTTCAGTGAACAGTGGACAGCAGACAGGTTACAGAAAAACTATCCCCTGTCCACTGACAACTGTCCACTATTTTAAGGAGTTGATATTTTGAAAGTTTACACAAAAACAGGTGACGAGGGAATGACTTCACTTTTCACGGGCGAAAGGGTCGAAAAAGATTCTCCGCGCGTGGAAGTTTACGGAACGGTTGACGAAATAAATTCCGCGTTGGCAATGGCGAGAAGTTTTTCTGAAGTTGACGCAATTCGCGAAAAAATTTTGGAACTTCAAAAAACTTTGCCGAGACTTATGGCGGACCTTGCAAGTATAAATCGACCGAAAATGATAACTGCCGCCGACGTGAAAAATTTAGAGGACGGAATCGACTTACTCGAAAAAAATTTGCCGCCGCTGAAGTCTTTCGTAATTCCGGGCGATACGAAGGCCGGCGCATTTTTGGATCTTGCTCGAACAATCACCCGACGCGCAGAAAGAAAACTTTATAAAATGTCTCACTTCGACGCGATTTCCGAAGACGACAGAATTTTTTTGAATCGACTGTCAGATTATCTTTTTATGCTGATGCGTGCGGAAGATTTCACCGCCGCAAAAAATTCTGCCGAAAAAATTTAAATAAAAAACACCTCCTTCCGGCTTGTACTCTGCGTGGAGGTGTTTTTTTTTGTAAAAATTATTTTAAACGTCCGCGATTTCTTCCTGTGTCAAAGATTTTAAACCTTTCGCATTCAGAAGAGCTTCAGATTTTTTTGTGTCACTTACGCGGAAAATCATGTAAGCATCTTTTTTTCCCGCGAAGGCGTACATATACTCAATATTTACATTTGCTTCGCTGAAAAATTTTAAAATTTTGTTGAGACTGCCGGTTTCGTCGGAAATTTTATAAACCAAAACCGGCGTGAATTTTGCGACGAAATTTTCTTCCTTCAAAACATTTGTTGCCTCGAAAACGTCATTGACCAACATTCTGACAATCCCGAAGTCATTCGTATCCGCCAAAGACAACGCACGAATATTTACGCCGTTTTTCGCCAAAACTTCCGTCATATTGTTCAAAGTGCCGGGCTTGTTCTCAAGAAAAACCGAAACTTGATTAACACTCATAAAAATTCTCCTCTCCTATTTGGTGAGCGGAACAGTTTCATAACAATCACTGCAACATTTAATTTTGCCGTATTGTTTTTTCATGATGGTTTTGCGATAAATTTTTGCAGCATTGCTGTTAAAAATTTGTTTTATATCGTTGTCCAAAATATTTCCGACTATCATAAAATTATCATAATCGGTACAACACAGGGTAACATCGCCGTTCCAATTTATCGAAAGTTTATCAAACGCTTCCATGCAAACATCGCGATATTTTTTTGAAATGGTTTCCTGTTTTTGCAAGGCGCGAATTTTTTCTTTCTCTGCCTCGCTCACGTTCATTGACTCAACATTCAAGTGATTTAATTTCGTGTGTCCTATATTGTAATAGTCACAATAATTGCCGACATCTTTTTTGAAACTTTCAACCTGCTCTTCACTTTCCGCCGTCAACGTTGTAGAAATTTGAATGAACGGATAATCTTTGTTGCCGCGCATTTCATGAAATTTTCTGATGGTGTTCAAAAGTTTTAAATAGTCGCCGCCCTCGCGCATTTCGTTATAAGTTCCTTCGTCCGCGCCTTGAAAAGAAAATTTTATGCTGTCCAAGTGCATATCAAACATCGCGGCAATTTTTTCCTCGTTCAACAAAGAGCCGTTTGTGTTTATGTGAATTAACGCTCCGGCTTTTTTTACTTTGCGCATAATTTCAAGGAACTTGGGATGCATGGTCGGTTCTCCCCAACGAATAAATCTTACGCCCGCAATTTTAAATCGCTGAACATTTTCCGCCAAAGCGTCCGCAACATTATCGGGCATGTAACCTTTCATCCGTTGCATACTTTTTGTACCTGTGGGACAGAAACAACAGCGAAAGTTACAAAAATTTGTCAACTCCACATCGAGATATAACGGTAAGTTATTCTGCCCTCCCCCCATCAATATATAATTTGTTATACTTTTCAATGTTAGTGCCGTTGTTTACTTTATGATAAATCGGGATAAAGGGATTTTTAATTTCAGACAACAAAAAGACCTCCAATTAAATTTTTCTCTTGTCGATAACGCGGACGGCCTTACCTTCGCTTCGAGTTATGGTTTTCGGCGCAACGAGATTGACTTTCGCCTTGATGCCGAGCATTGAGCGCAAACCGTCTTCCAAAACTTTTTTCCGCGCCTGAATTTCGCCGACGTTATCCGTAAACATATCGGGCGTCATCTCAACATTAACGTCGAAAGTATCGGTATTGTTCACGCGGTCAACGATAATTTGATAATTAGCCGCATAACCTTTGTTGAGCAGAACAGTTTCAATTTGACTCGGGAAAACATTAACGCCGCGAATTTTCAGCATGTCATCGGAACGACCTCTGGGCTTGCTCATTTTTACATGAGTTCTGCCGCAAGAACATTTTTCGCGCGTCAAAGTGCAAATATCGCGCGTCCTGTACCTGAGCAAGGGAAATGCTTTTTTGTCCAGCGAAGTGAAAACCAATTCGCCTTGAGTGCCTTCGGGCAAAACTTCTTCGGTAACAGGGTCAATAATTTCTGCAATAAAATGATCTTCGTTGATGTGCATACCCTTTTGCTCCGAACATTCAAACGCCACGCCGGGACCGGAAATTTCAGTCAAGCCGTAAATATCATAAGCTTTGATTCCCAAAGTTTTTTCAAGATCGCGGCGCATTTCTTCAGACCAAGCCTCCGCGCCGAAAATTCCCGCCTTGAGAGGAATATCTTCGGGTTTATATCCCATTTCCTTCATACTTTCGCCCAAATATGCCGCGTAACTTGGCGTGCAACAAAGAATCGTCGCCTGCAAGTCCATAATGAACATAATTTGGCGTTCAGTGTTTCCCGAACTTGTGGGAATTGTCAAACAGCCGACTTTGTGACTGCCGCCGTTGAGACCGGGTCCGCCCGTGAAAAGTCCGTAGCCGTAAGAAACCTGGCAAACATCTTCATTCGTTCCGCCCGCCGCAACAATCGCCCGTGCGCAACACTCATCCCAAAGGTCAATATCTTCCTGCGTGTAGAAAGCGACAACTCTTTTGCCCGTCGTGCCGGAAGTCGATTGAATCCTGACGCAGTCTTTCAAATCGCAACCGAGCAGACCATAAGGATACGCCGCCTTCAAATCCGCTTTCGAGAGGAAAGGCAATTTGTGCAAGTCGTCGATTGATTTAATGTCGTCGGGAGTCAAATTTTTTTCCTGCATTTTTTTTCTGTAATATTCGACGTTGTCCCAAACGTGCCGCACCTGCGCCAAAAGTTTTTCGTTTTGAATTTCACGAATTTTTTCGAGCGGCGCACGCTCAATTTCTTCCTGGAAATAACGCTCCATTAAATTTACCTCACTTTAAATTTTTTGTTTCAGTAAAAAAAACTCCTAAAACAAATTTATTATATTTCTTCCCGCAATTTGTTTCAAGAGTTATTTTTTTTTAAGCGATGGCTTTGTCAATCGCAATCGCCAACTGATCCGCGCAACTCGTTCCTCGCGCTCCACAGGGATTTCCGCGCAGAATGTCGGCAATTTCTTTTGCGTCCTTACCTTCGACAAGTCGTCCTATCGCCGGCAAATTTCCCGGACAACCGCCCAAAAAATTCACGTCGTGCAATTTGCCCTCGTCGTCCACGCTGAAGTTAATCTGCTTGGAACAGACGCGCTCCGGCGTGTAAGAAAAATTTTTCATTTAAAACCCTCCAAAAAATTTAAAAGATGTCAGTTGTCAGATATTAGTCGCCGGAAAAATATCTCGTTAAATTTCCGGCGTCTGACGGCTATTCTCTAAAAAAATGCATCGATGCCGCTGTCGAGGAAAATTTTTTGAAAACCCTGCAAATCTTCCGCGCGAAGTGCCTTGACGCTCTCAAATTCATAATTCCGCCCAAGTAATTTATACTTATTTTCGCCGAATTGATGAAAGGGCAAAAGCTGAATTTTTTTCGCGCCGACTTCGCTCAACAGTTTAACAAAATTTTTTGCATCGTCAAGCGAATTGTTGTAATCGGGAATGACCGGAAGGCGAGGCAAAATTTCTTTTCCCGAATCAATCGCGAATTTCATATTTTTCAAAATCGGCACGTTTGAAACGCCGGTTTTTTTCTTGTGCAAATTTTCGTCCCAGTGCTTCACGTCGAACAAAATCAAATCCAAATATTTTATGACCCGCGCAAAAATTTCCGGCGATACAAATCCCGTCGTCTCAATCGCGGTATGAATTTTTTTTTCTTTCAAGGCTCGCAAAAGTTCAACGGCAAAATCCGCCTGCATCATCGCTTCCCCGCCCGATAAAGTCACGCCGCCGCCGCTCTCTTCGTAAAAATCAATATCCTGCATAACAACGCGCAAAATTTCTTCGACAGATTTTTTTTCACCCTCCGCCGTCAAGGTACGCGCAGGACAACTTTCAACGCAAATTTTGCATTCGGTACAGATTTTATAATCGACAGAAATTTTTTCGCCAAAGTTTTTTATCGCCTGCACGGGACAATTTTTCACGCAAGTCAAACAGTGCCGACATTTTTTTTCATCCCAAAGAATTTGCATTTTCATTTCTTGGCTTTCGGGGTTGGCGCACCAAGCACATTTCAGCGGGCAACCTTTGAAAAAAACAACCGTCCTGATTCCCGGTCCGTCGTTTATGCTGAACTTTTGAATATTAAAAATTCTTCCGAAATTCATTTTTTACCTCATCAGCTGAATAAAGCCATTTTTTGTTTTCGCATGTGAATATTCATCAAAATTGCGATTGATAAAATATTTGTCGTCAACGAGCTGATTCCGTAACTCATAAGCGGCAGAGGTATTCCCGTAACCGGCATAATTCCCGTCGTCATTCCCACGTTGACCAAGACGTGAAACGCCAGCATTGAAGTTATTCCGACCGCCAAAAGCCTCCCAAAAATGTCACAGGCGTTTTTCGCAATTTGTATTCCGCGCCACAAAACTATCAGATAAAGTAAAAGTAAGACAACCGCGCCGACAAAGCCGAGTTCTTCGCCGACCACCGCAAAAATAAAATCCGTGTGGTTTTCCGGCAAAAAATTTAATTGACTTTGCGTCCCTTCAAAAAGTCCCTTGCCGAAAAGCATTCCCGAGCCGATTGCGATTTTTGACTGGATTATGTGATAGCCCGAGCCGAGCGGATCAACGTTCGGGTCGAGAAAAACCATGATTCTCATTTTTTGATAGTCTTTCAAAAATTGCCAAAGTATCGGCATGCAGGCAATCCCCGCCGCAATCAGCCCGAATAAAATTCGCCAAGGGATTCCGCAAACTATTATCATTCCGAAAAAAATCGCCATGAAAACCAAAGACGTTCCCAAGTCCGGCTGTTTCAAAACCAAAATAAACGGCACTCCCACATAAGCCGCAATCGGCAGTAAATCTCTCAACGTGTTCAAATTTCCGACGCGCTCTTCCAAAACCGATGCCATGCAAATTATCATTATCAATTTCGCAAATTCCGACGGCTGCAGGCTTATCGGTCCGATTTGTATCCACCTTTGTGCGCCCAGTGCCGCGTGTCCGAAAAGCATAACCGCCAGCAACATCACTAAATTTATTATGTAAAGTGCTTTGCCGTGCGCTTGGAGTCCCCGATAGTCGAAGTTCATAAAAATTACCGCGACTATCACGTTGACTATCGCGAAAATTCCTTGACGTTGCACAAACCAAAATCTTTCTTCGCTCGGGTTGTTTACGTGCGTCGC
>CAJOCT010000072.1:9039-12065 GCA_905236725.1 uncultured Selenomonadaceae bacterium | reverse complement strand
GGAAAATTTTTATTGGCGGCAGTTTTGACTGATTATTCACTGCACGAAATTTGGATTTACAGCGAAGTCGATATTTATTTCGTTGCAACTGAAGAAATGAAAAAAGCACTCGCCGCACACTGCCGACCGAATCAGGAAATTTTTTCCGCAGGCATACCTATCGGCGAAGAATTTAAAAGCGAATCAAATTCTCTACCCATCTGCCCATCTGCCTGTCTGTCGATCTTAATCATGGGAGGAGGCTTGGGACTCGGCTCAATCGAAGAAACTTTGACGGACTTGGAAAAAATTTCCTCGCCGTTAAAAATTTTTGTCGTCGCGGGGCAGAATGAAAAATTACTTTCTCGATTAAAAAATTTAAAATCTCGGCACGAAATAAAAATTTTCGGTTACGTTGAAAATGTTTGCGAACTGATGAAAAAATCCGATTTGCTCATAACAAAGCCCGGCGCGTTGACAATGACAGAAGCGTTTGCGCTGGGCTTGCCGATGATTTTGCATGCGCCGATTCCCGGACCGGAGGCGAAAAATGCAGAATACGCCATTCAAAACGGCGCGGCAATTTCTGCGGAAAAAAAAATTTCTGAAGTCGTTGAAAATTTTTTAAAAAATCCCGAAAAACTTTCAGAAATGAGATTGAACGCAAAAAAATTGAGCAAAGTCAACGCAGCTGCCGACATTGCTCAAATAATTCAAAAAAATTTTTGACACCAAAAAACCGCTGTGCAAGTTTCGAACTCTGCACGGCGGTTGTTATTTTTTTATTTAATGGTCGGAACGACAAGATTTGAACTTGCGACCTCTTCCACCCCAAGGAAGCGCTCTACCAAACTGAGCCACGTCCCGCACAAGGCGTAATATAACACAATGAAAAAATTTTTGCAAGAGTTTAATTTAAAAGCCGAAGAGATTATCTAAAATATTTCTCCAACCTTTACCGACCTGCGCCATTTTTTCGCCCGTGAGCAAACTTTTCGCAATTTCTTTTACGCATAAAGACGCGGGCGATTCGGGTTTCATCAAAACAAACGGCTCCTGATTGTTCACCGCCTCACGGACTGCGCGGTCTTCGTAAATGTAGCCGAGACAATCGACGGGAATTTTTAAAAATTTTTGCGTCGTCTGATTAAGTCTGTCGGTAACTTCACGACATTCGGATTCGTCGCGGATTCTGTTGACAATCATTTTTATACTGCGCTTTTCGGTGTATTTACCGTAAGCCTTGACAACCGCATAAGCATCGGCGAGCGCAGTCGGTTCGGGCGTTGTCACCAGCAAAACTTCATGAGCGGCAAGAACAAACTCGATAACGTAACGACTTAAGCCCGCGCCCGTGTCGATAATTATAATGTCGGCAAGTTCGGAACATCTGCCCAGTTTTCGGTGAATCATTCTTTGCGCGGCACGGTTGACGCTTAAAGCCGCTTCGACTCCCGCCACGCCCGAAATATATTTCACGCCCTGCAGTCCGTCTTCAACAATGTCATCCAACTCAACATTTTCTGACAAAAGGTCTATCAAACTGCGATTAGTTACGCGCCCCATCAAAACGTTGACATTCGCCATTCCGATATCCGCGTCGATAAGCAAAACTTGCTTGCCCGAAGCCTGAAGAGCAACTGCCAAATTCACAGCCAAATTTGTTTTTCCCACGCCGCCTTTACCGCTCGTCACGGCAATAACGCGCGTTTCTTCTTTAACATCTAAGTCAAGCTCGCCGATTTTTTGAGCCGCCGCCTCTTCGCCCGCCATTTCCTCAACCAAACCTCTGAGCTTTGTCGCTTGATCCTCCATTTTTTTCAATCCTTTGGAATTATGCTTGAACTTTTTTGAGCAACATATCGGTCAACATATCCGCGCTTGCCGACTCAATATCATCGGGAACACTTTGCCCCGTCGTGAAGTACGAAAGAGAAATTTTTTGATTTCTGAGCAAATTCATAATCATTCCCAAACTGCTTGTCTCGTCAATTTTGGTGATGATAATTTTTTCGGGATTGACGGCGGTGAATTTGTTCATGATTTCTTGAGCGTCGGTAAGTTTTGTCGTTGCACTGATTACGAGATGTTTTTCAATTCGCGGATTCACTTTTAAAAATTCTTCCAGCTCGCGCATTTGATGAGAATTTTGCTGACTGCGCCCCGCCGTGTCGATTAAAATCAGTTCTTTATGCTTATGCCGTTCGATAGCCGAGTTGAGTTCCTCGGGGTTGTAAACGATTTCCAGCGGCAGCCCCAAAATATCGGAATAAGTTTTCAGCTGTTCGACGGCGGAAATTCTGTAAGTGTCGGCGGTGATTAAAGCCGCGTTGACTCCGTTTTCAAGAACGAATTTAGCCGCGATTTTTGCAAGAGTCGTAGTTTTGCCGACGCCGGTCGTTCCCAAAAGCGCGACGATTCTCACGCCGTGCCGATTTAATTTTATGCCGGAAGAAAAATTTAAATGCTCCGTCAAATAGTTCGACAAAGTTACTCGCGCGACGGTCGAACGGCAATCAGCCAAAGTATCGCCCGCGCCGGATTTCGTTGCCATTTCGGTTAAAATTTCTTCATCGACTTCTTGACGCTTCAAAGCCTCGTGAAGGGAAACTCCGCCTTTTTTGCTTTCCTTGCCCAAAACTTCCGCCAAAAGTGCTTTCATCTGCGCGACTTCGTCTTCAAGTTTTTGGATTTTGTCATGGTCGTCCTCTTCGACAGGTATTTCAGGCTGTTGAATCGGATTTTCTGCCTCGAATCTTTGTTGCCGGGCTTCGCGCATTTTTTCGGTCATTTTGGAAAATTCCGCCGCTTGCAGTTGTGCTTGAACTTGCGCTTGTGCCTGCGCCATTGCCTGTTGCATCATCTGCATCTGCATTTGATTGAACTGCGCGAACATCATCGCTTGAGTTTGCGCGAGTTGTTCTTGAGTTAAGCCCACCGATACTTGAGTTTGCGGCTGTTCGGGTTGAGAAATTTTTTCTTCGACAGGATTTTCGGGTTGAGAAATTTTTTCTTCGGCAGAGTTTTCGGGTCGAGAAATTTTTTCT
>CAJOCT010000072.1:0-8932 GCA_905236725.1 uncultured Selenomonadaceae bacterium | reverse complement strand
ATTTTTTCTTCGACAGAATTTTCAGGTTGAGAAATTTTTTCTTCGACAGAATTTTCAGGTTGAGAAATTTTTTCTTCGACAGAGTTTTCGGGTTGAGAAATTTTTTCTTCAACAGGCTCATTGTAAGCAGAAATTTTTTCTTCGGCAGGTTCTTCAAGCGAACTTAAAATTTCCGCATCGGATTTAACTTCTTCGACTTCGGGAGCTTGTGTCTCGCTCAAAATGTCCTCAAAATTTTTTTCGTCTTCTTCCTTAGATTTTGCGGCAACCCTCGCGCTAAGTTCGTCGGATTGCGTGACTAAAGTCGGGCGCGGAATTTTCGGCGCGGATAAACTTTCAACAACTTTTTCAGCCTGTTCAATTCCTTGAGCAGTGCCGCTCGTTTTGTACCGATTGAAAAGCGACGGTTTTGGCGGAATCGGGCGAAAATTTTCGTCTTTTTGCGGAAGAGAAGACTCTTCAACCGCCGCGGTAATTTCGACAATTTCTTTGCTGCCCAAGCCGAGTACGCCGCCCTCCTTGTATTTTTTGCTGTGAAGAATTACGGCATCGTCTCCGAGTTCTTCTTTCATCGCCGCCATCGCCTCTTTCATCGTCGCGGCTTTAAAAACTTTTATTTGCAAAAAAATCCTTCCTCTGTAAAGCAAACTTAAACAAATTTCAACGCAGAAATTATACAAAAATTTTTGCCGATTGAAAAGTTTTTTGTAATCGGCGGGCAATCTTGATATAATTCGCGCGGTGATTTTATGAGCAAAAAAATTTTCGTTGCGGGAATCGGTCCCGGCGATAAATCTTACATAACGCCCGCCGCGCTTGAAAAAATTCTTTCGGCAAAAATTTTAATCGGCGGTCGTCGTGCGCTGAAAGATTTTTCTAAAACGAATCAAGAAATTTTCCCGATAACCCGCGACCTCGATGCTGTAATAAATTTCATTCGCGAAAAAATTTTAACTGATGAAGTCGTCGTGATGGTCAGCGGAGACCCGGGATATTTTTCAATTCTCGACCTTTTGAGAAAAAATTTTCCGCCGTCGATAATCGAAGTAATTCCCTCGATAAGCGCGATGCAACTGGCTTTCGCAAAATTATCTTTGTCATGGCAGTCCGCAAAACTTTTGAGTTTTCACGGACGAAGACCGCCTGACGAAGATTTAAAATTTGAGTCGAAAAAAATATTCGGATTTTTGACGGACGCGGAATTTAATTCGGCGACAATTTCAAAAATTTTAATCGAACTCGGCTGGGAAAAAAAATCCAATCTCGCAATTTGTTCTCGCCTTTCATATCCGAACGAAAAAATAATTTTGACGACTTTGGACGCGGCGCAATTTTCAGAGCCGATTAAACATTGTATTTTACTGGCAGGTTTTGAGTTATGAAAAAAATTTGTATCATGCACCAGGCAAGCATCGGCGATACTTTATTGGCTTCGCCGGTTTATCGCGCGGTTAAAGAAAATTTCCCCGATACTGAAGTTATCGCCGTGACTTCGCCGGTCGGAGCTGAACTTTTTCGCGGCAATCCTTACATTGACACCCTCGTCGAATACAAAAAAGGCGGTCCGGTTTTGCCCGTAATAAAAAAAATTTGGCGCGCAGATGCCGCAGTTATTTTGGATTATCATTATCGAAACGCACTTTTCGCATTTCTCGCCGTCATTCCCAAAAGAATCGGGCGCGGGAAAGATTTTATAAATTTCAAAGTCGAAGAACTGCCCGCCGAAACTTTTGAGCCGAAAAAATATTTGTCACTTTTGGAACCGCTGGGAATTTCTTCAGAAAATTTATCGCTGACAAAAATTTTTCCCACTGATGAAGAAAAAAATCGCGTCGCCGAACTCGTAGGCTCAATAAAAAAGCCCGATAAAAAGTTGGTTATAATCGTGCCTTATTCACTTTCACCGCTCAAAGATTGGCCGTCGGAAAATTACCGCGAAATTATTCGGCGAATTGAGGCTTCGGGGAATGTCGTCGCAATTCTCGGCGGGAAAAATGAAAGTGAACTCATCAAGCGAAATTTTGCGGGCGTGAAAAGTTTTGCGGGGGAAACGAATTTGCGCGAATCGGCGGAAATTATTTCTCTTGCCGACTTGCAAATCAGCGGTTGCACTTCGATGTTGCATCTCTGCTCGACGACTTCAACGCCCGCAGTCGCTCTTTACGGTCCGACTGTTCCCGCGCAATGGGCTCCGAAAAAAAATTGTACCGTGATTTCAAAAAATTTACCCTGCTCGCCCTGTTACAACGTCGCCGGAAAACCTCCCTGCACTGACAACAAATGCATAAAAAATATTTCCGTCGATGAGGTTTGGGCTGTGGTGAAAAATTTTTTGTGAGGCGAAATTATGGATTTTGAGAAAATTATTTCTCGTCAAGAAAAAATCGGGCAGATAAAAAATCCCGACTTCAACATTGCTTTCGGTATCGACAAATTTTATATTCCGATGATGGGAATTTTGATGACTTCGCTGGCGAAAAATAACCCGTCGAAGTCTTTTTCTTTTCACGTTTTTTTGGATGATATGAGTTTAGACGACAGAAAAATTTTTGAAAAATTCTGCGTGTCGGAAAAAGTTCAAATAAATTTTTATTACGTCCTGCCCGACCTGTTCAAAAATTTTTACGTCGATAAAGGTTATTCGATTGCGATTTTTTACAGAATCATTGCGGCGGAATTTTTGGCGCGGGAGTTGGAAAATTTAATTTATATGGATTCGGACATGCTTTGTTTGAAGTCGTCGGAAGATTTTTTTTCAGACCTGCCGAAAAATTTTTTGATGGCGGCGGTGGAAGATTCGGGCAGTTGGATTTCGGGTCACAAGCAAAAATTAAATTTGGCGGCGGATTATAAATATTTCAACACGGGCATTTTGTATTTGAATTTAAAACTTTGGCGGGAAGAAAATATTTCGGAAAAAACTTTGGAAATTTTGGCGCGGGAAAAATTTTTATTTCCCGATCAAGACGCGCTAAATATTGTTGTTTTTAACGGCGGTTATGGTGTAAAATACATTTCCGATAAATTCAACTATTTTTTTCGCGTGGACGGAGTCGAGCAAAAATTTCGCGATGATGTCGTGATTGAACATTTCGCGGGACAGTTAAAACCTTGGCATGCTTGGTGCGAGAGCGATTTAAAAAAAATTTACGAAGACTATCAAAAAATTTCCGAGTGGCGAGATTTTAAATATCTGCCGCGAAATTATCAGGAAAATCGCTTGATGGGGCGGGCTTGTCGGCGCGAAGGAAAATATTTTGAGGCGTTCAAGTGGTATCTAAAATATGTGGAGGATAAATTTTTCAAGAAATGACAGATAAATTACAGAGATTCTCATATTGGTTTGTGCCGTTTGTATTTTTATTTATGGGCTTGTGCGTGACTTTGAGCGAGCCGATGAGCCGAAACGTCATCAGAGTTTTGTACATAATTGCGGCGATAAAATTTTTTCTCAACCGCGAAGAATTTTTTGAAATCCTTCGGAACAAAAAAAATTTTTTATTTCTGATGTGCGGTTTGATTGCGTACATGATTTTTTCCGCAATGTTTTTCGGGCAACAGTTCACGGGCGGAGAAAATACAATCGAATGGATTTTTTTCAGTTACAATATGCTTTTGTTCCTACCGTTTATATTTTTTATTCGCCGCTTCAACGTCACTGAAAAAATTTTTATAACGCTCGGATTCGGACTTTTGGCGAATGATATTTTTATTGCTTGGCAATTCACGCAAGGAATCGAACGCCCGATAACTTTTCTGAAAGGCTCGTTCATGCAAGGCACGGTGATTTACGTTATTTTGTTGCCGACTTTTTTAATTTTATCGTTGCAAAAATTTGACGACGTGCGGAAGAAAATTTTTTTCTCGGCAACTTTTATCGCGTCACTGATTGCATTTATTTTGCTGAATACTCGCGGTCCTTGGATAGACTTGGCGATAATTTTGCCGCTGATTTTAATTTATGAAATTCGCGACAGAAAAAAACTTTTGAAAATTGCGGGAGTGACTTTAATCGCGGCGGGAATTTTTCTGGCAATTTTCCCCAACACTCTGGAGCGGGTGAAATCGATCGGTCAGGCAAGTTCACAACAATCGGTCACGGAAAGATTTTTAATGTGGCGGAGTGCGTCGAATATGATAATTGAACATCCGATTTTCGGCGTGGGCTTGGGAAATTATGACGAAGAATATCAGCAACATTATATTTTCGACGAGGCAAAGGAGAGAGAACAAACTCACGCGCACAACGTTTATCTGCAGTTTTGGGCGGAGACGGGAATTTTCGGGCTGATATTTTTCTGCGCACTTTTCGGATATATTTTATTTTGGTCTTGGCGGCGGTCATGGTGTTTGTTCGGGAAAATTTTATTTTTCGCGACATTAGCGTTAATGCTTTACGGATTTACCGACTACACGATTTCAGGTTACCGCGCAATGAGAGTTTATTGGTTTTTATTCGGAATTTGTCTGGCTGAAATAGATTGGCAAGAAAAGTTAGTGGACAGTGAATAGTGGACAGTGGTTAGAAGAAGCGAGGGAGATTTTTTTATGGAAAATTACATCGGAGCGAAAAAAATTCTTGAGAAGAAGAAAAAATTTATTATGCCCTGTCTGGGACATTTTTATTTTGAGCCGCCGCAATTCGTTCGCGGTGAAATGCAATATCTTTTCGACGACGCGGGAAAAAAATATCTCGATATGTACGCGGGAGTTTCCGTCATTAACTGCGGTCATTGCAACCCGTTCATCACGGAAAAAATTTGTACGCAGGTGAAAAAACTTCAGCACGTCTGCAATATTTATCTGACTGAAAACTTTGTAAACCTCGCCGAAAAACTTGCCGAAGTCACGCCCGGCAACCTTCAAAAAAGTTTTTTCTGTTCGACGGGGACGGAGGCAAATGAAGGCGCATTGCTTCTCGCGTCGATTTATACGAAGAGTTCTGAATTTATCGCGCTTCAAAACAGCTTGCACGGGCGGACAAAATTGACAATGAGTTTGACGGGGATCGGAATGTGGCGGACTGATTTTAATCCCGTCGGCGGAATAAATTTCGCGCCCAATCCGTACTGTTACCGCTGCCCGCTTGGAAAAAAATATCCCGAATGTGATTTGGAATGTGCGAATAAAATTGAAACGATAATTCAAACTGCAACGAGCGGAAAACCTGCCGCACTGATTGCCGAGCCGATTCAAGGAAATGCGGGAATTGTCGTTCCGCCGAAAAATTATTTCAAGCGCGTCAAAGAAATTCTATCCAAGTATAATTCGCTGTTGATTATCGACGAAGTTCAAACGGGTTTCGCGCGGACTGGAAAAATGTTCGCGATTGAAAATTTTGACGTTGTGCCGGATATTATGAGTATGGCGAAGGCTTTGGGCAACGGTCAACCCATCAGCGCATTTATTTCTACTGAAAAAATTGCCGACAGTTACACTCGACCCGGCGCGTCAACTTTGGGCGGAAATCCCGTCTCGTCAACTGCCGGACTTGCCGTCCTCGAATACATTGCGGAAAATAATTTGATGCAAAATGCTAGAGATCGCGGGGAACAACTTAAAAACGGCTTGAAAAATTTGCAGAAAAAATATCCGATAATCGGCGACGTTCGCGGAATCGGTCTGATGATCGGCGCGGAATTTGTTCACGCCGATAAAACTCCCGCCGCGAAAGAACTCGACGAAGTTTTGGAAGTTTTGAAAAATCGCGGTTTTATCATCGGCAAAGGCGGAGTCGGGCGAAATGTTATGGCCTTTCAACCGCCTTTAATCATCACCGAAAAAAATGTTGACGACGTTTTGAACGCACTGGATTTGTCACTTTCCGAGATGAAATAAAATGCGAATAAAATTATTTTTTTTGCTGGACTTAATCACGACGGCAATTTTTTCAACATATTTATTTTTTTTGCGCGGGGACGAAACAGCTTTTTCTGTCGGGCTGACAATTTTAATTGCCTTTTCGCCGATATGCTTGGCTTTGACTTCGCCGCTCGTTATGATTTTGTC
Source organism: uncultured Selenomonadaceae bacterium (assembly GCA_905236725.1). Taxonomy (GTDB): domain Bacteria; phylum Bacillota; class Negativicutes; order Selenomonadales; family Selenomonadaceae; genus Quinella. The sequence continues at coordinate 2,923 of CAJOCT010000072.1, read as the reverse complement.
GAAACGCGCAGTGAAATTTGAGCAGTCGAAAATCAATAATTCTTCCGCGCTGTTGACTTTATCGGAGGCGGATCTGGTTGCGATGCCGCTCAACCGATTTTTGACGGACGGAGATTATTTTGTCACCGATTTAATTCCCGAAGGTCTTTCACAATCCGCGCTGTTGTCATTTGCCGCAACCGCCGAACAAAATTCATCTCACGAACTCGGAAAAATTATTTATAAAACCGCACTCGGTCGCGGCTTAAAAATTCAAAACATCTCGGCTTTTCACGAAATACACGGTTGCGGAGTCGAAGCGTTGGTAAACAATACGACTTTGAGAATCGGCAATCCCGACTGGGTGAAAGCGCAGGGAGTTTCCGTCAGCTCGTCACTTCTCACGAAAATTGATCAGTTGGCGGTTCACGGAAAAACGCCGCTGCTCTTGAGTTTGGGAAATATGGCGCGGGGAATCGTCGCAATGAAAGACGCAGTCAAACCCGAGTCAAAAGAATTTGTCTCAATGCTCAAAAGAAAAAAACTTGAAACAATGCTTTTAACCGCGTCAAGTCGGAAGACTGCGAGAAACTTTGCGAAAAATTTCAGCTTGGACGGAATCAAAGCAGGTCTTTCTCCCGAAGATAAAGCTCGCGAAGTTCAAATTCAACGTGCGAAAGGTCGAACGGTCGCAGTTATCGCGAATGAATTTCACGACTTGCCCGCGCTCGTCAATGCGGACATTTCTTTTTTGGTCAACGAAGGCGAAACAACTTTTTTGAATGAAAACGACGAAATAAAACTCGACTTTGAAATACCTTCGCCGGAAAAATTTTTGCTCATCAGAGAAATTGCAATGAAAGCCGCCGAATTGATAAAACAAAATCGCCGAATCGCTTATTTGTCGTGGATTCTATTGGTGCCGCCAGCGCTGTTGCAAATTTTGGAAAATCCGCCGATATTTTTCCCGCCGATTGCCGCAGGCGCAGGCGTTCTGATTTTTTCGGCGATAATTTTGGCGAATTCATTGAGAGCGGGCAGAAAAAAAGCCGAGCAAGATTGAGAGGAGATTTTTTTATGGTCACTGCGATATTTCCTGCGGCGGGGGCAAGTCGTCGAATGAAAACAGACACGAACAAAAATTTTTTGGAGATTGGCGGCGAAATTGTTTTAATTCGGACGCTGAAAACTTTTTCGCAGGTCGAACGAATAAATTTTTTAATCGTCGTCGTTGCCGAAAATGAAGTTGAAATCGTCGAAAAAATTTTGAGCGCGGAAAAAAATTTAAAACCTTACAAAATTGTCGTCGGCGGAAGTGAAAGGCAATATTCAATCGCAAACGGTTTAAAATTCGTGCCTGACGACGCGGAAATTATTTTGGTTCACGACGCGGCAAGACCTTTGATAAATTTGCGGACGATTGAAGAAGTTATCGACGCGGCAGAAAAATTTGACGGAGCGATTGCGGCGGTTCGCGAAAAAAATACGATTAAAATCATCGACGCGGAAAATTTTGTCAAAGAAACTCCCCCGCGCTCTGAACTCGTCGCCGTTCAAACTCCGCAAGGTTTTCGGAAAAAAATTTTGTTCGACGCTTATAAAAAAGCGGCAGAAGATAATTTTTTGGGGACTGACGACGCAAGTTTGGTTGAGAGAATCGGCGGAAAAGTCAAAATTGTTTGGAGCGATTACAAAAATATAAAAATCACCACGCCCGAAGATATTAAAGTTGCGGAAAGTTTTTTGAGCAGGTGAGATTTTGACAGAAATCATTAAATTTGAAGAAAAAATTTTTGATAATTGCATTGATAAAATTATTTGCGGTGATTGCTTGGAGGTTATGAAAAATTTTCCTGATGAAAGCGTTGATGTTGTGATAACTTCCCCGCCGTACAATTTGTTGAACTCGACCGGCAACGGCTTGAAAAAAAATACAAATTGCGGAAAATGGAAAAATGCCGCGATAAAAAACGGTTACGCCGAATATGATGATAATATGCCTTACGATAAATATATTTCTTGGCAAAAAAAATGCGTCGCCGAAATGTTCAGGATTATAAAAGACGACGGCGCAATTTTTTATAACAACAAAAACCGCGTGCAAAATGGTTTGCTGGAAGACAGAGGCGAAATTGTAAAAAATTTTCCGCTAAGGCAAATTATTATCTGGAAACGTAGCGGCGCAATAAATTTTAATGCAGGATATTTTTTGCCGACGACTGAACAGATTTATTTAATTTGCAAAAAAAATTTTAAACTTGCGAAAGGTGCAAATAAAAATACAGATGTTTGGGAAGTTACGCAAGAAATGAAAAATCCTCACCCGGCGCCGTTTCCTGAAAAACTTATTGATAAAATCGTTTCGAGTACAACAGGAAAAATTATTTTAGACCCGTTTGTAGGTTCAGGGACAACCGCAATTTCTGCAAAAAAATTTGACAGAAATTTTATTTTGATTGAAAAATCTTTGAAATATTGCGAGATGGCTCAAAAAAGAATTGACGGAGAGGACTGGCGAAATGTTGAAAACAATTCACGCGAAAATTCAGCAAAGTTGTTTTAAAAATGTCTATTGGTTTTCAAGATATTTGCTGAATACTGACCAATTCGGCGCGCTCGGCAAAGTTAAGGAAACAGAATTTTTAAATCTTGTGGTGATTTTGGAAACTTTATTGACGCAAGAAAATTTTTCAGACGAAGAAAGATTAAAATTGTTCAAAAAAACTTTGTCAAATGAAGTTAAAAATTTTTGCAAAGTCGGCACAAAAAATTATAATTTGTCTTTGAATTTAATTTCAAAACTTGACGAAGAAATTAAAACTGTAGAAGACGCATTTGTTTTTTGCATTGCGATGAAATATTTTGTTGCTCCGATAAATCAAGCAATGAAATCGGTTCCTGCGGACGATAAAATTTTTTGTGAAATTGCGGCGAAAAATATTTT
>CAJOCT010000071.1 GCA_905236725.1 uncultured Selenomonadaceae bacterium | reverse complement strand
TGAGCAGAAAAATTTACTTAACGGATTTAATGGCTTGAATGAGGAGAGCAAACGCCTGATTTTAGGAATGATTGGACAGTTGAATGTGGCGCGAGCGTCAATTCCGACGACGACGTTGGCAATGTGAAAAAATATGGCGAGTTTTGAAGTTGGTTTTTATGAGACTGCTGAAGGTCGCGCACCTGCGGAAGAATTTATTGATTCGCAAAATATGAAAATGCAAGCAAAAATTTTTCGTGAGATTGGATTGCTGGCGGAAAAAGGAAATGCGTTGAGAATGCCACACTCCGAACATCTTGATGAAGGAATTTTTCAGATTCGAGCCAAAGTCGGCAATGACATTTCAAGAGTTTTGTATTTTTTCGTGGTCGGCAAGAAAATTATTTTGACAAACGGTTTCGTGAAGAAAACACAGGAAACTCCGCCTGATGAGATTGCTCTGGCTAAAAAATACCGTGCTGATTATCTTCAAAGGAAGTGTTTAAAATGAAAAATTTTCGTGATTCTCTCAACGAACATTTAAAAAATCCTGAGTTCAAAAAAGAATGGGACGCACTCGAAGAAGAATACAAATTGATTCGGCAGAAATTGGACGCTGAAGATGAATTTTTGATGCGTCATTCCGCGAGCGAAAAGGCAGATGTGACTGCAACTTTGGTGTGAGGAAAATTTACCGAAAAGTGGCGATGTGAGGAGTGGTGGGTGTTAAAAAAATTATTGTGGCGTTCTTGGCGTTGATTGCGCTTTTTGTGTTTGTAACGCCGACTTTAGCGTCAACGTATCTGGCAAACACAAAATCCGGCAAATTTCATTTTTCGGACTGCCGTACGATAAAACATCCTAACGCCGCGCATTTTGTTCCTTACGAATCGCGCGACGCTTGCATTGCCGACGGATTTAAGCCTTGCGGTGTTTGCCGTCCGTAATTTTGAAATAAGAATCGTGTCAGCCGAGTTTGAGACGATGTGTCATTTTGTGTTTCGCTTGCATTTGAGAGGAGCGATTCCATTTGCAAATGAGTTCGGTTATAACTTTCAATGAATTAGGATATTTGCCGAGTGGTTTTCATGATAAAAAAACGTCTGAAATTAGAAGCGCATTCGTCGATAATTTTCCAAATTCCAAGTCACGAAAAGAGATTTTTGAAGGATATTTGAAATTTTGTAAAACGCTTATGGCTCTTGGGATAAAAAATTTTGTACAATGGCTTGACGGCAGTTTTTGTACTTCAAAAGAAAATCCGAATGACATTGACGTTGTAACTTTCGTGAATTATGATAAACTCAATGCCTTGACTTTGGAAAATCAAAAACTCTTAATGGAAGTTGCACTGAATCCATATTCAAAGGAGTTGTTCAGGTGCGATTCGTATGTAGTCTTGGTATATCCTAAAGGTCATATGTGTTATCCTAAATACATAGACAATCATATGAAGTGGCGAGGAGTTTGGGGCTTTGACAGATACGACAAGCCGAAAGGAATTATTCGTGTAACTTATGGAGAGGGTGTTGGATATGTATGATGACGGCAATGAAATTTTAGAACTGCGCAGTCATATTGACAGACTAACTCCTTTCATTGAAGAACAGTCGAAAAACATTACAGATGACAGCAGTTTTGCGGAGCGTTTTGCCTTTGCGATGAACCAATCTGCACTTGCGTCAAAAAAAGCACATCTCAAAGAACTTTCCAAGAATAACATCAAAGAATTTATTGAAGTTCATTTGACTGGAGAAAATATCGGAGTTGGTACTGCGCCGTTAGAATCGGTTACAGGTTTTCTCGGTAATTTTCAAAATTTTTTCTATCGTACCGCACAATCTATTCAATATGGAATTTCGAGTAGCAATGCTATTCCTAAAGGAATAAAAATTTCGGCGGAACTTCAATTTGAGGTGTTGCGGGCTGGGTCAATAAAAGTTTTATTGAGCGGCAAAAGTCCTGAATTTTCTCTTTTCGATTGGGAGGAATATGGAACTTACGACAGTTTATTTGCTGAGACTGTTTCAAAAGTTTTCGATGTATTATCTCAACCTACCGCCGATCGAGCCATTGAGAAAATTGCCGGTTTAGGAGTACACTCTTTCAAGGCGTATAAAGATTTGGTGAGTTCCATTGTGGATAATCGTTTGAATGTTGATGGTCTGTGGTATCCTATCTGTGGTAAAACGCGAAAATATAAGTGTCAAACGGAAGTTTTAAGAGGGTTTATTCCTGTATTGGAAAAAGCCCGACACGAAATAGATTTTGTGGTTTTTATAGGCACTTTCACTGCGATAAATTCTGAATCCAAAAGATTCAGATATAAAATGGAATCTGGAAAGTCCATCAGCGGAACGTTTTCAGAAAAAACAAAAGCCGCACTTAAGAAACTTCGCGTAAGCCCTTTGGATGAGATTTCTTACAAAACAGAATTTAGAAAAGACAGCATTATCGTTGATGCAACGGAGCAAGTTAAAGAATCGTGGACATTGTTAAATGTCGTTCCTTTGCCAATCAATGACAAATAAAAAAAATCCTCTCCGGCTGAAGGAGAGGAAAATTTTTTAAGGAGAGTGATTTAATTGAAACTGCCTAACGGCTACGGGGCGGTGATAAAACTCGGCGGCAAAAGACGCAAACCTTATGCCGCTCGAATTACGACTTCGTGGACGGAAGACGGCAAACAGGAGAAAAAATATTTAGGTTACTTCAAGACGCGGCAGGAAGCGATGAAGGCATTGGCGGATTACAATGAAAATCCGTTTGACCTTGCGTCACGCGAAATTACTTTTGCTGATTTGTATGAGCGTTGGTGCAAAGTCAAGTACAAGGATAAACCTGTACTTGGAATCTATACAGCGGCGTATAAAAAACTTGAGCCGTTGCATAATATGAAATTTTCTGAAATTCGCAAGCGTCATATTCAAGGTGTGATTGATAATTGTGAAACCGGCTGGCAATCCAAAAGTCATATGAAATCACTTTGCAAACAAATTTTCACATATGCGATTGACCAAGAAATTGTCGCGACAAATTATGCTTCGTTGGTTGAATTGCCGACAAAAGCACAAAGTGAAAAGCACAAGCCATTCACACGAGAAGAATTACAAAAAATGTGGCAACATACAAGCGATTTCGGCGTAAGGATAGCATTGATTTTGTGCTACACCGGCTTAAGACCTTCAGAACTTCTGAAAATAAAAACCGCAAATGTGAATCTGCAAGAAAAATTTATGCGCGGAGGAATGAAAACAGCGGCAGGTAAAAATCGTGTGATACCTATTGCAGATAAGATTTTGCCTTTTATTTCAGCGATGTATAATCCAAAACACGAGTACCTTGTTACAGAAAATCGTAAACCGATGGATTATCAAAAAATGCGTCAGCAAATCTGGGAGCGTAGCAAAATTTTACAATCATTGCCGACAAAACATCTGCCGCACGACGGAAGGCACACTTGCGCGACGATGATGGACGACGCAGAAGTTCCGTTGAAAATCCAACAGTTGATTCTCGGACACAGTTCACCAAATATTACCAGTCAAGTGTACACTCATAAGACAATTCAACAACTGATTGACGCGATAAATCGAATTTAAAATTTGTAGCCTATCGATGGTCTTTTTGTAGTCTATTTGTGGTCTACCTGCGTAACTTCTGCTTAATTTATAGTAATTCTTTAAAATTGAAATCCAAATAAACGGCGTAAAGTCAAGCATTATGCGCTTTGTAGGAAAGGCAAAAATTCTCAAAAATTAAAATTTGATTAAAAATGCGCCGAAACACTTGTAAAAATTTATCAAATATTCGATAATACGGGTGAAATTGAAGATGTAATTTTTTTTTTGAAAGGGACGATTCAGTATGAACGAAAAATTTTTTGAAATTCAGCGTTTTGCGAAAAATGTGTCTTTGACTTCGGGCAACGATAATTACAGTAGCAGAAAATCGAACAGAATTATTTACGCGCTTGCCGGAAACGATACCGTCAGCAACATTGCCGACAACGTAACGGTTTTCGGCGGCAATAACAATGATTTCATTTCTACCGAAGGCGATGCGGGCAATTTGTTCGGGGAAAAAGGCAACGATACGATTGTTGTTTCTTCCCACGCGTATAACGTTTTTGCCGACGGCGGAATCGGAAATGATTCCATTACGTCTTCCGGAAATAATGCTACCTTAAACGGCGGCACGGGCAACGACGTTATTTCTGCAAGCGTTCAATCTTTGTTAAACGGAGGCGCGGGAAAGGATACTCTCTCTGCCACCGGAAACGATGTCACATTGAACGGAGGCACGGGCAACGATGTAATAAATCTTTCTTCCAGCAATAATGTCGTTCAATATGCTTCCGGCGACGGCAGAGATACCGTTTACGGCTTTGACGGAAATGATCTTCTTCACATTACCAACGGCTCGTTTACTTCGCTCATAAGCGGAAATGATCTGATTTTGAAAGTCAAAAAATCTTCCGTCGTTCTCAAGGACGTAATGAGCGAAACCGTCACCGTTAAAGGCGCGGACGACAAGCTGAATGTTTTGACGACAATCAATAATTTTGCCACCGAAAAGAATAAGCAAAAATTAACCGGCACAAGCCTCAGGGATTTCATAACAGCTTCCTCAAAGTACCGCGCCGTTACGATAGATGCGGCTTCGGGAAATGATACCATTATCAGCGCAAGTCAAAAATCCTCGCTCAACGGCGGTACAGGTGACGATTACATTTCATCTTCCGGGTTCAGAAGTACTTTGATTGGCGGAAGTGGCAAAGATACTGTTTACAACGCTAGCGGTTCAAATGCCATTATCGACGCGGGCGCGGGCAACGATTATATTCAAAACTCTTACAGTTCAAATGTTAATATCGAAGCAGGCGCGGGCAACGACACTGTTTACAGCGGTGGCAGTTCAAGTGTTATTATCGACACGGGCGAAGGCAACGATACTGTTTACAACGGTGGCGGTTCAAGTGTTAGTATCGACGCGGGCGAAGGCAACGATTTTATTCACAGCGAATCCGGTTCAAAAAATACAATCAGCGCGGGCGAAGGCAATGATACTTTGAGAAGTTCAGGTACTGACTCCTTCCTTGACGGCGGAGACGGCGACGATTACTTTTTGTTTGAATCAGATACAGATGTTGATGCCGACGCTGACGGAGACTCTGATACCGATTCTTACCCCGAAGGTTATTATGAAGATTTTCCTTTCTTTAACAAAAAGTCCAATAACACAGTCGAAGGCGGCAACGGTAACGATACAATCGAAGGGCGCGTTGCAAATTCCGTTCTTAACCTCGGCGATGGCGATAATTATGTAAGTGTAAATGGAAGTAATAACAAGATAACGGTCGGCGAGGGAAAAAATACCGTTTACGCTTACGGAAATCATACTGAACTTAACGGCGGCGATGACGGCGACGTGATACACTTCAAAGGAAATGATATTTTAATATCAGGCGGTGACGGCGACGACTCGATTTATGCAGAAGGATACGGAAAAGATTCCACGATAATTGCCGGTGCGGGCAACGACGTAATAAATTTGGCGACATATGCGAAAAATAACGTGATTGAGTACTCCGAAGGCGACGGCGCAGATACGATTGTCGGATTTAGTGCAGATGATACACTTTACATCACGGACGGAGAAATTTCTAAAACTTCTCTCAACGGCGATGACTTTATTATTTCGGTCGGCACGCAAAATATAACTTTGCAAGGCGTTGCAGGCTCTGAACTTTCATTGAAACTCGCTGACGGAACAAGTACTGTTATATCGGCAGAAGAAGAACCCGTTTGGACTATTGACGGAACGACGGCAACTTACGGTACATCAACTGAAACTCTCATAACTGTGGAAGGATTGAGCGAAGATGCCGACGTCAGCGATATTTCTGTTTCTTTGGAAGATAGAACCGTCACGTTAGCGGCTCGCGCACTCGGAACAGGTGAGATGTCAATTTCTGAGGGATATCATTTTGCATTCGGCGATGATGTTGCTACTTTTGAAACCGTTGCGGCCGGTTGGTCTGTTGACGGCACAACTGCAACGTATAGTTCAGAAAGCTCTTCCGCAGGTTATTCTATGACACATGACGGAAAATACATAACTTACAGCGAAGGAACTGAAGCTGAAAAACTCATCGAAATCAGCGGCTTGAAGAAAAAACTTTCCGCCAAAGACGGGGAAATTAGCGGATTAAATTTGAGCGACGGAAAAGTAACGATAGCTTCAAGTATTATCGGCGCGGGAGGAGCGTCGATAGACGGAGGCGGCTACGAATTTATTTTGTCCGATTCGGGAAAATTAACAAATATCGGAGATGCCGTTACCCTGCAGGGTTCTGAAAGCGACGATACTTTGACGGGCGGAATTGATGCGGATACAGTTATAGGAAACGGCGGCAGTGATTATTTGTCCGGCGGTGAAGGAAAAGATTATCTGTACGGCGGTGAAGGCGACGATACACTTAGCGGCGATTTGGGTAATGATTATTTGAGCGGCGACGCGGGAGAAGATTCACTCTTGGGCGGAGACGGTTCAGACACTTTATTCGGCGGTTCAGGTGATGATTACTTAAACGGTGGCAACGGTAACGACAGCTTGTCCGGCGGAAGCGGTGCAGATACCTTACTCGGCGGCACGGGCAAGGATAAACTCTTCGGCGGCGCAAATGACGACAGCTTGATTGGAGGAAGCGAAGCCGATACCTTGAGCGGTGATACAGGCAACGATTATCTGTCAGGCGACGCAGGCAACGACAGTTTATCAGGCGGTACAGGAAAAGATACCTTACTCGGCGGCACGGGCAAGGATAAACTCTTCGGCGGCGCAGGAAATGACAGTTTGCTCGGAGGAAGTGAAGCTGATACCTTGAGCGGTGATGCGGGCAATGATTATCTGTCAGGCGACGCAGGCAACGACAGTTTGTCAGGCGGAAAAGGCAATGATACCTTGCTCGGCGGCACGGGTAACGATACTTTGAACGGCGGAGCAGGTAACGACACCTTGACGGGCGGAAAAGGCAATGATACTTTCCTGTACGCTTCCGGCGGCGGCAAAGATGTTATCACTGATTATTCTTCCGGCGACAAAATCAGAATCACTTCCGGCTCAATCAGCAGAACTTCTTACAGCGGCAAGGACGTTATTTTCAAAATCGGCAGCGGAACTTTGACCGTCAAAAACGGTAAGGGCAAAAAAATTACCGTCACTAACGCAAATGGCAAAACCTCTACGAAGAGTTACAATATCGCCGAACTTTTTGCGGAAAATAATTTTGCGACGGCGGATAATCTTTCTTCGATCGTCGAAAATAAATTGACGGCGACCGATTATAAACTTACAACGCAGAATTTTGAAAATCTCACGCAAGAAAATAATTTGCTTACTTTCACGACGAAATAAAATTATTTTCTCAAAAAAAAATCAGACCTCTGAAAAAATTTTTCGGAGGTCTTAATTTTTTTTGCCGTGTCAAACTAATTTAATTTTTCAAGCGCGGAATTTAAACGTTCGAGAGAAATTTTTTTGCCGAGCAAATATAAAATTTCCGTAACTCCGCCGGGCGTAACTTTTTGCATTGCCAGCGCAATTCTCAAAGGCCACATAACAGTTCCTGTTTTCAATCCGCTTTTTTCAATGAATGAAGAAATATTTTTTTCGAGATTTTCAAAACTCCAATCGGAAATTTTTTCAAGCATTTCAACCGCCGCAGAAATAATTTCCGCAGATTTTTCGGGCGTAATTTTATTTCTTTTGTTTGTGAAAAGTTCAATGTCAAAATCGGGCAGAATTTTTAAAAACTTTATCATGTCGGGAATTTCGGAAAGTTTTTTCACGCGAGTTTTAATCAGGCTTGCGAGATAAACTTTTTTATCGTCGCTAATTTCGGAAAAATATTTTTCGGCAACTTTTGCAAAATCTTCGTCACTCATATTTTTAAAATATTCTCCGCTCATCCAGTCGAGTTTGTCATAATCGAAAACTGCGGGCGATTTGCTCAAACCTTCGAGAGAAAATTTTTCAATCAGTTCGGACATGGAAAAAATTTCTTGATTCGTCTTCGGATTCCAGCCCAACAACGCAACATAATTTGTAATCGCTTCCGGAAGATAACCCGCCTCAATTAAATCGTTGAAACTCGTCGCGCCGTGCCGTTTGCTTAATTTTGAAATCGTGCCGTCTTCGGCTTTTCCCATAACCGGAGCAAGGTGAATGAAAGTCGGAATTTCCCAGCCGAAATTTTTATAAAGCAAAACATGTTTCGGCGTTGACGTGATAAATTCCGTGCCGCGAATTATGTGAGAAATCTCCATCAAATGGTCGTCGATGACGTTAGCGAAATTATAAGTCGGCATCCCGTCGCTCTTCAACAAAATTTGATCTTCAAGTTCAGAATTTGAAATGGTGATATTTCCGTGCAGAACGTCAAAAAAAGTTGTTTCGCCGGTCTTGGGCATTTTTTGTCGAATGGCAACGCCGTTTTCGGATTCTTCGTAATAAGCAAAATTTTTTTCGACAAGCTCTTCGGCATATTTTTTGTAAATTTCCGCGCGCTCGCTTTGAACGTAAGGCGCGAAATTTCCGCCGTGATGCGGTCCCTCGTCGGGAATGATTTTCGCCGCCGCCAAAGTATTTTCTATAAACTCCACCGCGTCGGCAACATAACGGGTGCGGTCGGTGTCTTCGATTCGCAAAATAAAATCTCCGCCTTGAGACTTCGCGAAAAGGTACGCATAAAGCGCGGTTCTCAAATTTCCGATGTGCATGTAACCTGTCGGACTGGGCGCGAAACGTGTACGAATTTTTTTCAATTTAAAAACTCCTTCGATAAAAATTTTTTTCTAAAAAAACAGTATTCATAAATTACATCTTTAACCCCGGCGCACACGGATGTGCGCCATTGTCCGCCTAGTGAGCGTGACGCGAACGAAGCGGACGAGCTTTCTTTTGCTTACTTTTCTTTGGCGGCTCAAAGAAAAGTAAGTTTCAATATTTTGCATTTTAAAAGACCGACTATCGAAAAAATTACACCGTCAGTAACCCCACGCCTAAATGCGGAGGCTTGCAGTTAGCCTAAGCCACCGCGTACGGCTGACTGACTACAGCCCCGCGATTAGCAATGTTAATCGCGGCATTGATGTCTGCATTAAGCGCGTAT
>CAJOCT010000070.1 GCA_905236725.1 uncultured Selenomonadaceae bacterium | reverse complement strand
ACGGCGAAATTGATTATGAGTTTATGGAAAAATTTATAACGGCGGTGCAAAAAATAATAATCGCGGACGTAGTGAAGTACAGCGAAGAAAAAATTTCGGCGTATCGACAAGCCGCGAACAAATAAAAAAATTATCCTTCAATGCGAAGGATTTTTTTTGCAGGAAATTATTTTTTTTCGGTGAAAAAGTTTTGAAAAAAATTTGGGAGTTCTGTTTATGTCTGTTATAAAAAAAATTTTTGAACTTGCAGAAGGAAAAAAAAATTTGCGTTTTATGGAAGTTTGCGGAACACATACGGTTTCGATTTTTCGCGCGGGTATTCGTCAAATTTTGCCGCCGAATATTGAATTGGTTTCGGGGCCGGGTTGTCCCGTCTGCGTCACTGACGACGAATTTATCGACAAGTCAATCGCTTATGCAAAAAAATCTGACGTGATAATTGCGACTTTCGGCGATATGTTAAAAGTGCCCGGCAGTCAAGAGAATTTGGCTGAAGTTCAAGCAGAGGGCGCAAATATAAAAATAATTTATTCGCCTCTTGACTGTTTAAAAATCGCGGCAGAAAATCCCGACAAGAAAATAATTTTTTTGGCGGTGGGCTTTGAAACGACTGCACCGACTGCGGCGGCAACGATTTTGGCGGCGAAAAATTCCGGCGTGAAAAATTTATTTTTTTTGTCCGCGCAAAAATTGGTTCCGCCTGCGCTGAAAATGCTTTTGAATGATCCTGCGGTCAAAGTCGACGGGTTTTTATTGCCCGGACACGTTGCGGTCGTTACAGGCACAAAAATTTTTAATTTCCTGTCGAGCGATTATACAATTCCGAGCGTGGCTACGGGCTTTGAGGCTGAAGAAATTCTCTTGGCGATTTTGAATTTACTCAAGCAAATTGACGAAAATAGCGCGGAAGTTGCCAACGAATATAAAAGCGTCGTCAAGCCCGAAGGAAATATTTCCGCGCAAAAAATTTTGTCTCAAGTTTATGAAACTGTCGATGTGAATTGGCGCGGGCTTGGCGAAATAAAAAATTCCGGCTTAAAAGTTCGCGAAGAATTTTCTGATTTCGACATTGAAAAAATTTTGCCCGTCGAAGTAGAAAAAATTTCCAAAAAAACTGCTTGCAGATGCGGTGAAGTTTTGCGCGGAATAATTTCGCCGCCGGAATGTCCTCTGTTCGGAAAAAATTGTCAGCCTTTGCATGCCGTCGGACCTTGCATGGTTTCAGTCGAAGGAGTTTGCGCCGCTTGGTTCAAGTACAAACTTGCCCAAAAATAAATTTGTGATATAATCAGCCCGTCCGTGAAAAAAATTTTTATTCGGAGGTTTTTTATGCTTGAAGAAATTTTTACGACACAGGGACGGCTCAATCGTCTTCCTTATTTGAAATATTTTTTTGGTTTGTTGTTTGCATCAGCTTTTTTGAACTTCATGGTTTCATTTGTGGTTGTTTTTTTAACAGGCGACCCTGAAAGTACGTTACTTTACATTTTATCGCTGATTGTAACGGTGCCGTTTACCGCCGGCTCAATCATGTGCGCGATTCGCAGGTTGCACGATTTAAACAGAAGCGGCTGGTTTTTTCTTTTGGCACTGATTCCGATTTTAAACCTGTTTTTGGAAATTTATCTGTTTTGCTTTCGGGGAACCAGAGGAGTCAATAAATACGGAGCGGATCCTTTGGAAGTTTGAAAAAAATTTTTTTATGCCTTCGGGCTATTTTTTTTGAGAGGAATTTTTTATGAAGAAAATTACTTTGGCGCACGGTGCGGGCGGAAAATTTTCTGCGGATTTAATCAAGGAAATTATTTTACCGAAGTTCAACAACGAATTTTTAAGCGAACTTCACGACGGCGCGAAAATCGGGCGGCTTGCAATGACGACTGACAGTTATGTTGTGCGACCGATTTTTTTTCACGGCGGAGACATCGGAAAACTTTCAATTTGCGGTACGGTGAACGATTTGGCAGTTTGCGGCGCGATTCCAAAATTTTTGTCTGTCGGCGTGATTATCGAGGAAGGTTTTGACTTAGATGACCTGAAAAAAATTATTGAGTCGATGAGTGCGGCGGCGAGTGAAGCGGGCGTGAAAATTGTCACGGGCGACACAAAAGTTGTCGAAAAAGGTCACGCGGACGGAATTTTTATCAACACGGCGGGAATTGGCGAAATTATCGAAGGCGTTGACATTTCGGTAAAAAAAATTCGTGCGGGAATGAAAGTTTTGATTTCCGGCACGATTGGCGACCATTCCGTAACAATTTTATCCGAGCGTCACGGTTTGGAAATTCCCGAAACTTTGAAGTCGGACTGTGCGCCACTGAATAAAATGATTTTTGAAATATTGAGCGTTGAAAAAAATATTGCGATGTTGAGAGACGCAACGCGCGGAGGGATTGCGGCGGTTTTGAATGAAATTGTCACTGAAGAATTTGGAATTTTGCTTGAAGAAAATAAAATTCCGATTCGCGAAGAAGTTCAAGGCGTTTGCGATATTTTGGGCTTTGACGCTCTTGAACTTGCAAACGAAGGAAAAATTATTGCCGTCGTCCCCGAAAATTCGGCAGAAAAAGTTTTGAACGTGATGAAAAAAAATCCTTACGGCAAAAATGCGGCGATTATCGGAGAAGTTACGGAAAATTTTTCGGGAAAAGTCGGCTTGAAAACTTCAATCGGCGGAATCAGAATCGTTGATATGCCGGTCGGAAATTTGGTTCCGCGCATCTGCTGAAATGATTCTATCGCTATAGAATAGGTTGTGAATAATGAAAAAAGACAGATTTATGGAAATTGTCCGCTTTTGCATAGTCGGCGGGTTGAGTTTAATTGTCGATTGCGGAATTTTGTACGGATTGACGGATTTTTTCGGCGTACATTATTTATATTCGGCGGCAATTTCTTTCACCGCGTCGGTAATTTTTAATTATTGGTTGTGCGTCGTTTATGTATTCAAGGGCGCAAAAAAACAAACTCCGAAACAGGCGACAATTTTTATCGGCTCAAGTGTCGTCGGTCTCGGATTGAATCAAATTTGTATGTATTTTTTTGTCGAAATAATTTTGTTGCACTACATGATTGCCAAACTTGGCGCAACGGTTATCGTGACTTTGTGGAATTACGTGATGAAGCGAAAGGCGATTAGCGGCTAAGAATATTTTTTATCGCGCAGGAGGAAAAAGCCGATTATCCCGTCAATCGCGACTAAAATCATTATATTCACGTTGAAAAAAATATTTGCGATGAACGTCCCGACGATTATCAGAATCGGCAGGACGTATTTTTTTTTGAATTGTTTTATCAGCAAATCTATCGCGACATTGAGTAAAAGCGCGGTTGCTCCGCATTGCATACCTTTTAAAATCAACTGAACCGTTTCGTTATGCGCGACCAAGTCGTAAAAACTTGCGACGATTGTAATTATTATCAGCGGCGGCAAAACCGTTGCAAACATTCCGGTCAGTGCGCCGAAAACTCCCGCCATTCTGTAGCCGAGCATTATTGCGGTATTGACTGCCATAATTCCAGGCGTTGACTGCGCGATTGCCACCATGTTCAAAGTTTCTTCGTCGCTTATCCAATGAAATTCATCGACGTATTTTGCCTTGAGAAGAGGAATTATCACGTAACCGCCGCCAACCGTGAACATGCTGATTATAAAAGTTGATTTGAAGAGTTGCCAATAAAATTTCCCGTCAACTTTATTTTCCATACAAACACCTATTCTATAGCGATAGAATAAATCAGTCGGAAGAAATTCTAAGCTGATGAACGGCGGATTTTTCCACGTCAATATCGGATTCCGTGCGCAGGAAAGTTTCAAAAACTTCGCCGGTAATCGTGTTGACTGCCTCGACGTGAACGCCCGACGCATCGACTTTGAAAGTAACGTTTATCGGCGTATCTCGTGAAGTATTTTCGGGAAGGTTGACAATCAATTCGCCCAAAAGTTTTACATTATGCGCGGGATCAGTGGCTTGAGGATTTCCGTCCTCGTCAACGCAAGGAATAACAACATCATCGGTTGACATATTTTCAAAGGCGCGAAGTCTTACTCGTTCCTGATTATTTTCCATCGGATAATAAGTTTTTGAGAAGACGGCGGGCATTTTTTCCCCGATTTTTATGAAATTTTCCAAAACATATTTCGGTTTACTGGCTTTCATATCCATAACGCCGGGACCGAATGAGCGCGGAGTTTGGTCTTCAACCGCAAATTTCGCCGTGAGCTGTTCTGCGTGATCACTTTGAGCGGGTGAAAGTTCGCCGTTTGAAGTTTCCGCAGAAGTTTCGCCGCTTGAAGTCGAACTGCCTTCTTCGACGACGAGCATGCTGGCATAAATCGCCGCGCCCTTTGCAACTGCTTGATCGGGGTCGTGCTGTTGAACTTTGCCGGGAAATTTTTCCTCGACTGCATTTTTTATCATCGGCATGTAAGTTGAGCCGCCAACCAAAAGAACTGTATCGATAACCGCGTCGGGAACTTTTTGTAAAGTCGACTCGACAAAGTTCATCGTTTGCGCAACTTTATCCGAAGTCATTCGCTCAAAATCCGCGCGGGTGATAACGATTTCCGTGCGCGAGCCGTTTACGTCAATTCTTACTTTCGCGGACTGTTTTTTGCTAAGTTTTCTTTTAGCCTCTTCAACCTTGCCGCGAATATCCTGCCGAGTTTCAGCTTCAATTTCTTCGGGAGTCAAGCCGCTTTCATCGCAACAGGCGTGTAAAATATGCTCAAAAAGTTTGTCGTCCCAATCCTTGCCGCCGAGCCTGTCATCGCCGCCGGTTGCAAGCACGTTAATTTTTTGAACGTCCTTGCCGGAATCGTTCTGCGTCATCGACATTTTAACAACAGTCACGTCGAAAGTTCCGCCGCCGAGATCGTAAACCAAAATAGTTCTGTCTTCCTGGAATTGACGGGCGCAATAACTCAACGCCGCCGCAGTCGGTTCGTTAATCAAACTCAAAACGTTAAAGCCGGCAAGTTCACCCGCCTGTTTAGTTGCACTTCTCTCCTCAAGTCCGAAGTACGCGGGCACGGTGATAACAACATCGGTAATCGTGCCGCCTTGACTTTCGACAAGATTTTTCAACCGCGTTAAAATCAGTGCGGAAATTTCGACGGGCGTATAAGTTTTTCCGTCAAATTCATAAGTTCGCGGGGGAAGTTTACCGATTTCACGTTTGACGAACTGAACGACGCGATCGCCGTCAGTTTCGATATTTTCTTTCGCCGCCTGCCCGACGACAACGTTATTTTCGTTCTCAAAAAAAACAACCGAAGCGACCGTGTTCGAGTCGTCCTCGTTGTTGCGGATAACTTCGGGATTGCCGTTTGAGTCCAGCCGCGCAATGCAAGAGTAAGTCGTCCCCAAATCTATTCCGTAAGTGCTCATAAAAATTTCTTCCTTTCAATCAGTCCGCGCAAATTCGGACTTGTGTTTATTTGTGGTGAGAGTTGCGTCAAAAACATAAACGTCGACAAATTCGCGATAGAGCGGGCGACCGTTGCGAATGACTCCCGCGCGTCGACTTTTTGCAATCGTGTTGTGCAAATTTTGATCGTCCGTCGAAATTGTGTTAATAATTTTTGTCAGCAGAGGTTTTCTCGGCTCGCCTTTCCTTGAGCGAAAAACTTCCGCGTCGTATTCGGACAAAATATCTTCCAGTTCGTCGAACAAAAGTTGCAGAGTTCGTCGACCTTTTTTTGAGATTGAATCGTCGTTTAAAAGTGAACGATACTCCACGCAAACCGCCGCGATTGCTTTTAAAATCGGCGTGAATTGTTCGCCGCGCTGAGTTTCTTTTAAATTTTCAAGTTCATCGTACATTCCCTGCCGCACTTGGTTTTGAAAATTTACATTTTCGCGCAAAACCTGCGTAAGTTGCCTGGAATTTTTTTCTTGTCGCTCCGAAATTTCGTTTATCATTTCGACAAGTTCGCTTAAATCGACTTCCGTCGGCGATTCTTCCGCGCCCAAATTTTCCTGCGTGTCCACGTCCTCCCGCCTTTCGTCAAAAAAAAATAGCCGTATTTTTCGGGCTATATTCTGCACAGAGTTTTTTTTTCCTGCCGTCTTATTTGCCGCTTAAAAGAGTGTCCATAAAGTAAATTTTTTTGTAGTCGTCTTTTTTCAAAATGTAAGCAAGAGCGCGACGAAATTTTTTCACGCCCGCATTATTTTCACCGCTCGCCACGCTTATCAAAATAATTCCTCTTTCATCTTCTTTGCCGTATAAATCCGAAACAATTTTTGAAATATCATCAGTGACAGCCGGGCTGTCTTCGCTGTGAATATTTCCGTTTTCTCCGTAAACTTCAACCGAAATATTTTTAAATCTGTCAGCTTTTGAAGGTTGACTTACTGAAACAGGATATTGTCTCTCGCGCCTGTTGGCGTACATTTCAGGCGCGTCCGGCACTAATGCGGGATTATTTTGAATTTTTTTCGCAGCCTCAAATAATCCTCTTTCCGCAATGCTTTGAAGTTCAAATTCTTCTTGAAAATCCGACGCAAGATAAGAATAATTTTTTTCAGTTTCTTGAATCGCCATTATCGACAAAGTTATCACCAGCAATAAACAAAGTCCGACGATTGAAAAAAATCCGCGTTCATTCATTTTAAATTCAAATCCCGTCAATTTTTTCGCAAGACGGCATAAAAACCGAAGTGTTGATTTTAAATTTTCTGTCGATATTTTTTTCTGCAACCTGCAATTCCAATGTGATGTGCAAAACTTTTTCGGAAGGTTGAGAAAATTTTAATTCGGTAACAACCGTATCAGCCAAAAAATTTCCGCCGCTTATCGGATTTCGTTTCGGTCCGTCCCGCAAACGCTCCGCATAAATTTGATAGCCGTGACCTTCCGTCGCGCCGACCGTGTAGCGATGAGTATAATATAAATTCACGATGTCACGAGTATTGCTGTTGTAAGATTTATTTTTAAAATAATCTTTTGAAAGATTATTACCCACGACTCTATAAACAAAAAATATTTCATAAATTTCTTCATTGCCGACGGCTTTACGAACTTCTGCATAACATGCCGCCCGTGCATCCCGCGTAATTTGCTCCAAAATTTCATGCGCTTCGTTTTCCAAAGCGTAATCGGCGGCTTGTTCGTGGCTTAAATGCGACGAAATTTGCATTATCATCTGTGCAAGCGCGTAAATCAGCAGGACGAAAAGTGGCAGAGCAATTACAAATTCCACGAACACAAAGCCGCGTTGATTTTTTATTTTCGTAAACATTTTAATTTGTTGTGTAAATCAGTTTTTCTATAGCGATAGAATATTTTTCGCCGTTCAAATTCCATTCAACTTTAACTTCGACGCGCGAATCAGGTTTAACCGAAGTCGTCACGTCAAAAATTATCGGCTTGACCGCGGGATTATCTTTCTCTCCACTGTAATAATAATTTTTTAGGTCGTTCGGATCTCCGAGAAATGAAAAATTTTGCAAAGATTCACCTTTTGCCGCACGACTTTCAATTTCCGCGAATTGCTCTTCTGCCAAATGCAACGCGATAATTCTCAACGCCGAATTTTGATTGGCAATTTTTTTTGCGCCGTTCATGAGAATCAGCGCGGCAAATGAAGTAATCATCAGCAAAAAAATTACGCTTATCAACATAAAGCCGCGCTCGTTAAAAAATTTTCTCATATCAATTATTTTCATCAATTTGCAATCTGCCCACGCTGTCCAAAACTAAATTGCGTTTTTTGCCAAGCGACGAAGTAAAAGTATATGTTCCTGTTTTTCCGCCAATAACTTTTCCCGCAGAATTAAATTTGATTTCTCGCAAATTATTCGGAACTAAAATTTTAAATTCGGTCGGCAGAAAATTTTTTTCGCGAATTAAATTGCCGCTTTGCTCGATTCTATAATTTGTTCCTTCTGTCTTAAAAGTTATTTGATTGCCTTTTGAAATCGGTGACGGTAAAAAAATTGACGGTTCATAACTTGCGGAACGGCCTAAAGATCGTGCAAATAAAAATTCACTTCGAAATTTTTTTACTTCGTAATCCAAAGTTGCAACGTCAACAATTTTCGCCATTTTCGGCAGAATAACCCCGGCAAGCGCGGAAATTATCAGCATTACCAAAATTATTTCCAGCGTCGCAAAACCTTTTTCTTTATGCATTTTCAAAAGCAGTTGAGCTTGCAAGTTGAATGAGGGAATCAGCTTTGGACGGTTGATAAAAATTTAAATCGTCCGACAAAGATTTTTCCGGAAAAATAGAGCTTAAAGAGTCTTGCGCGACAAAATTATTTTCTTCGTTCAAACATTCTATAGCGATAGAATTTATATTCGCCGAGACGGAAGGATTTCGATTTATTGAAGCCTGTTTCGCCAAATATCTAAGAGCAATATATCCCGCCGCATAAGGATTGCCCGAACTGCCGTATACAGCAGATTTGAGACTTGCAGAATTATTTGCAAGAGTTTCTATATCCGATTGCCGTTTGTCATCGATTCCGTGAACAAGTTCCGCGCTGCCTTCTTTAAACGAAGTCGGCAATTGGCTGAAATAATCGACGTTGGCAGACATAACCGCGTGAACCATTTCGTGGGCAACAGTTCTGTCGAAATAAGTCAACAGCGCGGACGCAACGCCGTTTGAATTGCCTTGATTTATATCGCTCAAATAATACGAGTTAATTTTCAGGTTGAGCGCAGAAGTTTTTTGACTGTTGCCATAGGTGACGTAAGCGACTTGATTATCTTGCTTGCTGTAAAAACTCACGTCAATTTCTTTTACAGTCGTGCCTTTTTCTTTGAACGTCATGCCGTAAGAATTTTTTATCAAAGTCAAAGAAGATTTTATCCACCATGAATAAAGCCCGCCGACAATATATTTTTCGGCACTGCTCAGCGAACTTTTTTTCGGAACATTAACCGTCAGCCCTTGTATTTTAAATGAAGTTTTTTTGGGATATTTCCAACTTCCGCTTTCGGGAACAACGCTTGCCGCAGTTTTGGTAGTTGAACCGCCCGCATCTTTGCCTGTAATTGCGCCGGTGTCACTGTTACTCAAAACAATTCCGCACATATTTTTCAGAAAAGCAGTACCGTTTCCGCCGTATGACGCGCAATCTTTCACCATCGTCGTAATAAGTTGCGGCCAACTCGTAAATTTTGAAACGGCTTTAACCGCTTCGCTCAAAGCCGCCGTGCCGGAGGAATTTGTATTATCCAAAGTTTTCATAAATTTTTTTATCTTACTTAAAGCAGATGCCATTTTATCATCTCCATTCTATAGCGATAGAATAAATTACGAATTAGAATTTTTCTTGCCGAAATGCAACAAAACTTTAGTGAATTTGTCTTTTTCGTAAGGTTTATCGGGAGGAGTAAATTCTTCGTC
>CAJOCT010000069.1:4991-23747 GCA_905236725.1 uncultured Selenomonadaceae bacterium | reverse complement strand
GCAAAATAAAAAAAATCACGAAGGAGTGATTGAATGAGAACACAGATTTTATTTATCAGTCAGGGCGTTTCTTTCATGGGCAATTCGATACAGAAAAAACTTGAAAGCGCGGGTTATGAGGTTGTTCGCGTTGACCCCGTCGTGGAAGAAATTTCGGCGAAAAAAGACGATATTTCAATTTTCGTTTTTTATCTCGGCAAATTCGTCGAAGACAGCCCCGAAGTTTTGGTTTACTTGAAAGATGTTTGCCTTGAAGAAGAAAAATTTCTGCTCTTGCTTGGAAATTTGGACGAATTGTCCTTTGTCGAAAATACCATACCTGCGGCGGCGATTACGGAAAAATTTGAAAGACCCGTCGACTTGAAAAAACTTATTGCGGAAGTTCAAAAATTGGTGCATACCGTCGACGAAAAAGAAGCGCAGAAAAGTATTTTACTCGTGGACGACGACCCGACTTTTTTAAAAATGATGAAAGGTTGGCTGGATTCGGATTACCGCGTGACAATCGTTACAAGCGGAATGCAGGCGTTGATGTACCTTGCGGACAACAGACCGGATTTAATTTTACTAGATTACGAAATGCCCGTAACTTCAGGCCCGCAGGTTTTGGAAATGATTCGCTCGGAAACGAAAGTCGATCATGTGCCGGTAATGTTTTTGACGGGCAAGGGTGACCGTGAAAGCGTCCTAAAAGTCGTCGGATTGAAGCCCGAAGGCTATCTGTTAAAAAATTTGCCGCGCGAACAAATTTTGGATTCACTGGAAGAATTTTTCGCAAAACAACATGCAAACGCATTAAATTCAAAAGTTCATTTTTAGGAAGGAGTTTTTTTATCAAATATTTTAAAGTTGCGAAGGAGTGAGAAAATGCTTTACGCGATGATTGACATAGGCTCAAATACGATCAGAATGGCAGTCTATGAAATTGACGGCGACCGCGTCGAAATGCAGATGAAAAGGAAACACACGGTCGGGCTTGCGTCTTATGTCAGGGACGGCATACTTCAAAAGGCGGGAATTGATAAAGTCGTTGAGATTATCGGCGAATACCGAAATTTTTTGAATGAACTTGATATTCATCGCGTGACTGCATTTACTACTGCGGCAATTCGCAACGCAATAAACGGGGTTGATGCCGTGCGGGAAATTTCTTACAGAACTCGCACGAATATAAATATTATGAGCGGTGACGACGAGGCGACGTTTGATTTTATCGGCGCGACTCATGATTTAATCGAGGACAAGGGACTTTTAATCGACATCGGCGGCGGAAGTACGGAAATTGTCTATTTCGTCGACAGGCAAATTAAAGTTAAAGTCAGTCTGCCGATAGGTTCGCTTGCTTTTCACACTCGTTACAGCGGCGGGCATGTTTTGCCCAGTGCGTCGGAGCTTGAGGAAATGTACGCGGAGGCGGAGGCAACTGTCAGCGCGGTTAAAGAGTTTAAATTCGTTTCGCATGCGCAAATTTGCGGTATCGGCGGAACTTTTAAAGGCGCGATGGCTCTTTATAACGCAATGTACGGTTTGCCGAGAAAAAATATGCGCATGGAAGTTCACAGAATGCAAAATATTTTAAAAAGATTTTTGCGCGACAACGAACTGATTGTGCCGGATAAAATTTTGCTTATGCGAACAGTTCCCGAGAGGATGCATACTTTTATGCCCGGTCTTGTTATCGCCGACGTGCTTGCAAAACGTTTCGGCAGTTTGAGCATAATTTTCAGTGATTCGGGGGTGAGAGAAGGTTATATCTATTCAAAAATTCTTGCCAACGAAGAATTTTAGGGTACAGGTTACAGTGAACAGGGGACAGCTGTTCCCTACCCACTGTCCACTACCCACTACTAAGCGTGATTATTTTTTTTGGAGGAAGTTTTATCATGGAAAAATCGAAAGTTTATTTCACTGATTTTCGCGTTGAGGTCGGGACGAGCCTTTTGGACAAGTTGAAAAATCTTTGCATTAAAGCCGGTTTCAAAAAAATCGAAATGGAAGGAAAATTTGTCGCGATAAAAATGCACTTCGGCGAACTCGGAAATATGGCTTTCATTCGTCCGCAGTACGTGAAAGTTATAGCGGATCTCGTCCGTGAGCAGGGCGGTTATCCTTTTATCACTGACTGCAACACTCTTTACCCCGGCAGTCGAAAACACGCGCTTGAGCATATGGACTGCGCGAATTTCAACGGCTTTAACACGACTACGACGGGTTGTCAAATTATTATCGCTGACGGACTTCGCGGCACTGATGAGGCAGAAGTTCCCGTCAAAAACGGCGAGTACGTCGAAAAAGCCAAGATCGGTCGCGCGATTATGGACGCGGATATTTTTATCAGTCTTGCGCACTTCAAAGGGCATGAGATGACGGGATTCGGCGGCGCGATAAAAAATATCGGAATGGGCAGCGGTTCACGTGCGGGAAAAATGGAGCAACATTCTTCCGGCAAATGCGTTGTCAACGAGGAACTTTGTCGCGGCTGTCGCCGTTGTGCGAAAGAATGCGGCTCCAATGCGATTACTTACGAAAATAAAAAAGCGCATATCAACCACGACATTTGTAAAGGTTGCGGGCGTTGTATCGGTGCTTGTGCATTCGACGCGATAAGTAACGAAGACTGGGACGCGGGCGACAAACTCGATAAAAAAATGGCGGAGTATGCGCAGGCAGTTTGTCAAGATCGTCCCTGCTTCCACATCAACATGGCGATGGATATTTCCCCGAACTGCGATTGTCACGGCGAAAACGATGCGCCGATTCTGCCCGATATGGGAATGTTTGCATCTTTCGACCCCGTTGCGATTGATCAGGCTTGCGTCGATATGGCTCAAAAACAAACGCCCATGCCCAACAGTCAACTTTCCGACAACCTTGCAAAAGCCGACTGGCAACATCACCACGATCATTTCATGGACAGCAACCCGAATGTTCACTGGAAAGAAACGCTGGAGCACGCGGAAAAAATCGGACTCGGCACAAGAGAATATGAACTTGTCAAAATGAAATAAACTTTTTCGGGAGGTTTGAAATTTGCGGGGAGTTATTTTTGATTTTAACGGCACAATGGTTTTCGACGAAAAATTTCACCTGATGGCGTGGAGAAAATTTTTTGCGGAAAAAATCGGCAGAGAAATTTCGGACGAAGAATATCAGAAACACATTCAAGGCGTAAACGTCGATGTAATTCTTGAAGAATATCTCGGAAAAAAAGTTTCAAGCGAAGAACTTGCCGAACTCACTGAAGAGAAAGAAAAAATTTATCGTAAACTTGCTCTCGACAGCGGAGAATTTAAACTTGTTGACGGCTTGAAAAATTTTCTCGACGAACTGAAAAAAAATAAAATTCCCCGCACGATTGCGACGGCTGCAGGTTTTGAAAATGTGAAGTTCTTTTTCAAGAATTTAAATCTTTCGGCGTGGTTTAATATTGAATACGTTGTTTTTGACGACGGAACTTTGCCCGGCAAACCTGCGCCGGATATTTTTTTGAAGGCGGCGGAAGTCATCGGCGCGGAAATTTCCGACTGCATTATTTTTGAAGATTCGCGCTCGGGAATCAAGGCGGCGAAAAGGTCGGGGGCTTACAAAGTTATCGGAATAACTTCAACGCTGGACGAAAAAACTTTGCGGGAACGCGGCGCGGCGGAAGTTATCGACGATTATACGAATTTAAAATTTTTAACGGAACTTTTGAAGGAGGATTGATTTTTTCGTGACGAACTCTAAAAAAATTTTGTTAAGCGAAAGATTTAAAAATGACGGAAAACCTGCTTTGCCGTTGAATCCGTTTCAAATTCAGGCAATAGATATTTTTCGTCAGGACGTAAAAAACGGCGTTTATGAGTTTGAAAAATATAATTGCGAATGCGGCGCAAAATATGAAGAATTGATAACCATCGCCGAAAAAGACCGTTACGGGCTGGAAGTTTCCACGAAAATTTGCCCGAGGTGCGGTCTGTTGATGACTAACCCGCGAATGACTCAAAAAAGCTATGACCTTTTTTACGATAAAATCTGCCGTAAAATTTATGTCGGTACTGAATCGCCGACTGAAGAGTATTTTGAAAAACGGAAAAAAGGCGGCGAGGATATCTATGAATTTTTAACAGCGTGGGGGGGGGGAGGGATATTACCAGGTAGAATTCAAAGCATTCTTGACATCGGTTGCGGTGTAGGCGGAGTTTTAGCGGGGCTTATTTCGCGCGGAATGACCAAAAATGTTAAGGGAATTGATTTATATAGAGATTACTTAAATTTTGGTCGCGAAAAAGGACTTGACTTGGAATTTGGACATCCGAAAGATTTGTTGGCGAAAGGCGAAAAATTTGATTTAATTATCTTGAACCACGTTTTTGAACATTTCATGGATGTAAAAAGTGAGCTGGAAATTATTTCTCAGTTACTTTCAGATGAAGGTCTGCTTTTCATAGAAGTGCCCGGATTTAAAAATATCAGCATCGCCGGTGATTACAAGAGGGATTTTCTTCTTTACCTTCAAAATGCTCATATCAGACATTTTTGCCGCGATACGCTTTCGCAAGTTTTGAGGTGGAACGGCTTTGAGGAGATATTTGCAGATGAAGACGTGAGGGGTATTTACAAAAAATCTGCGCCCGATAAGACATGCATAAATTATTATTCTGATGTGCTTTCTTCCTTACAAAAAATTGAGGAAATGCATTCAAAGCTCAGAAAATATCTGGCACAAGAAAAAAATGAAAATCCAAATTCCGAGATGTTGACGCATGTGACATTTCCGTTTTCCTCAAATATCGGCGATACAGTTTTGTCGTATTGTGTCAGGCGAACATTTGACAAGTTGAGCGAAAAAAATTTCTCCTACTTTTTACTGCACACGCATCAATCACTTGAAGATTGGATTTTGGATAAAATTAATTCGACGAAAGGAATAATTATCGGCGGCGGCGGAGTGTTTCTGCCTGATACAAATGAAAATAACATTACCGGCTGGCAGTGGGCTTGTCCAAAAGAGACTTTGAATAAAATTGTGCCACCGATAATTATGTACAGCGTCGGTTATAATTATTTCAGAGGGCAGGAGCCGTCAGAACTTTTTATTGACAATCTCAACGCCATTGTGGAAAAGGCGGCGTTTGTGGGCTTGAGAAACACGGGGAGCGTGAAAAAAGTTCAATCCCTTGTGAGAGACGATTTAAAGGATAAAGTTGTTTTCCAGCCCTGCACAACCACTGTTATCAGAAAAATTATCCCGAACCTTCCCAAAAAAGTTCCGACCAAAAAAATCGGGATAAACATGGCATTTGACAGGATTGACAGGCGACTCGGGGAGCATAAGGAATTTATCTTGACTCAGGTAGCACAAGCAATGAAAAAAATCCAATCGGCAGGGTATGAAATTTACTTCATAAATCATTGCCCGTCTGACATGATTTTTTGCAAATATCTGGACGAGGCAGGCGTTCAATATAACAACGTCAAAGGTTATCTTCATTTTCCGAACGAGTGTTTTGAGCTTTATAACGAGATGGATTTGGTCTTGGGGATGCGCGGGCATGCTCAGATGATTCCTTTCGGCTTGAATACAAAAATTATTTCTCTTTCCTCTCACGATAAGATGAGGTGGTTTCTTGAAGATATTGACTCATCAGATTGGCTGGTTGAGTTGCAGGAGCAGCCGAAAAATTTGGCGGAAAGGATTTTTGATAAATTTTGTGAAATTCAAAGTGACAAGAACGTTGCGGAAAGGCTTATTGAGCAACAGAATAAGTTGTGGAATATTACGGTTAAAAATCAGGAACAGATAAAAAATATCATAAACGAGTTTAAAGAAAAAAGAATTTTATAAAGGAATGATTCAGTGAACGGGAGTGCAAACGGATTCGCGGGCGCGTTATTTTTTTCGCTTGTGGCAATCGGTGTAATTTTGGCGGTCGGGGATATAATCGGCTGGGGAATCGGTGCGGTGAGTGCGCTCTTCGCGGCAATTTCTTTGCGAAGTGCCTTCATTCAAGCGGCGGAGGCGGCGGAGGAAGATCATCAGCGCATAGAAATTCAATTTCAACAACTGCGGCAAAAAGTCGGCGAAAATTCTTCGTCCGGCTCAATGGCGACGGTTAATCGGTCAATCTCGGAAATTTCTGAAACGGTTCAAGATAATTTGCACGGCATGAGAAGCAGACTTTCCTCACTCGACAACCTTCAAATTATCGCCGAAACAAATGCGGCAATCGGCGCGGCGTTGAAAAATATTGAGGACAATACGAAATTGACCGAAAAATCTTTGCAAAACGTCGCGGAAAAAATTAGCGAAACTTCCGGCGAAATTCAAAAGGTTTCAAAAAGTCTTACGAAAAATCTTGAAACGCTCTGCACTCTCGGCGAAAATAATAAAGCCGCTTTGCAGACCGGGATAAAACTCATGCAGGTTTTCGGGCAGATTTTGAAAAATCCCGCCTTTGCGAAAGACATTGAAAAAATTTCCGCATCGACTGAAAAAATTATTGAAAAAACGAATTTGCTCGACGACGTGAATCAAAATTTGTCCGATTCAAAATCTGAAATCTCCGCGCTTGTTAAAATGCTTGAAGAAATTTCCGAGAAAAATTTAAATGTGGAAAATTCCACCGTCGATGCCGCCGAAAAATTCAGCGAAGTCGGCGAAAAAATTATTTCCACCAACGAAAATTTGACTGAAATGTTGGACGGAATGAGAAAAGAAGTTTCCGCCTTGACGAAAAAAATTGAGGCTTACAACGGCTTGACGAAGGCGACGCTCGATCAATACGCAAATTTGACCGAACAAGATATTCGCGTGCTTGAAAAAATTGCGGAAAAAGTCAATGGCTGAAAAAAAAAGAAGCTCGACAAAGGTCGAGCGTTTCAAAAAGTTTCAAAAAATCGCGCTGGAAGAAACTTTGCGGGAACTTGAAAAAAAATTTTTGACGCGAGAAAAAATAAAATCCGGCATCTTGAGCGGACGCGCCGCAGAAAATATTTCCGACACAGATGTTTTGACCTTGATGGATTTAATCGACGCGGTTCGCGAAAACGTCAAAACCTCCTTGCAGTTTGAAAATTTTCGCCGTGCTTCAAAATATTTAACTATGTTGCAAATACTTTGCGAAAAATTTTTAAAATAACTTTTGCTCTTAAACGGGCAATTTTTTTTTGCAAAATTTTTTTCAAATGACGTTGTAATATTTTAAAAGTGCTTGAGTGCCTTCCGCACCGTGACCGCTTTCCTCCATTTTCCTGACTTCGTGAAGAACTGTCGCCAAAATAGGCAGGGCTTGCCCGTAACTAACTGAAGTTTCCAGACCGATTGCCAAATCTTTCGCGAAATGTTTCAGCATAAAGCCCGGGTTAAAATCCCCGTCGAGACCTTTACGCGCCACGCCTGTCATTTGAACGGAACTTGCCGCGCCGGTTGAAATCGCCGAATAAACTTTTTCAACGTCGAGACCCGAACTTTTTGCATAAGCGAACGCCTCACACACTCCCGCGAGGGCTCCGGCAATGGCAATTTGATTGCACGCCTTAGTTTTTTGCCCCGCACCCGCCGTGCCTTCGTAGACAATATTTTTCCCGATAACTTCAAAAATCGGTTTCAGCGCGTTAAAATCTTTTTCTTCTCCGCCGACCAAAATTGCCAGCGTCGCATTTTTCGCGCCGACATCTCCGCCTGTTACGGGTGCATCGATTGCGTGAAGATTTTTTTCTTTTGCCGCATTAAAAATTTTTTCGGCAAGTGCGGGAGAAGAAGTTGTCATATCGACCAAATATGTTCCCTCATCCGCCGAAGCGATAATTCCGCCTTCACCGAGATAAATTTGTTCAACGTCTTTGGGATAGCCGACGATAGAAATCACAACGTCCTGATTTTTTGCACATTCGCCGACGGTTTCGCACCAAACAGCTCCGCGATCAATCAGCGGTTGAGCCTTCGACTTCGTGCGGTTGTAAACGCTGACTTTAAATCCCGCGTCCATCAAATGCCCCGCCATTGCCGAGCCCATTATCCCCGTGCCGACAAATCCGATTTTTTTCAACATTTTTATCACCTCTGAAATTATTTTAGCACAGCTTAAAATGAAAGACATCAAAAAATTTTCGACTTTTTAATTTTTATGTGCTATACTTGCGAAAAATTTTTTTATTGGAATTTATTTGAGAGGTGTTTTTTAGTGTTCAGTGAAAAACATAAAACTGCGGGCGTGACTTATCCGCAAGGCTTTAAGGCGGCGGGCGTTCGCGCGGGAATAAAAAAAAGCGGCAATCTTGATGTTGCAGTCATTCACACGGAAAAAACGGCGGCAGTCGCGGGAGTTTTCACGCAAAATTTGGTAGCGGCGGCTCCCGTTCGCGTCAGCAAAATTGTCGTCGGCACGGGTACAGCGAATGCGATTGTTGCAAATGCGGGCTGTGCAAATGCCTGCACCGGTGAGCAGGGTTTAAGAGATGCCGAACAAATGGCGGAAATCGCGGCGAAAGAATTAAATTGTCGTTCCGATGACATTATCGTTGCTTCAACAGGCGTTATCGGCGTAAATTTGCCGATGGATAAAATGGAAGTCGGAATTAAAAACGCCGTTGCCGAACTTTCGACTGAAGGCAGTGTCAACGCGGGAAATGCGATTATCACGACTGATACTTACTCAAAGTCCTGCGCGACGGAAATTGAAATCGACGGGAAAGAAATAAAATTCGGCGCGATTGCTAAAGGCTCGGGGATGATTCGCCCGAATATGGCGACGATGCTTTGTTTCATCACGACTGACGCGGATATTGACCAAAAACTTTTGCAGACCGCTTTGAGCGAAATTAACGAAGTTACTTTCAACATGGTTTCGGTTGACGGCGATATGAGTACGAATGACATGGTCATCGTTCTTGCGAACGGCGCGGCGGGCAATAAAAAAATTACTGAAAGAAATTCCGATTACGCAAAATTTTATTCGACGCTCAAAGAAATTTGTACCGGGCTTGCAAAGAGAATTGCGGCGGACGGCGAAGGCGCGACGAAATTTTTGACAATTCAAGTCAGCGGCGCGGAAACTTTTGCGGACGCAAAACAAATCGGCATGAGCGTTGCAAATTCTCCGCTCGTCAAAACCGCATTTTTCGGCGAAGATCCGAACTGGGGCAGGGTTATTTGTGCGGTCGGTTACGCGGGAGTCAGAATTGCGCCCGAAAAAACCGTCATAAAATTCGGCGGCATTCCCGTTTTCGCTCACAGCGTCGCCGCGAAATATGACGCGGACGCGCTCAAAAAAGTTATGGCGGCTAAAGAAATCGTCATTGACGTTGAACTCGGTCTCGGCGAAGAAAGCGCAACTGTTTGGACGTGCGATTTTTCCTACGAATACGTAAAAATCAACGGCGAATATCATACCTTAGTGGGTAGGGGATAGATTTCTGTACCCTGTTCACTGTCCACTAAAAGCGAGTGAAAGGAGCTTTTATGAATACTTTTAAAACGATGATTTTAATGGCTCTGCTTATGGGAGTTATGATTGCTGTGGGCGGAGCGATCGGCGGGTCAACCGGTGCGTTTGTTATGCTGATAATTTCGCTGGGAATGAATTTTTTCAGTTACTGGTTCAGCGATTCGATGGTTTTGAGTATGTACAATGCTCGCGAAGTTTCGGAAAACGACGCGCCGCAACTTTATAACATTGTTAAAAATCTCGCGCAAAAAGCTGATTTGCCCATGCCGCGTGTTTATATTATCGACTCGCTTGTTCCCAACGCCTTTGCAACCGGCAGAAATCCTTCACACGCCGCAGTTGCAGTTACGACGGGAATTATGAACGCTCTCGACTATAACGAAATTTCGGGCGTACTCGGTCACGAAATGGCGCACGTTAAGCACAGAGATATTTTAATTTCGACGATTGCGGCGGCAATGGCGGGAGTTATTTCAATGATTGCCAATATTGTTCAGTGGGGCGCGATTTTCGGCACTCGTTCGGACGACGATAACGGCGGGATTATCGGCACTCTTGTAACGATAATTGTTGCACCTCTCGCCGCGATGTTGATTCAAATGGCAATTTCCAGGTCTCGCGAATACGACGCTGATAAAACCGGCGGAGAACTTTGCGGAAATCCCGAATACTTGGCAACTGCTTTGTCGAAAATCGAACGTTACGCACTCAACGCACCGCCTCTCGAACATTCAAATTCGGCGACGGCTCATATGTTTATAGTAAATCCGCTTGAAAACACAAAAAAATTTTTATCGGGACTTTTCTCCACGCACCCGCCGACATCCGAAAGAATCACTCGACTGCACGACCAAGCGCGGCAAATGCACCTTCTGAACTGAAATGAAAAAGCGACCTCATTACATTGTTGACGGCTATAATTTAATTCACGTCTGGGAAGAAATAAATATTGACGACCTTTCACTTGCCCGCGAAAAACTTATCCGCTTTTTGACAGAGTACGGCGGCTATGAAAATTTTGAGATAACTCTCGTTTTCGACGCGGGTAAGACTGAAGAAGATGAACATGTTGAAATTTACAGTAAAATTTTTCGCGTGATTTATTCGGGGTACGGTGAAACTGCCGATAACGTCATTGAACGGCTGGCGTTTGAAGAAGTTCGCAAACGTCGAGAAGTTCACGTCGTCAGTTCCGATGCGATTATTGAAACCGTGATTTTAGGCGCGGGAGCTTATCGCCATCCTTCGCGGGAATTTTATCGAGCCGTCAAACGTGCGAAAAAACATTTGCAGAAAGAATATCTCGGCAACGTGACTTTGCCCGTCAAGCGCAATGAGGTCGGCGACAGAATCGACGCAGATGTTTTCGCAAAACTTGAGGCAATGAGGCGGGGGAAATAGTGGATAGTGATTAGTGGACAGTGGTTAGGGGTTAGTAAATGGTTGCAGGAATTATCGCGGAGTACAATCCTTTTCACTCGGGACACGAATTTCAAATTTCAGAAGTAAAAAAATTTTTTCCCGACGCAGAAATTATCGCGGTGATGAGCGGAAGTTTTACGCAAAGAGGAACGCCCGCGATTTTGGACAAATGGACGCGGGCAAGGCTGGCAGTTGAAGGCGGTTGCGATTTAATTTTGGAATTGCCTTTTACTTCGGCGGTGAGAAGTGCGCAGGATTTTGCACGCGGAGGAGTTCGGATTTTAAAAAATTTAAAAGTCGTCGATAAAATTATTTTCGGCGCGGAATTTTCGGACTTGAAAAAACTTCTGTCGGCGGCGAAAATTTTCGATGAAAAAATTTTTCATAACGAATTGAAAAAAAAATTGTCGACTGGAATTTCTTACGCGGCGGCGGTTACGAAAATTTTATCCGAAAAAATAAATCTCGACGAAAAAATTTTGCGTCAACCCAACACAATTCTGGCGATCGAATATTTGCGAACTTTGCCGGAAAATATTGAGCCGATTTTGATTCAAAGAGTCGGCGCGGGGTACAACGATTTGACTTTGCAAAAAAATTTTTCGTCAGCGTCCGCAATTCGTCGCGCAGTTTATGAAAAAAATCCCGATTGGGAAAAAATTTCTGCCTCCGTAAATAAAAAAGTTCTCGACGCACTGATTCAAGAAAAAAATTTCGGTCTCGTGCGCGAGAACTTTTTGTTTCGCCCGATTCTTTCAAAAATTTTCACAAGCAACATCGACGACGCAAAAAAAATTTTCGGAATGAGCGAAGGTCTCGAAAATCTTCTGTTTGAGTCGGCAAAGTCCGCAAAAAATTTCCCCGAACTGGTAAATTTTATGACAAGTCGCCGTTATCAAACTTCGCGAATAAAAAGACTGCTTTTATATTTTTTGCTGAATTTGACGCAAGAAAAAATTTCCGAAATCGAAACTGCGGATTTTGTCAGAGTTTTGGCGTTCAATGAGCGCGGACGAAAAATTTTAAAAAAAATCCGTCAAAATTCGCCGCTGCCGATTGTAAATAAAGTTTCATCGCATTTAAAAAAAGTTTCCGCGCCGTATCAAAAAAATCTTTCAGTCGATATAATTGCAACAAATTTGCGCGGAATTTTATTTGACG
Source organism: uncultured Selenomonadaceae bacterium (assembly GCA_905236725.1). Classification (GTDB taxonomy): domain Bacteria; phylum Bacillota; class Negativicutes; order Selenomonadales; family Selenomonadaceae; genus Quinella. The sequence continues at coordinate 11,736 of CAJOCT010000069.1, read as the reverse complement.
TGCCGAAAATTCCGAATCAAGATTTTTTAACTTCGCCGCAAATTTTATTTTGATCTAAAATTTTTTTTGCAGGAAAAAAATTTTTTTCAGTGAAGTATCTCTGGAATTTTTTTTTGAGGTGACAAAATGAAAGCAACGAATTTATATGCGCCGACTTTGAGAGAAACTCCCGCAGAAGCCGAACTTTTGAGCCACAAACTTATGTTACGCGCGGGATTTATCAGAAAAGCGGCGGGCGGAATGTATACTTATTTGCCGCTTGCCTGGCGAACGATGAAAAAAATCATGCAAATTATTCGCGAAGAAATGGACGCGGCGGGCGGTCAAGAAATTATGATGCCGATTACTCAACCCGCAGAAATTTGGCAGGAGTCCGGGCGTTGGGCAGTTTACGGGCCGGAAATGATGAGACTTAAAGATCGTCACGGCAGAGAATTTTGTTTGGGACCGACTCATGAAGAAATGGTCACAACTTTAATTTCAGGCGAAGTCAGAAGTTATAAACAACTTCCGCTGATGCTTTATCAAATTCAAAATAAATATCGCGATGAAATTCGTCCGCGATTCGGTTTGATGCGCAGTCGCGAATTTGTCATGAAAGATTTATATTCTTTCGACAAAGATGTTGACGGAATGAATATTTCTTACAAAAAAATGTACGACGCTTACTCAAATATTTTTTCGCGTTGCGGTCTGAAATTTCGCGCGGTCGAGGCGGATAACGGAGCGATTGGCGGCGGACATTCTCACGAATTTACGGTTTTGGCTCCAAGCGGCGAAAGTTCCATTGCTTTTTGTGAAAATTGCGATTATGCGGCGAGTGATGAGAAAGCGGAATTAAAAATTATTTTTTCCGAAAAAGAAGAATTAAAACCGCTTGAAAAAGTTTTGACGCCAAACTGTCACACGATTGAACTTGTAAAAAATTTCTTAAATGTTCCGATTGAAAAAACTATTAAGGCAGTTGCGTTTCAAGATGACGACGAAAGTTTAATTTTGGCTTTTGTGCGCGGAGACCACGAAGTAAACGAAATAAAAATTTTAAATGCAACGGGCGCACTTCATTTGCATATGGCGGAAGAATCTGCAATAAATTCTGTCGGAGGTTGCGCGGGTTTTATGTCGCCGATCGGTTTAAAAGACGGCGCGAAAATTGTTGTCGATCAAACTGTTATGGAAATGTATAACGCAGTTGCCGGCGCGAATGAAGTTGACACGCATTTTATAAACGTCACGCCGAAAAGAGATTTTGACGCGGAAAAAATTATTGTCGCGGATATTCGTATGGTTCAGGAAGGCGATCCGTGTCCTCATTGCGGAAAAAAATTAAAAATGACGCGCGGCATCGAAGTCGGGCAAGTTTTTACGCTCGGAAATAAATATTCCAAATCGCTCAACGCAACTTTTCTTGACGAGAGCGGAAAAGAAAAATTTTTTGAAATGGGCTGTTACGGTATCGGAGTCGGGCGGACGATGGCGGCGGCGATTGAGCAAAATAACGACGACGACGGAATTATCTGGAATAAAAATATTGCGCCGTTTGAAGTCGTGATTGTTCCTGTCAATGCAAAAGAAAATTCTCAACTCGATTACGCGGAAAAAATTTACAGCGAATTAAAAAATTTTGGCGTTGATGTTCTTTTGGACGACAGAAAGGAGCGTGCGGGAGTTAAGTTTAAAGATTGCGATTTAATCGGCTATCCGATTCGCGTGACTGTCAGCCCGAAAACTTTGGAAAATAATTCTGTTGAAATAAAAATTCGTCGCACGGGAGAAATTTTTAATTTTGACAGAGAAATTTGCGTCGAAAAAATTCTTGAACTTCTTAAAAACGAATAAAAAAAAGTCTCATGGAAATTATTATTCCATGAGATTTTTTTAACTGTTGCCAATCCTTAAGCCGACGACTTGAGCAGTTTTAACTTTTTGTTCGGGCAATTTTATGACGTTGACCGCTTGTTTGAGCGGGATTTTTTTTGCCGTCAAAATGTGCACGGGGTTTAACGCCTGCGCCATATCCAGCCCGCCGACGACGTTAAATCTGTTAATTTGTACCTGAATCATTTCGTAATCGTAATCATCGCGCGTTTTCAGCCAGTCGAGGCAATTTGCCAGCGATTGAATTGTTATAAAATTCGCCACAATCCGCCCGCCGATTTTTAATTTATTGTCAATGGCCTGCAAAATTTCGCGAATTTTTCCGCCGCTGCCGCCGATTAACGCAATGTCGATTCTCGGAACTTGCCTCAAACTTTCCGAAGCCTCGCCGCTTATGATAACAATATTATCGACGGAAAATTTTTCTGCGTTCCGCGTGATTAAATCGACAGCATCGGGATTTTTATCAATCGCGAAAACGTAACCGTGCTCGGCAATTTTCGCCGCCTCAATCGAAAGTGAACCCGTTCCCGCGCCGATGTCCACAACAAAATCGGTCGTGCAAATTTTAGCCTTTGCAAGCGTCAAAATTCTGATTTCCTGCTTTGTCATCGGAATTTTTCCGCGAATAAATTTTTCGTCCTCAATTCCAATCATTGAATCACCGTCCGTTTAAATATTGAATTTATTTGTTGCTTCCTGAAGTTCCACTGCCATATTTGAAAGAATTTGAGAGGCGGCGGCGATTTCTTCTGTCGTGGCTGATTGTTCTTCGGCTGACTTGGAAATTAACTGCGTGTTGTAAGAAGTCTGCTGGGCAATTTCATCAATCATTTCGACTGCCTCGACGATTTTTTCCGCGCCTTTCGACATTTCGGCAACCTGCGGAGCCATCTTGTCTATATTTTCTTTTGATGTTGTAACCATTTCCAAAATACTGTCGAATTGAGAGCCGACCTCGCGAATTTTTTCCGTGCCCTGTCTGACTTCCGCAGTGCCGCCATCCATTGCCGCAACCGCCGCTATTGTATTATCCTGCAGATTTTGAATCAAGTCGCGAATTTTTTCGGCAGATTCTTGAGAAGCTGTGGCAAGTTTCCTGACTTCCTCCGCAACGACTGCAAAACCTTTTCCCTGCTCACCCGCACGCGCCGCCTCTATCGCCGCATTTAACGCCAAAAGATTCGTCTGATCTGAAATTGCGGCTATCGTGTTAATAATTTCGCCGATTTGATGAGAATTGTCGCCGAGTTTTTTGACGACTTCGGCGGCAATCGAAACATCTCTTTCTATGTCGTTCATTTTTTCGACCGCGCTGTGCATAAGTTTTCCGCCTTCGCGTGCAGTTTCTTGAGTTCGTATAGTTTCGACGAGGACACGCGCCATTTGCCCCGTTACGTCTTCAATCTGCGCAAAAACTTCGTCGGAAATTTTTTTGACCTCATTGCAACTTTTCTCCTGCTCGCCAAGCCCCATAACAAGCGAATGAACCGCGGCGGAAGCATTCATTGCGGACTGCGCGGACTGTTCGGCACCGGCGGTAAGTTCTTCGCTGGACGAGGCAACTTGTGCGGCGGTTGAAGTTGCTTTTTTGATAAGTTCGCGAATGTTTTGGCTCATCGTGTTAAAAGCCACGCCGAGTACTCCCATTTCGTCGTCGGAATCGACTTGAATTTCTTCCGCGCTCAAATTCCCTTCAGAAATTTTTTGCGCGTGACTTTGCAACTGACTGATTGAATTTAAAAGTCGTTTTGAAAAATATACGCAGGCAAACATCATCAATAAAATAATTGCTATTCCGAAAAGTGCAAGTCCGCCGAATTTCATCTGCATATCGTGAAGCGGCGCGAAAACAACCGACTTCGGCGCGGAAATTAAAATTATCCAGCCCGTGCTTTCAATGGCAGTGTAGCCGAAAACTTGAGAATCGGCGATAAAAAAACCTTTACCCGTCGCCGTCATCGTCGAAAAATGTTCTTTTAAAATCTGGCTTTGATTCGCAAATTCCGCAGTTTCTTCGGGATTTGACGCGGCCAAAATTTTTCCGTCGCGCTGAACGATATAGCCGTAACCCTCGCCGTGATAATGAATATTTTTCGCCCGCTCGTTCAAAACGTCAAGGGTAACATCTTCGCAAATGACTCCGCGAAATTTTCCGGCGGAATTTTTGTAAGGCACGCCGATTGAAACAACTTGCTTGCCCGTGACGGCGTCTTTATAAACTTCCGTGAAAATCGGCGCACCCGCATTTTTCGCATTTTTGTACCAGTCACGATTGCGCGGGTCAAGCATTGAACTTATATCGCCGTCCGCAAAAGTCATTATAAAGCCGTCTTCATTGCCGACGGCCATTGTCAAAATTTCCGCGTCATCAACTCCCGTACTCAAAAGAATCGGCAATTTTGAAAGATTCGCGTTTGAATCAACGGAAGACATAATATTTGCCGCGGATATTGCGGAAGATAATTTTGCTTGTAACCAGTTTTCCAAAGTCTGCCGCTCGATTTCCACCGAAGATTGTATTTCCTGCTCAACGCTCCTGCTTAAGTGAGTGTAAGCAATGTAATAACTCGCGATTGAAATTATTGCCACGATTAAGCCTGCAACGATTGCCAAAAAGAAAAATTTTTGTCGCAATCCCATTTAATTATTTCTCCTTTGCTCAACTGTCGAAATCGGGGATAATAATTTTTGACGCGTCAAAATTTTTGTCCAGCTGAATAATTTTATTTGTTTCGACGTTGTAGCGGACGTGTGCAAAAGTTCCGTTCGGATTTAAATTTTCATCGATTTCAAAATTTTTTTCGGTCTTGACCTTAACTTTTCCGTAAAAATCCGCAATTCTTTCGTCCCATTTGTAAGTTGCTTTTTCCGCAGTGATTTTTAAATTTTCCTTGCTGTCGAATTTTACGTTGCCTTCGACGATAACATTTTTGTCGTTGAAAGTCGCATAAGCCTTATCGCACGTCAAAGAAATATTTTCCTGCGTCAAAGTCACTTTCCCCGTCGCCAAACATTTTTGCGTTATCAAACTGACAATCGCTTCATCTGCGCGGATACTGCCTTTAAATCCGCGATTGTTCATGGTGAAAGTAACGTCGTCTTTAAGAATATAATAGCCCTTCAAAAAATTAAAAGTCGATTGCCCGCTTGAAATTTCAGGCGCGTCGGCAAAAGTTTTCAAGGGAATTAACATAAAAATCAAAAGTATCGGCAAAATTTTCAGTTTCATTAAAAAAACTCCTTTTATCTTAAATTGAATTGAAATTTAACCGCGCATATTTTCGACTGACAAATTTTTTTTCCTTCAAGAAAATTTAGTGAATAGTGAATAGTGAACAGGTTACAGTTTTTCTAATCCCTATCCGCTGTCCACTAACCACTGTCCACTATTCTTCTTCAGTGCGTTTTCTGACGATAAATTTTAACGGAGTTCCCTCAAAGCCGTAACTTTCGCGGAGACGATTTTCTATAAAGCGCAGGTAAGAAAAATGCATAAGTTCGGGATTGTTGACGAAAATTATAAATTTCGGCGGGCAAATATCCGCCTGCGTCATAAACAAAATATTTAATTGCTTGCCTTTTTTTGTCGGCGGCGGATTTACGGAAACTGCATCGCGAATCAGTTCATTCAGCGCGGAAGTTTGTATTCTCATTGATTGTTGTTCAGCGACGAATTTTACAAGCTCGGTCACTCTGTCCACTCTTTGACCTGTGAGAGCACTTGCATATAAAACCGGCGCGTATTGCAAAAATCCGATTTCTTCGCGCAGGTCGTCAGTAAATCTGTTCGTAGATTTATCGTGCTTGTTCGGGAAAATATCCCACTTGTTGACGACGATAACGCAACCTTTGCCGCTGTCGTGAGCGTATCCGGCAATTTTTTTATCCTGTTCGGTAATTCCCGCGGGCGCGTCAATCAGTATTAAAACAACGTCCGCGCGGTCAATCGCACGCAGTGAACGCATAATACTGTAACGCTCGACGGATTCTTCAATCTTTGAACGTCGCCGCATTCCCGCAGTATCAATCAAAGTAAATTTCGTCCCGTCTTTATAAAAAAAAGTGTCGATTGCGTCGCGAGTCGTGCCGGGAATATCGCTGACAATAACTCTTTTTTCTCCCAAAAGTGCGTTGACCAGTGAAGATTTTCCGACATTGGGCCTGCCGATAACCGCAATTTTAATTTCGTCTTCGTCCTTGACCTCCTCGACCTCTTCAGGAAAATTTGCAACAACTTCGTCGAGTAAGTCGCCCAAATTTAAAGCGTTGCTGGCAGAAATTCCGATAGGGTTACCGAGTCCGAGATTATAAAATTCATAAATATTCATTTCGAGTTGAACGCTGTCAGTTTTGTTTACGGCGATAACTGTCGGCTTTGTGGAAGAGCGCAAAATTTTCGCAACATCTTCATCTGCCGAAGTTAAGCCCGCGCGTCCGTCCACAACAAAAATAATTACGTCCGCTTCATCAATCGCAATTTTTGCCTGTGTACGAATATCGGAAATAATTTTTTCTTCGGTCTCAAATTCAATTCCGCCCGTGTCAATCAAAGTAAATTCCTTGTCCAGCCAAACTGCGTCCATATAAATTCTGTCGCGGGTAACGCCGGGCATATCGTCCACAATCGAAACTCTTTTTTTTCCAATCTGATTAAATAAAGTCGACTTGCCGACATTCGGTCTGCCGACTATCGCCACAATCGGTTTGCTCATAAAAAAAACTCCTCAAAAAATTTTTTGGTTATTATATCTTAAAATAATTATTTTTTCACCAAAAAGCGCCGAGAAGCGTGGGGAGGAAAGGCGCCAAATCCTTGATTGATTTTTTATAAATCGAACGTTATAATTAAAATATCGGGCAAACG
>CAJOCT010000069.1:0-4976 GCA_905236725.1 uncultured Selenomonadaceae bacterium | reverse complement strand
CATCAATGCTGCAAGAAATTGCAGGGCTGCAGTCAACCAGCCGAACGCGGTGGAGAAATCTAACTGCAAGCCCCCGTCTTTAGACGTGGGGTAGTTGACTTTCGACTGTGTTTCATAAAAAAATTTTTACGTCGGCAATTTTTTCGGACAAAAATTTTTCGTGCGAAGAAAAAATTATTGTCTTGCCGGCGTTTTTTAATTCCTCCAAAAAATTTATCAGGAAGTCTTTAGATTTTTCGTCAAGTTCGTTCAAAGGCTCGTCCAAAGTCCAAACGGTCGGATTCATCGCAAATATCGACGCGATCGCAGTTTTTTTCTTTTCGCCGCCCGATAAATAATATGGCGCACGGTGACGCAATTTTTCCAGCCCGAAAAGTTTAATTGCATCTTCGACGCGCTTTTTTATTTCGTTCGCACTCAAGCCCATTTGCAGCGGTCCGAAAGAAATTTCTTCTTCGACACTTCCGCAAAAAAGTTGCGAGTCGGGATTTTGCCAAATGTAACCGATTTTTTGATGAAATTTTTTCGCGAAAAGATTATTTTTCATCAATTCTGGCGTGATTTCGTTTTCTTCAAAAAAAAATTTTCCCTTCGTCGGAAAAATCAGCCCGTTAATAATTTTCAACAAAGTAGACTTGCCCGCACCGTTCTCGCCGCCGATAAAAACCGCCTGTCCCTTCCCAATCCGAAAATTCACGTCGCGCAAAATTTCTTCTCCGCCGTCATAAGCAAAAAAAATATTTTTAAACTCAATCATTTAAAAACTCCTTCAATCAGCAAAAAAAGTCCGCCGAAAATTCCGCCGAGCAAAACAAAAATTAAATCCGCCGCGAAAAAATTTTTTGAATCTGCGCGAAAATATTCTCCCGTGAAACCTCTGCAACACATCGCCTGATACATTTCCTCCGACATTTCGCGAGATTTTAGAAAAGTTACTCCCAAAACTCCCGAAAAAGATTTTTCTTTGCTCAAATTTTTTCCGACCGAGCGCAATTTCAGCGCGGTCAAAAGTTCTTGCGCCTGACGACCGAGCAAAAAAATATATTTTATCGTCGTATCGAGAATGAAAATTACAACGTCAGGCAGGCGAAAAATTTTCATTGCGGCGGTGATTTGATTCCACAAAAAAAATTCCGTCACGAGTTGCAACGCCGTCACCGTCAAAAAAGTTTTTATCGGCAGAAGAATTATTAAATTTCCCGCGCCGAAAAAAAATGCGGGCAAAATTAAAATTCCGCCGAAAAATGCCGCCGCGAAAGATTTTTTTAAAATGCGCAGAATTTCCGCGCCGTCGAGAAAATTTAAAATTATCAATTCAAGTGTTGCCGCAATCAACAAAAATTCTTTCGTGTGAGAACTGACGCAGAGGATTATAAAAAAAAATGTGAATGCGAATGCCGCCGCCGCCGAAAATTTTTTCGTGAAATTTTTTGTCGAATTTTTTTTCAGTGCGAATAAAATTCCCGTCAAACGCAAAATTGACCGAGATATAAAAATATCCCGGTCGTCCGCAGGTGTATAATTTTCTTCCTTCAATGCCCATTCCGGCAATAATTTTTTTTCATCAATCAATTTTCAGCACCGAAACAAAAATTTTAAAACTCATAATCAAAAGAGCCGTCCCGATAATCGCGGAAAGAATGTAAGCAAATTCATCAGGCAATCCCGCGACGGTGTAATCGGGGAAAAGTGATTCAAACTCAAAGCCGTTTTCCATTCCCGCAGGAATATAACCCAAAACCGTCCCCAAAAAATCTTGTTCGGGCAATTCTTCGGGAGCCCATTCGCCCCAAGCCGTGCCTTCCGCCAAAAGTCCGAGCGGAGTCAAAACGATTAAAGCCGCCGCCAATGCGTAAATTGATTTTCCGCCTTTCGACGAATAATTTTCTTGCAACAAGTCCGGCGAAGTTTTTTTCAGATAAGCCAAAACAAAGACCGTGAAAATTACTTCCGCGAGTCCGAAAATTGTTAAATGACCGATCATCATCGCGGGAATTGAAATTGACAGCGGGTACGGACAATAAAGCGCGTGACCTGCCGCGTCCGTGAAAAGTAACGGCTGAAGACCGAATTCAACCGCCGCGAAAAATGACGCGATATTTATTCCGACGTATGAGCCGATTGCCGCCGCCGCAAAATTTCCCAAAGGATTTTTTAGTTTGTCATAAATAAAATATCCGCTGAAGGTGAGGAGAAAAGCCATATTGAAACAGTTCGCGCCGAATGCCAAAATTCCGCCGTCGCCGAAAAGTAACGCCTGGATAAAAAGCGCGACACTTACCGCCAAACACGCCGCATAAGGTCCGAACAAAATCGCAATCAACGTGCCGCCGACCGCGTGCCCCGTCGTCCCGCCCGGCAGAGGAATGTTAAACATCATGCTTAAAAATGAAAATGCCGCCGCAATTCCGAGCAAAGGTAATTTTTCGCGGGGAACTTCTTCTTTAACTTTTTTCACCGCCGTCCACCAAATTGGAACCATTACCGCGCCGAGAACTGCGCAAGTCGACGGGCTTAAATAATTTTCGGGTATATGCAAATTTATCACTCCCATGATTTAAAATCTGCCTTAAATGATAAATTATCAAAAAATTTTTTCAAGCCCCGCGCAGGGATAAATTTTTTTTCCGCAACAAAAAAAGAATCGATAAAAAACTTTCTTTACCGACTCTTTGAAATTTATGGCGAATGAAAAAATTTTTCCGCCGAAATTTATTTTACTGGAGCAAACTCAAAACTGCGGAAGAATTTTGATTCGCTTGAGCAAGCATTGACTGCGACGCTTGCAGAAGAACATTATTTTTCGTGTAGTTTGTCATTTCTTTAGCCATATCTGCGTCACGAATTGTACTTTCAGCCGCCTGAACATTTTCGGAAGAAACAGTCAAATTGCTTGCGGTATAGTCGAGACGTTGAAGCATTGCGCCGATATTTGCCTGCTGATCGACAACGAGGTCAACAATTTTGTCGAGAGTGTGAATTGCCGCCTTAGCTCTTGCCTGCGTGGTGACGTTGAGTTTTTCGCCCGCCTCATCGTAAAGACCGATTGAACGCGCACGCATATCGTTAAAACCGACGTTGAAAGCATCATTCGCCTTTGCGCCGATGTGAAAAACCATGTTGCCGCCGTTTTCGTTTGCAACGGACATACCTGCAGGCCAACGAACTTCAATACCGCCAATCATAGTCGAATTTGATGAAGGCATTCGCCAGTTGACGGGTGAGCCGATTTCATGAACGACACTTGAACCTGTTTTTGTAAGTTTGCCGCCCGCATCAGAACCGGTGATTGAGCCGGTGTCATCATTTTCAAGGTCGATTCCGCATTTTTCTTTGAGGAAAGCAGTCGCCGCCTCAGTTGTGTCCGCATAAGTTCCGTTTTCCACACCTTTTCCGACATAAGAATCAAGTTCGCCAACAAAGGAGTTGACGAAAGTATCTGTCGAACCCCATATCCCGCCGGAGCCGCTGTGAACAGCCTCGTTAAGAGTGCCGCCCCTGTCCAGAACTTCCATAAATTTTTTAATTCCGTCAGAAGCGTTTACATTCCCGACGGAGGTGAGGAAACGCATTGCGATAAATCCGCCGTCATAAGCATGTTGAGCTTCCGCACCCGTAGCACCCGGAGGTAAGTCGAAAACTGCGGCTTTAAATGCACCCGCACTTGCCAAGTATGAATCACTCGCCGCAATCCTTGAGTCTGCGCCGTGAACAAGTTCCGCACTGCCGCCCTCAACAATCCAACTGGGAAGCTCGTTAAAATTTTTAAAGCGGTTAATCATTACGCCGTGAGTGAGTTCGTGAGCAATTACACGGTCAAGAGTCTGCGCGTTGTAAACAAAAGTATCCGTCATTTCTTCGGTCGGGTTGCCGCTATCGTCAAGAACGGGGGTTTTGACGGCGATTTTAAATTTTCCGTCCTGCCCCGCCTGTCCTTGAGATTCAAGTTCACGAATTGCGCCGATATTTATGTTGAGCGTAACAGTTTCCCCGCCGTAACTTGAGCCGCAATTTGCAATGGTCGTACTTGTATCGTCCTCATAAAATTTAACGTCGAGATGTTTTGCACCGGCTTTACCGCCCTCACCGCTTGCAAAATCGATTCCGTAACTTTCTTTGATGAGATAAAGAGCGTCCGAAATCCACGAAGAATTAAGACCGCGAATGATATTTTGTTCCTTAGTGTACTCCTGTTTATGGTAAGGCATTGTGTTGCCGTCGAGCAGAATTTTTCCGTTGAAGGTGACAAGAGCGTTGTCGTCAACCTGATCGATAAATTGGTCGAGTTCTTTTTGAATGGTCAAGCGATCTGCATCCGTATTCGTATCTGTGGCGGCGTTGACGGCTTTTTCTTTCATCGTACGAACAAGGTCGAGCGTGGAAGAAACTGCACCTTCCGCCGTTTTGATGAGCGAAGAAGCGTTTTGAGTATTTTGATTCGCCTGATCGAGTGAACGAATTTGTACTCGCATACGTTCGGAAATTGCGTAACCCGAAGCGTCATCCTGCGCACTGTTAATTTTCATGCCGGAAGAGACTTTTGCAAGACTTTTCTGTAAGGCGGAGCTGTTTCGATTTAAGGTGGACAGCGTCCTCACAGCCGACATATTGTTTTTCACAACCATAGACATGAAAATCCCTCCTTGAGAAAACCGATTCCCAAAATAAAACAATCCCTCAATAACTTAAATCGAAATTTTTTTTTAAAGACTTAAACAAAAAAATTGCCGACAAAAATTTTTTGCCGACAACTTTTTTTATATGAATTAAATTTTATTTTGCGACCATTCTGTTAATCGCGCTGACCAACGCCTGAATTGACGCGGTGATAATATCCGTGTCCATTCCAGCGCCCCAGAAAATTTTTCCGTCGTCACCCGTGATACTGATGTAAGCAATCGCGCGGGAAGTCTGCCCGATTTCAAGAGCATGTTCGTTGTAAGTCAAGTTGTGATAACTTATGCCGAGATTTTTTT
>CAJOCT010000068.1 GCA_905236725.1 uncultured Selenomonadaceae bacterium | reverse complement strand
CGTAAGTATCGTAGCGCGCGGGTACCGCTCCGCTTGCTGCTTTCCCTTACGGTCGCAGCATACCCGCTTTCACTGCAGGTATCGTAAGTATCGAGGATAGCAGGTAACGGTAGAGTCAGTTATTTGTAAAATTTATATGGAGGTTGACATTTTGGAGGAATTGGAAAGGATCAAGTTGACATTTAGAAATAAAAAAAGTTGTAGGTTCAAATCATATATTCCTCAACAACTTCCTTTACAGTTAGTCGCGTAAGATTTTTTGAGTGGTAAATGTAAAAAGCTCAAAAAAATCCACAGCGACCATTACATAAAACTAGAACTTAAAATTAAATTTTTTCGCAGAAGTCGGTTAGAATCTGACTCCAGCTTCTAGTTGACGGCGGCTCGTGGAAAACACTTCTTGATTTTACAATTTACGAACAATACTACGATGGTATTGGATATTTTCTCTTCAAATATCACAAAGTCCGATAGTAATTTTTCATCTTGTGAATCACCAGCAAACCAATTTTCAACTTTTTTGATAACAATTTCTCTAATTCTTTCACGCATTGAAGAACGCATTTTCGCTCCTAATAGCTCAGCAACAGTTCAATGTAACTTAGCATCTTTTATATTTTTTGTTCTAATAATTTGTCGAGAATTTCCTTCTTCCATTCAGGAGGATATTGGTTTTCATAAAGCAGAATTGCAAGTTTCATATTGAATTCGTTCTTGATGTCCGAACGATGTTGCCAATCGACAAATTTAGATTGAGCATCGACGAGCAATTTAATTTTTTTAGCTAAATCCAAACATTTTTCGTCGGGATAAATAAAATTATGTTCATTGCGAACTTGTATAAGAATGTCGAAAAATACTTTTTCTGCAACCGATATGCCGAATTTTGCGAAGGAATTTTTATCAGATTTTAAATCTTGTAAAAGTACGAGTAATTTATCGGAAAGTTCATTGACGAAGTTGGTAGCGACAGAATTGGTAAAGATTAAATTATCACGATTATTATACTCGTCAACAATTTTGCGAAGACGTTCATCGAAAGCAACAGATTTAACTTTATTTTCGTTTCCGTAATCCTTGATAGTTTTTCTGAGTAACTTTAGTAGTGCGTTGAATTTTGTAATGGGCATTTTCACTTTGGATAATTCTTTTGAAAAATCTTCACTGAATAAATTAACAGATTTATCGTGATTGATGACATTTTCAATGCCGGTACAATCCAAAGCCTCCTGAATCATTTTTTCAACTGCGATATTCATAATTTCAGAATCCGGAGCGTGTTCGTGAGTTTGTTTGTAAATGATTGAGCGAATGGCAAGAAAAAATTGAGCTTGTTGAATTTCGGCTTCAGTTAATTCGCCAGAAGGAAAACAGATGGAGTAAGCAGATTTTAATTTTTTGGATAGTTCCATAAAGTCATTCTCAGTAGATTTTACTTTCTGAATAAATTCGGCGGCAAAATTTAGGCAATTTAAACGTTCAAGCGGAGTACCTGAATAAAATTTCTCGAAGTTAAAATTTGCGAAAAGTTTATTGATGAAAGCAAGGAGTTCGCGGAAAATTTTTAAAGAAATTTTCAATTCATTAATTTGATTTTCACTGAAATCGCCATATTTTTTAACAGCGGCGAGCATATCATTTTTGAAACCGATGTAATCAACGACCAAGCCTTTGTCTTTGCCGTCAAAAATTCTGTTTACACGAGAAATTGTTTGTATCAGAGTATGTTTTTGCAAAGGCTTGTCAATGTACATTACAGAGAGTGACGGAACATCAAAGCCTGTAATCCACATATCGACGACAATGGCAATTTTAAAATTAGAATTGTCATTTTTAAACTGCTCGGCGAGTTTTTGTCGATAATCTTTTGTGCCACAGGTTTTAAAAAGTTCTGGCGGATCGTTTTGCCCTTGAGTGGCGACTAAACTTATTTTAGGAAAAGGCGAGAGTGTTTTAAGGACATTTTGGGATAAGTTCTTTTCATTGTCAGATTTTTTAGCAATCCCCCAACTCGGACGAATGGAAATAATTTCTTTTAAAACGCTGAAAGCAATTTTTCTGTCAGAACAAACAATCATCGCTTTTTGAGTAATCTGAGGTTTTTCTGAACAAAGTCTTTCGTAGTGTTCAACAATATCAGCGGCAAGTTTTTTCAATCTGTCCGGGTGAGCAAGAATAGTAGAAATTTTAGCCATAGCGCGTTTACTTTCTTCGATTTGCTCAATAGTAGAACCTTCTGTCGCACACTTTTGATAATATTTTTCTATTTCTTTAGCTTGCTCATCAGAAACAACAACTCTGGCAAGACGAGGCTCATAAACAATTTTCACGGTGATACCGTCGTCGCAAGATTCCTTCATAGTATAAGAATCAACGACATCTCCGAAAACAGCAAGAGTTTCATCAATCGGCGTTCCAGTAAATCCGCAATAAGTGGCGTTTGGAAAACTTGCCCGCAAATAATGAGCAAAGCCATAAGTGGTAAAAATACCTGCGTCGGTGTATTTCAATTTTGAATTTATATTTGTCTGAGTTCTGTGTGCTTCATCTGAAAAACAAATAACGTTTGTTCGGTTAGACAATAAACCAGTTTGTTCGCAAAATTTTTGAATTGTAATGATATAAATTCCGCCCGAAGGACGATGTTTTAAAGTATTTTTTAAATCTTCACGACTTTCAATACTTCGGACATCATTTTCTCCGAGAAATTTTTTAGCTGTCACAAAAAGTTTTGAAGTTTGTCGGTCTAAATCTTCACGGTCTACCAGAATAATTAAAGTTGGATTTTTAAAAATTTCTGTATTGCGTTGGGTAATGAGACGGGCAAGAAAAAGCATAGTGAACGTTTTTCCACAGCCGGTAGCCCCAAAATAAGTTCCGCCTTTGCCATCGCCTGATGGTTTCAAATGGTTTTTAATACTTTCAAACATTTTTGTTGCGGCAAAAAATTGCGGATACCTGCAGACAATCACAGAATTATTATTTGAAGTGTCGGGATAAAAAATAAAATCACGTAAAATCTGTAAGATTCGTTGTTTTGCAAACGCACCTTTTATACAAGTGAATAATGAATTTATTCCGGAGGAAACTTTTTCCAAATCATTTATCTTATTCCAAGAATAAAAATTTTCGTAAGGTGAAAAAATAGTTCCCAACTTCGTGTTTGCTCCATCGGAAATGACAGCTAAAAAATTATATCGTAAAAGTTTAGGAATATCCCGACTGTAACGAAAATAAATTTGTTCCCAAGCATCGTAAATCGTCGTATCTTCACGAATTGCAGATTTAAATTCAAAAATTGCAATCGGAATACCATTGATGAAAAGCAACAAGTCGGGACGGCGCAACTGCTCTCCTTCAACTGAAAATTGACTTACCACTTTGAAAATATTCTTCTCCGGCTCAGCGAAATCAATATAATCTATGTGCAAAGCAATTTTTGAAGTATCATCGCGGTTTAAATTAAATCCTTCATTGATAAGAAAAAAAGCCTCACGATTCCCAGCATAAAGCGGCGTGGAATTTATGAGATTTAATTTGTTAATAATTTTTTGCACTTCAATTTCACTCAAATTTTCGGAAGAATAACGAGTCAAAATAAACTCGCGCAAGTCATCAAGCAACAAAATGTCATTGGTTTGCAAATTTTTCCCGTCGACGTGTTTATAATCTTCACGAAGAAAAAGTTCAATGACAGCATTTTCAAGTTCGCTTTCAGTAAATTTTTTATTTCTCATTTTCCAGATTCTCCAAGTAATTCTTTACTGCCTTGTAAAATTCAATAGCGTGATTGTATTGAGTTTCGGCTTCTTCACGCGACACGAAGAAAAAATCCTCGTAATCGCAATCATTTCTCCATTCAAATGCTTTGCCAATGTAGTCAGAAAATTTAACATCGAAAATTCCCGTCTTGATGTAATTTTTGCGAAAGTAACTAATCACGGCAGAATGTTTCTTGAAATCGATCTCCTCTTCTGCCAACAATGCTCGCACTGCTGTAAATATTGCGTAGTAAGAACATTGATGGAGTCTTGATAATGTCCGTCGTCCAGCAAACTTTTTGATACCTCTGTACGATGTTTTGCAATGTCCAGTCGATAAACTGTTAAGTCACGCAAGAAGTTTTCCCTCCCGTTTGATATTTCTGTAGTAAGGTAATTCTTCTCCGTATCTCTCAAAATCTGATGCGGGAATGACTTTCGGTGAAGTTATGATGTCAAATTCTAAATCCATTCGGACAGTTTCATCTAAAACTTTATTGCGTTTTTTCTGCAATTCTCCGCGTTCTCCTTTTACAACAGCCGCAAAATCTATGTCCGAGTCTTCGTTGAAGTCACCACGCGCATAACTTCCGTACAAATAAATTTGCTGAATGTCGTCGCCGTAAACCTTTTTATAGCTGTCCACTACACGACCGCAAATAATATCCAAATTCGCCATCGCATTCAATTCTTACACCTCCCAAAATTTTTTAACTCCTCTCGCCTTCATTTAACGAGCCTTTTATCAAGATTGGACATATATTCTTTAACTGTAATTTAAGCTCTTCAGCGAGTTTTTTTCGCACCTGATATACACTATATATTTCCGAAATTGATTTTTGGATTTTTATGTCGGGAATCGGAATTTCAACTTCGCACATTTCAGAAAAAGAAAAAATTTCTCTTACCGACCCCATACTTATAAAATCACAAAATCTAGCAAACTCATTTCTTTTAACAAATAAATTCAGATATTCAGGTAAGATTTTTTCCTTATCAGTTACAAAAAAAATTTCGTAACTTGTTGAACAAAGTCCTTTTTCATAAGTCCGATTTAATCCAATAGAATTTAATTCCATTCGTGCCGGATTAAAAATAAAATCGTCCTTATAAAAAATTTGATTTGTAGCCTCACTATATTTTTTTGCAGGAATAAGCCCTTCACGAGAAACACCACAAATAGGTAATTTTTTATTGCCAAAATATCTTTCATTTCGTTTGCAAATAAATTTACCAAGCTGAAATTTTTTTGCAGTATGTTTTATTTTGTCAATATAGCCGTCACAGACAAGTTTCAAGTCATCGAGTCCGCGTTCGTAAATTTTTTGATTGGCAAGCATTGAATTATAAACCGCAACAAATTTTTTCTGAATTTCAATCGGCGGAAGTTGTATTTCAATGTCGCAAAAAACATTCCAATCAAGATTGGAACGAACGCTGCTGTCACTGAAAAACCAACCGAGACGGTCTTTTTCTTTTGATTGGAAAAACATAAAAAGATATTCTGATAAAATTTTATCTGTCGCCGAAATTTCAAAAGTAAAATACGCAGGTGAAACTATAATTGGCTCATCATCTTGATATAAACTGATTCTGATACATTTATCGCGTCCCGTCTGCATTCCGCTGAAAACAAACCGATTTTTTCTGACAACTTTATATTTTTTTTCGTTAAGATTTGAAGTATCTGCAACCGTCGGCATAAATTCCTTGTTAATGTTTACGCCGTAAAAATTTTTAATTCCTCCTGAATTTCTTTCATCTACAAGTTCAATTAAGTCGCCGAGTTTAAATTTAGTCAGTGCCATCATTCGACACCTCCAAATTTTTCTCGATATTGACATATTCTCTAAAAACACCGCACAACTTTTCGGAAACATCTGTCCCGCTGAGTAAATTTATAACATAGTCAATATAATAATCTTTTTTCCAACCAAATTTATTTGACAAATTTGTAGCTGACAAAAGTCCCTTTTCGTTGATAATTTTTAAAGCCTCGTAAAAATTTTTATCATCAATTATTTTTTGCAAATCCGACTTTATTTTGGCGTGTAATCCATCAATATCAATATTTTGAATTTCAGCGACATTTTTCTTGTAATCGTCTAAATCGTGTTCCTTTTTACCTATCAAACAGTTAATCTGATTTTGTACATTCTGTTGAACAAATAAAAGTGCTTGCCCGTCAATTTTTTTGCTAAGAAAATCAAAAGTTTTTTCCTGCACAGATTTTAAAATTTCATCGTAACATTCAGACTTATTCTGTTTTTCAGCTACTATTTCGATAACTTCAGGGAGTAAAAATAAATTTTCGACCTCCGCAACTTCGGGACAAAAAATGTTATCTGAATTCAATTTTTTTATTTCAGAATTACTTCGACGATCTCTGTCTACAATTCCTTTGACTTCGCAATAGTGTAATTTGCCAAGATTTTTATAGGCTTTCGTGTAAGTAATAACTCGTTCGCAATTTTCTACTGGAATCACATTGTAATCCTTAAAAATTGCCGAATATAACCGCTTGTCAATACTTTTTTTTTGCGGTGTTCCCTCAACTAGTAGAACGTTTTGGCGATTACCTAATATTTCGAGTTGAACAGCATCAATTCTGTGGTCATCTTCCGACAAAAGTTCATATTCCCAAACATCTTTTTTAGGCATATCTTTAACCCAAACTATTTGAGAATTATTTCGAGAAACAGCAAAATCTAAACTATGAGTTATGTAAAGAAAAATACAATCGGGACGTGCAGATTCAATTTCATTCCAAAGACGCACTAAAATTGATTTGTGCAGATGATTTTCAGGCTCATCAATAATAATCAAACTATTTTCCGGCATACAAAGTACTGTTCCGATAAAATAAAAAATTTCGCGTTCCCCATCACTCATTTCTGAACCATTGAATGGTGTATATTTGTCATTTACATCTGAGACAGCTATGTAGGTTTCATTTATTCTTAATCTTTTATTGGTAATAATTTTTTCCCATAACGCCATCGTCAAATCTAATTTTGTTGGTTCGTAACAAATTGAAACTCGAGACTTTACTTGCTCTTGTAATATCAAACATTTTTTATAATTTTCGGTGATCAGTAATTTCATCAATGCATCAAAATCTCTCAATAAGTGAGTTACTGGTTTATTTGCCCAGCGATGATATAATTTGTTTTCACTTTCATCATTGCCATTCAAAAGCTCATTTTGAGTTTTTTTTAAATCCGAAGGAGTGGTCGATTCAGGCATATCAAGTGATTTTTGGGCAGATACTCTATGAACTTTTATTTTCGAATTGTTTTTTTCAATCCAAACACTCATTCGCGTTTTTCCAGAGCCATTTGCTCCGATTAACACAATAGAATTTTTATTTAAAATAAGTGTCTCTTGAACTTGTCCCGCGATGGGCGGTAATTTAACCTGCATTGTATTTTTATTCGATTCCATAGCCAATTCCTCCAAAAGCATTGACCAATAACTCCTGAGATTGTTTCTCCTCTAATAAAATTTTTTTCATTTCTTCTTGAATACGTTGCATTTCTATGGGATAGTCAATCTCTAAATCGTGGTCGATAAATTCGATATATTTGCTCGGTGCAAGAGAAAAATCATTCTCGCGAATTTCCGTTAAATCTGCCGACTTACAAAGTTCGGGAATATTGGAATAATTTTTTATGTCTGCGCTCTGCCAACCATGATAAATTTTTTTGACTTCGGAAATTTGTTCGTCCGTTAAAACTGTTTTCTTTTTTTTCTTGCCCTTGTCGATTAAAATTTCCTCAACTTGACTGTCCCAACGGCGTAAATCCACAAATAAAATTTCTCCAGACCTGTCGCGCAATTTTCTGTCATTTATTTCACCAGATTTTTTGTTCATATTTAAAATCCACAATGTTACAGAAATATCGGTTGTGTAAAACATATCTCGCGGCAACACTATTATTGCTTCAATGACATCACGTTCTACAAGTTCCTTGCGAATTTTATATTCTACGTCATCTGCACTAAGTGCTCCATTAGCAAGCAAAAATCCTGCAACCCCGTGATTGTTAAGTTTGGACAGCATATGCAGTATCCACGCATAATTTGCATTTGATACCGGCGGTATTTCTGAAAATCCTGAAAACCGTTCATCATTTTTCAATTCGTCTGAACCTCGCCAATCTTTATAATTAAACGGCGGATTTGCCATAATGTAATCCACTTTTAAATTTTTGTGTAAGTCATTGGTAAAAGTTGATGCCGCAGTCTCACCAAGATTATTAGCTATTCCTCGAATTGCCAAATTCATTTTACAAAGTCGCCAAGTCTCCATATTACTTTCCTGACCAACTATTGAAATCTCTTTTTTGTTGCCATTGTGACTTTCTACAAATTTCATTGATTGGACAAACATTCCGCCACTTCCACAACACGGATCGTAAACCGTTCCATTAAAAGGCTCAATTAACTCCGCTATCAATTTAACCACACACGCCGGAGTATAAAATTCACCGTCCTCTTTTGTTCCTGCTGCCGCATATGCTCTTAAAAAATATTCATAAACTCGCCCAACAAGGTCTTTTTCTTGAAATTGTTGCTCATCAATTTTGTTGACATTGTCAATAAGTTCCTTAATCCGAGATTTTTCTACATTAAGACTTGAAAAAAGATTAAGTGGTAAAGCACCTTGCAAACTTGAATTTTTGTTTTCTATGTCCGACATTGCCTTATCAATAATGACTGCAATATCATTAGCCGACGCATTTTTCGTAATGTACGTCCAACGTGCAGTTTCATTCAAGTAAAATACATTTTGGGCATTATAAAATGCGACATCTTCCAAAAATGGCGGATATTCTTTTGCGATTTCTAAACGCCGCTTTTGGAATTTATCTCCTGCAAATTTTAAAAATACCAACGCGATTATTGCATCCCGATTTTTTTCCGTACTTCCCACACCACGCAATGCAACTCGACAATTCCATAAAATATTTTCCAATGTGCTTGCCTTATTTTGTTTCTTCTTTGCCATAAATATCACCGAAAAAAGTTTTTATTAAATCAGCGAATAATATTCTTTCTGTTTGTCAACGGATATTTGCAATGCGTCCATTGCTTGCTGTGCTGTAAAATTCAATGTTTGCATAAGACTACGAATATCCTCAAGCCTCGATTTTATTTCAGTTTCAGCTGTAGCCTTCGCCGTCGCTTTTTCTGCAGCTTCCTTTGCAGCTCGTTCAGCCGCAATTTCAAGTAAAGGTTCCATCAATCCGCCCATTTTTTCCAATTCCTCCTTCATGTCCTCTGAAATTTCCAAGTCATATTCTTCTCGAAGAATTTTTTCTTTTTCTTCCGACGTTTTCAATTCCATAAAAATTAAATGTAAGAGATTCAAAAGTTTGTGTGTCGTAGAATTTTTTCCCAGATTTAAAATTATTATCGTAATCAAATCATAATTTTTGAGTTCATCGTGAAATTTTCCGTGTAAAACTTTTTCTGTCAGTCGATATTCTTGAATAGAATCGGCGCGATAATTTTGCACGTCCATGCAAATCCATATCGAATAAATTTTTTTCAAGTTGTTAAAATCGTCGCCATGAAATTCTTTTTCTTTTTGAGAAGAAATGAGACGCGCCGCATAATAGACAGCACGTTTCATCAATTTGTAGTGAATGTTTTGAGTGGTCTTTTGCGGTTCGACATTGATTATAAATTTTGCTTTTTCTCCGTCCATCGGAACAAACGCATCGAAAATAATATCGAAAGTGACAAGCCCTTCAGTCGGA
>CAJOCT010000067.1 GCA_905236725.1 uncultured Selenomonadaceae bacterium | reverse complement strand
GGATTGTTGCAGTTCAAAGTATTTCCGCAACCGCTGAAGTTGTAATAATAGCCGTCGGGAGTCAGGATATAATAAATTTTATTGTCGAGACCTTTGAAAGAAATGTAAGGGCCATGCTCATTTCCTTCCGCCGTGTGATTGAAAACAACGTCGAGAATAACTTTGATTCCGTTTTGGTGAAGTTCTTTGATTAAAGTTTTGAGTTCGTCGGCTTGCATGGAATATTTTCCGCTTGCCGCATAACCTGCCTTCGGCGCGAAAAATCCGACTGTACTGTAACCCCAATAATTAAAAAGTTTGTTTCCGTCAACTTCTCGAACGCCTTCAAATTCGTCAAACTCAAAAATCGGCAAAAGTTCAATCGCAGTGATTCCGAGTTCTTTAAGGTAAGGAATTTTTTCGGCAAGTCCCGCATAAGTTCCCTTGTACTTCACGCCCGACGATTCATCTTTCGTAAATCCTCTGACGTGCGCTTCGTAAATAATCAGTTCATTATGCGGAGTTTTTAAAGGGACATCACCTTCCCAGTCGAAATCGTCCAAAATAATTTTCGAGCGATATTGAAAAGGATTATTCCAATCAGGCTCAACTCCCCAAACATTTCTCCCGCTGATAAGTTTCGCGTACGGGTCAAGCAGACATTTACTTTTGTCGAAAACGTCGCCGCCGTTAAAATTGTAATCGCCGTCAACATAAAAGCCGTATTCGATATTTTCGTAGTCGAGGTCGAAAACAATCATTGCAAAAACACTGCCGATACGATAACTTTCGGGGAAAGGAATCACTGCAAAAGGTTCTTTCGCGTGCGAGCGATACAAAACGAGTGAACAGGATTTTGCGCCGGATGAATGAATTGTGAAGTTTACTCCGCCGGGGACAATACTTGCGCCGTTTTCGAGGAAAAGTCCCGGACGAATTTTAAAATCTCATGTCAATTCGCATGAAAAATTCCTCCTAACCGCGCAATTCTTTTTCGGCATCGGCAACAGTGTCGACGCACTTCAACATTTTTATAAAACCGGTCATTTTGAAAATATCCAAAACTTCTTCAATGGTTGCGGCGTAAACAACTTTCACCCCGCGAGATTTTGCAGTCTTTGCAATCATGAGAAGTGCCCGCAGTCCCGCACTTGAAACATAACGGCATTTTTTCATGGAAATTATTGTAGGCTTTTTGTCAATCAAGTTTATAACTTGATCGCGGACATCATCGGCGTTATTGGCTTGAATTTCTCCATCGAGTGCAATAATTTTTAAATCGTCGTCGCGTTCAACAGTTATTTCCATGAAATCACCTCAAGTTTTTGAAATGCTCATCGGCGGATAAACATCGCCGTCAATAATCGCATCGATAATGCAGGGCTTGTTAAGTTTGAGAGCTTCGGCAAAAGCGGCGTTAAATTCTTCGGCGTTGTGAACTTGCCAACCCTTAGCTCCGCAAGCCTCGGCATATTTGACATAATCGGGATTTTTAATATCCATGTAAGCATACTCGCCGAAATTCGACAGCAAGAATTTTTTAATGACGTTAAATTCTCCGTTGTTGAAAATTATGTAAATGACGGGAATATTATTTTTTACGCAAGTGAGAAGTTCAAAGCCCGCCATCAAATAATCTCCGTCGCCGCAACCGCAAATGACGGGGCGATTCGGATTGGCGCATTTTACGCCGATTGCTCCGTTGACGTGACTTGCCATCGGGCCGAAACTGCCCGGGTTTTGATACCATTGATTTTTGTTGAGATTTAAATACGCACTCAACCAAAGCATATGTCCGCCCGCGTCTCCCATGATAATTGCGTTTTCGGGAAGTTGTTTTGAAATCTGCTGAACCAAAAATCCCGGGTGCATTTTTCCGTTACTGAACTCCGGCAAAATTTCGTCGTGATGTTTATTGCGGACAGCCAAATTATCGTTAAGCGGCGCAATATTATTTTTCTCGAGATAAGCAACCAAATTTTCCAGAGCCGGACGAGCATCACTGACAAGTCTGTAATCGGCGGTATAAACTTTGTCGATTTCGTGACGGTCAATATTTATGTGAAGAAGTTTTTTTCCGTCGAAAAGTTTTGCGTTGAAAGCGAAAGTCGCATTTTCCGCGAAAGAATTTCCGACCGCGAGAACTGTTTTTGATTCATGAAAATAATCATTCGCGCCGACGTCTCCGCTTGTGCCGACAATTCCCAACGACAGCGAATTATCTTCAGAAATATAACCCTTCGCGTCCATCGTGCTGACGAAAGGAATTTTCCAAGTGTTTATAAGTTTTTCCAAAATTTCTTTCGCTTCGCTGCGGATACAGCCGTAACCGACCATAAGCAGAGGTTTATTTTCGGATTTGAAATTTTCGACAAAGCCCTTGCAAAATTCTTCAGCCTGATTTTCTCCCGCCAAAATTTTCGGAGAAGAAATATCAATCGAGCGATAATAAGGCACTTCGGCAATCGTTATTTCTTTCGGGATATGCAGGTGAACGGGACCGGGTCTGCCTTCAAAAGCCGTATAAATCAATTCTTCCAAAACCGGAATAGTATCGCGTGCATCTTCCAAAATAACAGATTTTTTTGTTGTGGCGGAGAACATTGCTTGAGAATCGGGCGTGCGTGAAAGTCCGCTGGATTCATTCAAGGCACCTTTTCCGCGAGTCCAACGAGAAGGATAACCGCTTATCGCCAACATCGGAATTGAATCAGAGTAAGCGACGGCAAGCCCCGAAAATAAATTAAAAGCACCGGGTCCGCCTGTTGCAAAACATACTCCCAATTTTTTTGAAAACATTGCATAACCCGCCGCCATAAAAGATGCCGCCTGTTCATTTTGAATTATGACGGTTTTAATTTTATCGGATTTTTTGAGTGCCAAAAGCATTGAGCCGTTGACTTGTCCGGAGCCGCCGAAAACATGGTCAACGCCGATTTCTTCAAGCACTTTAACAACTGTCTGATTTACATCCATAATTTTTTCCTCATTGCAAAAAAATATAGGCAAGACGAGACTTATCTCGACTCGCCTATATTCCAGATTGACAAAAACTTAATTAAAGTCCGCGTTCCTTTAGAACTTTGACGAGTAAATCTCCGAAAGCAATCGAAGACTCAACGCTTGTTCCGGAGATGAAGGGATGGTCATAATAAACTTGCGGGCTTTCACGATTGGTGTTAATGCGAGCAATGCAAGCACCGTTCGGACCGACTGCGCCGCGTACCAAATCTTCAATAGGGAAAAGGAAACCGGGCGTTACAAGGTCAGTACCTTTATTGTCTTCAGTCGCGCCGTAAAGTTTATAATCCATCGCCATACCGGGTCCGTAAAAATCCCATGCACGCGGGTGAGCGGTAATTTTCTTTCCGTAAATGACGGATTTATAATCATTTTCGGGGTCGCGGCAGAAAACTAAAGTCGCAACCGAATAACAAAGAGCCGCAACAATTTTATCGGACTTAATCGCTTTGAGAATAGCCTGATGAAGTTCCCAGCTGTGGCACAAATCGAGAGTTACGCCGGGACCTCCAGCCATTGCGATCGCGTCATAATCGTCCATGTTGATTTCGGAAAATTTAATCGGGTGAGCCCATTCGTCGCCGTCAACAAGTTCTTTGCAACGATCGCAAACTTCTTTAGGATTGACGTGAACTTTTTGAATCGGGTCAAAAAAATCGGGGTCAACACTGATTGCGAAGGGCAACGGTTTTTTTCCTTGCGGAGTTGCCAATGTCACTTCAAAACCTGCTTTTTTGCAAGCGTCCCACTGTGCCTGAAGTTCTTCAGCCCACGTTCCGTAATTCGTCGCAACGATTAAAACTTTGGCCATTGAAAATTTCCTCCTTAATTAAAGTCCGCGTTCTTTGAGAACTTTAACGATCAAGTCGCCGTAAGCAATCGAAGATTCGACGCTTGTACCGGTGATGAAGGGATGATCGTAATAAACTTGAGGACTTTCACGATTGGCGTTAATGCGAGCAATGCAAGCACCGTTCGGACCGACTGCATCGCGAACCAAATCTTCAACAGGCCAGGGGAAACCGGGCGTAATAACGTCAGTACCTTTATTGTCTTCAGTTGCGCCGTAAACATCGTAAACCATTGCCATGCCGGGGCCATAGAAATCCCAGGCGCGAGGATGAGCGGTAATTTTCTTTCCGTAAATAATCGATTTATAATCGTTTTCGGGATCGCGGCAGAAAACCAACGTCGATACAGCATAGCAAAGTGCGGCAACAATTTTGTCAGACTTGTAAGCGTCCATAATGAGTTTGTGCAATTCCCAGCAGTTTGCCATGTCGAGATTCGCGCCGGGTCCGCCTGTAAGGACGATTGCGTCAAAGTCTTTCATGTCAACTTCAGTGAATTTTTTTGGATGAGCCCACTCTTCGCCGTCAACGAGTTCTTTGCAACGTTTGCAAACCCAATCAGGATTCGTTTTTACGTTTTGAACGGGATCAACAAAATCGGGGTCGATACTAATTTTGAACGGGAGCGGCTTTTTTCCTTGCGGAGTTGCCAATGTCACTTCAAAACCTGCTTTTTTGCAAGCGTCCCAAGGAGCTTGCAGTTCCTCTGCCCAAGAGCCGTAATTTGTAGCGATAATCAAAACCTTTGCCATATTATTACCTCCAATTTTTTTATTATTTGAATGTCTTTCGACATTGCTGTCTTGTTTTTCGAGCTGTTTGATTCGCGTTTCGAGCATGTCAATTTTTTTGTTGAGCGCGGTAAGCATTGTTCCGCAGTTAATCATGGCGATAATTCTCTGTGCAAATTGAACGTGTTCGCCACCTGTCCGCGCACTGACCAAATCTTCGTCAACAACAACATCAGAATCGACGTAATCAATGCCCATATTTTTTGCGTCGCCGAGCAAGTTATTATGAACAACCATTTTTCTTCCGCGAACCAAATGAGAAATAGGAGCCATCAGCCACGCACCGTGACAGATTATTCCCTTTATCAATTCCTTATCCGCGAAACATTTTTTCAAAAATTCGCAAGCCGGCGGCAATTTATTTATATCTTCGGTGTAGCGGAGTCTGTCCGCCACCATTCCGGAAGGAACTATAATCGCCGCATATTCTTTCAAGTTGACGCACTCAAAACTTTCATTGCACTTGAAAAGTCTGCGTTCCTCATGTCCCTTGAAAGTCAATTCGTTGTTACCCCAAAGTCGCGTCAAAAAATGTACTTCCAAGCCGACATCTTTAAAGCACCTTGAATAATACTCAATTTCAGGCTCGTAGAAGTCACTTTCAATAAGGACACCTACTTTATTTCTCAAGAAAATCACCACCGTCAAACAATTTTTTATACGCTGTCAAATGGTTTTTACCGTCGTCGGAATTGTATTCCAGCTTGTCCATAATCGTTGTATAAAGAAAAATTCCTAATCCGCCGATTGATCTGTCGTCTATATCTTCTTCAATATCAACTTTGGGAACTTCTTCAAGCGGATTATAAAGTTTGCCTTCGTCCGCGAACTCAAAACGCAATGCATTTTCAGCCTCATCAAATTCGCAAGTGACAAAAACTTTTTTGGAAGAAGAATAATCAATAATGTTGACCAAAATTTCTTCCGAGCAAACTTTCAGGCGATTTATCCATTTATCGTCCGTGAAATATTTTTTGACTTCGTCGGTTATTTCCGTCAACATTTGCGGCAAAAATTCACGTCGAGCCGGAAATTCTTTGTTGTGAAGCATAAATTTTACTCCGTGAAAGTATCTTGAACCGTAAAAAACTTATCAATGCCCGTCATCTTGAATACGTCAAGGACAGTTTCCGACGCGCCGACCAAATAACATTGAACTTTTCCGCCGATTTTTTGTTTTGCGAAGACAACCGCACGAATTCCCGCACTTGCGATATATTCGAGTTCATCGGCGTAAAAAACCAATTTTTTGACTTTGTCTTTCTGTTCGATAAGCGGTTTCATCTCTTCCATCAGCGCAGGCGCAATCGATGCGTCAATATGTCCGTGAAGTTTAATTTTGCTGACTTCACCGATTTCTATAAGATAATTTGCCATTTTAATTTCTCCTTTAAACCGGGACGATTCTGACTTTAATTTTCGGGCGGTGATCGAGTTCCGGCAATTTCACTGCGAAATTCTCCGCGTCGAAATATACCCAAGGTTTGCCGTCGATTTCCACCGACTCAATTTTGCAACTGCCTTTAGGCAAAATATCCGGCTGAACGTAAAGAGTATTCGAGCCTTCAAAAGCATTCGGCATCGGCTTGAAATAAAGGTCGAGCGGTTTTTTCGTGTGCAGAAGGTTGATATAAACTGCAGACAAAAATGCGAGTTCGATTGAGTGATAACAAGCCATCGAGTGAGAACCTTTCAAACGTTCGTTGCCTGTCAAGAAAGGTATTCCGTTATTCAAGACGTTAAAATAAACTGCGCCGTCGTCGTGGTCGAGGAAATAAGTATTGTAGAACGCCGCAGAAGAGCGAGCCAAGTCGAGATATTCAGGTTTTTTCAAGCAACCGTACAAAATTTGATAAGCCAAAATTCCCTGCTCCTGTTGCCACCATGCTTTTCTGTCGTGCCAAGCGAAACGATAGCAAGTTTCACCTTCGCGGAGCTTGCGCTCCATAACGTCATACCAGCCGCCGCGTCTGCGATCCATTCCGACTGTCGGCATAATCTCCGCAATTTTTTCCGCGAATTTAACATATTTGTCTTTTGAAATCGCGCTGTTAATTCTCATCAAATTCCAAGCGATTTTGAGATTGTGACCGACTACGCCGCGATTTTGTTGCCAGCCCCAAGTTGTGTCGTGACTCCAATCGTCATAAAATTTTTCTTGAACGAAAGGACTGTTATTATAATCTTGAAAATGTTCTTCGATGCAATCAGCTGTATATTCGAGGAAGTTTTTATATTTTTCGTTCATCGTAGCCAGATATAAATTGATGAGGTATGCGGGCGCATGGTCTCCGACCGAGTTCCAATTTTTTCTGCCGACATTCCTGCCGAGTGATTCGCTTTTCGGATCGAAAGTCACGGGATCAATATGCGAGTAGTAACCGCCTTTTTCCCTGTCGATAAAAAATTTGTCAAACAGACTGACCGTCATGCGAATATCTTTCATTATTGCGGGATCACCGTTTAAGCGATAAGTCTGAGTAGGCCCGGCAAGCGCATAAATTTGCTCGTACATCGGAATTGCTTCAATATCGTCATCAAATTCCGATGTGAAAAGTTTATTTTCCTTGTCGCCTTGGACGTCAATTCCGTGATACCAATAAACAACATTTTCATCAATGTCGTAAAATCTCATGTGGTCGCGCAAATATTTTGTGCCGACTTCCGCGACTTCCAAAAATCTGTCTTCGCCGGTAAGCATGTAAGCACTTGCCATGCCGTAAATCATTCGGGAAATTGTGTCCGTCTCCTGGCGAAAATCGGGTTTGCGCACTCCGTCGAGTGTCAAGCGCGTGCGATATTGGCGATAATCAATTTCACCGTTCGGAAATTCTGCCTTGATGTAAAAATCTGCAATACTCCGTGCTTGATTTATCCACCAGTCCGCCTCTTCAAAGCGCATTTCATTCGGCTTGCGTCCGGGAAAATCGATATACGAAACTTCAAAATGAGTTCCGCTCTCGTCGGGATAATAAACGCCGTAAAGAAATGCCATTTGACCTTCGGCAAAGAGTTTTTCAATTTGTCCCGTGCAATCGCGATAAGGCTCGTCCAGATTTCTCAAAAGACGCGCATAAACATTGTCGGACATTTTAACTTGCACTTCTTCGCCGTTAAAGTCTCGGATAATTCCCCTTCGAGTATTTGCGTCATAAGACTGACAAATACCTCCGATTGTGTCGGAAAATTCAAAAGTCACATTCCAGCCCCCCTAAGTTTTGGAAAATCATAACATAATTTTTTTTTTTCTTAAGTAAAGATTTCTGCACAGATTAGTTAAAACGAACTGCCAACATCGTAATATCGTCCGACTGCTCCGCGTCTTGAACATGTTCCGCCAAAGATTTACTGACACCCTCCAACAACGTCGGCAATTTGCAATTATGGTCGAGGTTATTCAAACAATTTTCCAAACGATTTTCGCCGTACTGTTCGCGATTTTTATTCATTGCCTCCGTTACGCCGTCCGTGTAGAGATACAAAATATCTTTTGGATTTATGTAGATTTCCTGCTGTTCAAAAAACATTTCGTCCATCAAGCCGATAACGCAATTTTCTTCCATTTTAAGCCAACTGAATTTTTTCTCATTTTCGTGATAAACCATCGGCGGATTATGCCCGCCGTTCACGTAAATCAATTTTCCCGTCTTGAGGTCGAGCATCGCCAAGAAAACTGTTATAAACATCATTTCATCGTTGCCCTGACAGAGTTGGTTATTTGCCAAAGTCATGACTGCCGCCAAATCGTCGGGACTTTGCATTGTCATTGCCAAATTTTTGAGAATGGTTTTTCCGCGCATCATAAACAACGCGGCGGGAACTCCTTTACCCGAAACGTCCGCAATCGTCAACATCAAATGATTTTCGTCAAGCAAATAAAAATCGTAAAAATCTCCGCCGACTTCTTTCGCAGGTTTCATCGTCGCGAAAATTTCAAATTTATCGTTGCCTTCCAAAAAATCGTGCGGCAAGGCGTTAAGCTGAATATTTGTCGCAACTTTCAATTCGGTTGCAATTCGCTCTTCCGCCGCAGTCACTTTTTCAAGATTCGCCATGTAATTTTTAATTTCGTCGGTCATGATGTTGATATTTCTGGCGAGGTCTTCAAGTTCGTCGCCGGTATCGACGTTAATTTTTTTCTCCAAGTTGCCTGCGGAAATTTCTTTAACGCCTTCAGATAATTTTTGAATCGGTTCGACAAATCTTTTCGACACTCGCGAACTTCCGACAAAAAGCCATGCCAATAACAGCGCGAATAATACAACCGCGATTATAAACAGATGCAAAAAAAGTTTCGAAATACCGGCGCGGTAATCTTCCAACGTTTCAACCACTTCATCTCGTGCCGCCAATGCAGGTCCCAACACTGTTTTATTGCTCATAAGCGTGGCAAAACTCCAACCGCTTGCGGGCATCGGCGCATAAGCCAAATAATATTCCTCGTTTTCGTATGTAATTTTTGTTACGCCTTCTTCGCCCGCCACCATTTTTTTCGCAGCATCAGCAATCGCAGGATCTTCAGTATTTCTTAAATCAACGTCTACTGCTTGTGCTGAAAATATTCCGTCCTTTTTTGCCGAAAGAATTACGTTGCCCGACGAGTTTAAAATAAAACTGAAACCGCCTTCACCGACTGCCGTCTCCAAAACGATTTTATAAATTTCTTCTATCCCGTACGCGATACTTATCACGCCTGCAAAATCTCCTTGAGCATCGTAATAAGACATAACGCAGGCAAGTGAAGGATTTTCGTCAGTGTCAATATAAACATCGGTAAAAACGGGCTTGTCTGCAGTCATACCTTTCAAGTACCACGGGCGAACTCGAAAATCATAATTCTCCAAAAAATCATCGTCAAAACTCACGTCACTGCCGTCATATCTTGTTTCCATGCAAATAAAATAGCCGTTCTTTGACGCTGCTTGGAACGACGTGTAATATTCTTCATAACGGTGACCGAACGGAATAAAAAAATCTACAATGTTTCCGGCGCGTCTTATTTCTTCCGCAAGAGTCGGACTCATTCCGTTTCGCGAAATTTCTTCTCTAAGTTCGGGGACGTAAAAAATATATCCCGTATTGCGGGGAATTCTTTGTTCATTCCCGTTGACCAAATTTTGTGCGTCAATTCCCAACGTCGGTTTCTGTAATTTGACGGTCATTGCGTCCGATAAATATTGAACGTCTTGCATCTGTTCTCGAAGGGCTTGTTCGATATTTTGAGACATTGAATGTGCCACAGCTGCGAGCGCACTTTTTTGACGATCCACGATAACTTCTTGAATATACTCCGAAGAATATTCCTTCAACATGCCGCTTTTTTTGTATAAATCATAGCGGACGGATACAATGCCGATTATCGAAATTATTCCCAAAGCAAGAAAGGTCAGCACACCTGCCGATAAAACCAATCGAAACACGCGCTGACGAATATTTAATTTTTTTTTTTCACGATCCATTTTAATTTATTTTCCCGTAGCAGTGACGTATGTAGCCAGACCATTGTTTGGATTGTTCGGATTGAAAATCAACGGTGAATTATCGGCGGCACAAGCGTGATCATGTCCCGTACTGTTACCGCCCGCAACTTTATCAAGCTTGTCATCGCTCAAAACTTCATCGACGATTTTTTTCTGCTCCGCGTCGAGAATTTTTTTCTCCGTCATCTTAACCACTCCAAGAATTTTTTTTAGTGTCCCGTAGCGGTGTCTTCGTTGTGTTGTTGAAGCGTACCATCAGCCGGATTATAAAATCTCGGTACTCCACCGCTGAAAGGATTTTCTCTTAAGTTGTGACCGGTACCGATTCCGCCCGCAACTTTATCAAGCTCGCCATCGCTCAAAACTTCATCGGCGATTTTTTCCGCGTCAAGAATTTTTTTATCTGTCATCTTAATCACTCTCCAAAATTTTTATCAGTGTCCCGTACTGTTGCCTTCTGGCATCGGAGAACCGATAAATTTGGCTAAGCGTTTAGCATCTTCAGAAATATCATTATCAGTCGGCACATTATTTTTGGTGGGATAGCTGACAATTCCGCCCGTAACTTTATCAAGCTCGCCATCGCTCAAAACTTCATCGACGATTTTTTTCTGCTCCGCGTCGAGAATTTTTTTCTCCGTCATCTTAACCACTCCAAGAATTTTTTTTAGTGT
>CAJOCT010000066.1 GCA_905236725.1 uncultured Selenomonadaceae bacterium | reverse complement strand
TTCAAGTGCCAAAACTCAACACGGCGACAGATATGTTTTTGCCGGGCAACAGGATAAAACCGAGCCGATTTCTCTTTCATACGATGTTTCCGACCGCGCGGTTGCAAAAACTCTCGACACGTCCCAAGCCGCTTTTTTCAAAGGCGTGTCAAATTCGGGCGGTGGCGAAGTTTATCAACTCTTGAAACTTGCCGAAATTGACGATAACAAAAATGAGACGGGAAATATTTTCTACCTCGACACACAAAGCGGCAATGTTTACGAGTCTGCCCTTGTCGATAAGGTTTACAAGGAATTTGTCAATAAGGGTCTCAACACCATTGACGAAGTACTGGCAAGCGGAACTTATGCCGTTAGTGACGCGGGATTGGATGACACCGAAGCTAACGGGTATGTCGAAGATTTATTGAGCAGTGCGACGGATGCGGACGATATAACTAATATATTGACAGAGTTTATTAACCGCCGACACAACACGGCAGACGGGATTTTAACGATGACCGCGCTGGGAGATATTGCCCGTGATACAGATTCCGGCACTCGAATATCAGACATTTTGACAAATCTCGGCATAGACTCCAGCGACACTGAAGAAGCCTTCGCAACTGCATTAACTGAAGGAAAATGTGAAGATTATCCCGCGTATCCCACCGGCGCATTTTTCACAAGTCAAGGCAGGTTGATTGATCCCGATTCGACTGTATCAGTTTCTTGGGGAACGGGTACCAAAACTTTTAAATACGTCACGGAGACTCAACAAATGGTCACATATTCCGGCGACTGCAATTATATTTCAATGGTTAAAATCAACGGCGCGACCGATGTTGCTTCGGATATTGTCAACGTGAACGAATATTCGGGCTACTCGGATGCTTCGGGTTCGGCGATGATTAACAATATGATTATGGTTTACAACAAAGTTAAAGCCGGAGACGTTGAATGGCTTTCCGGCGACGGAGTGGCTTTGGCGGACGCGGCAAATGCGACTGTCGTTAATTCTCAAACCATCGTCGGCGCACGTTTGCAACTTTACACGAGTGTCGAAGAAATGCTGGGCAACCAAAGCGTCAACATCACCGAAGAAATTACCAATGTCAGCGGCACAGATGTTGCAAAGTTGGCGACGAATTTAATGGAAATGACGACGCTTTACAATATGGCGTTGGCACTCGGCGGCAGGGTCTTGC
The DNA here is from genome assembly GCA_905236725.1 of uncultured Selenomonadaceae bacterium. Classification (GTDB taxonomy): domain Bacteria; phylum Bacillota; class Negativicutes; order Selenomonadales; family Selenomonadaceae; genus Quinella. Next base: position 9,986 of record CAJOCT010000066.1, on the reverse strand, counting down.
CGCAATCTTTGGCAGATTATCTCTAAGGGAGTGAACGGCAATGGCAATGTTTTACTTAAACACAAGACATCAGTTGCCGCAAATTTCAATTCATCAAAATCAAAGCCGAGTTGACAGAAGTGTGATCAGACCGGCTACAATTCACGGCAACAACGAGCAAGCGCGATCTAATAAAGGAATTACTCAATCCCGTGTAGAAATAGACAACTACCCAAGCCGCAGGGCTTACGGCTCGCGGACTATGAACGATTACACTCGCGAACGCGGACAAAAAGGAATTTCAGACGCACAGAGAGCGACGAGTGAAAGAACTCAAAGGGCTTGGTCTTTTATCGAGCAAGGAGCAAAACGCGGCAGTGATATTCCGCAAAAATATAAATCCGACGTGATGGCAAAATATGCTCAAGCCCGAAATTTGGTTCATTTCAGTTTGATGAGCGGTCCGAATATCAGCGTGACTCAAGGTCAAGTCGTCGGAGAACCGTCTCAAGGCGACGTAACGGCTGATATTGAATCGCAATTTTCCGCAGATGTTACAATCACGCCGGGCAGTGCCGAAACTACTCTTGCGGATAAAGGCTTTATCAGGTCTTGGGTTAGCGAAGGACATTACGATATTTATGCGTAGGGGGTTATAGAATGAGGGAAATTGCAACCAACAGGTTTGGTCTTCTGGAAGTCGAAGAAAGCAAAATTGTACATTTTCCCAAAGGAATACCGGCGTTTGAGGAAGAGCATGAATTTGTTATCGTTCCGTACGAGGAGGAAAGCCCGTATTTTTTCCTTCAGTCGGCACAGCGCGCGGAATTGGCTTTTCTTTTAACCGAACCGTTTGTATTTTTCTCGGATTATACGGTGGAAATCGACGACGCAACAGTGAACGAGTTGGAAATTAAAAATAATGAGAACGTAGAAATTTACACGATTTTGACCATCCCAAACGGCAGTGTGCGTTATATGACAGCCAATTTGCTCGCCCCGATAATTATCAATACGGAAAATATGCAGGCAAAACAAATTGTCATGGACAAGAGCAACTACAAAACCAAACACCGGCTGTTCCCTGAAGGGGGGAATAAATAATGCTGGTCTTGACGAGAAAGCCGCGCCAGCAAATTATGATTGGCGACAACATTATTATAAACGTGGTCGAAGTGCAGGGCGAAAACGTCAGAATTGCCATTGAAGCTCCTCGCGAAATAAAAATCTATCGCGGTGAAATTTATCGGGCAATTCAAGAAGAAAATAAAAATGCAGCGGCGTTCGGAGAAATCGACTTGCACAAAACTAAGGAGTGAGTTTTATGGTAGGGAAGCTGGATAATGTCTTGGCGGCGGCGGCTGTTGTTGGAGCCACAACAAAACCGGCTCAAGAAACTCAGCCTACTCAATCAGCTCGCGTTGTGATGAAACCGCATGAAGAAGACGAAGAAAGCCTTTTTCAAAAAGACGCGGACGATATTAAAATCGAGCGCGGCAGTGTTGACGAAGAAACCGTTGACTTCATGACCAAAGGTTTAAACGAGTTGATGGAAAAAATCAACTGCAATCTTGAGTTCAGTTATCATCGCTTTGAAGATGTTATGAGCGTCAGCATGGTCGACAAGGAAACGAAGGAAGTTATTAAAGAAATGCCGCCGGAAGAAATGATTGAGGGAATAATGAAAGCAAAAATCTGGCTTGGAGCATTTATCGACAAAACTTTTTAACTGTCAGGGACGCGCAGTGAAAAAATTGCGCGTCGATTTTTAAGGGAGTGAGAAAAATGGGTGTTAATGGAATTTACGGTTTGTCGGGCTCCGGTCTTGACATCGAATCGATGGTTAAAGTCGGAATGATGAGCAGGCAAAGCCAATATGACAAAATGCAACAGCAGTACACGAAAAACGAGTGGACAAAAACTGCTTACGTCGAGCTGTACGGAAAAGTTCAAACTTTCAACAATTCGACACTTTCGCAGTACAAAATGTCGGCTAACATGAACGCACGCACCGCCGAAAGCAGTAATTCTTCGATTAAGGTCACGGCAAACGGCAGTGCGGCGGCGATGTCTCATTATGTAAAAGTCACCAACTCGGCGACGAATGCTTATTTAATCGGCGAAAATTCAGTCACGCGTAAAGGTGATTCGCAGACAAGTACGCAACTTAAAGACGCGCTCTTCAAAAGCGTCAACGGGAGTGGCAATGTTGTTTATTACACCGATGACAACGGTCGGGATCATACTGTTGCGGCGAACGAGGTTGCTTTCAAATTTACGGTAGGCAACGGCGAAAAAGGTTCAACAAACATTGTCAACAGCAATTCTTCAGCCGTAACGGCTGCGGCAGGTGATGATGCGGAAGACGGTATCTATTCCGTCAGCGTAAGTCAGTTGGCATCGGCGGCAAAAATGAACGGCTCGACTTTCTCAATGACTCGTTACGGCACCGATTCGACAAGTACGGCTTTAAAAGATTTGCTCTTCCAAAAATTGAGTGTGAACGCGAATAACGAAGTCAGCTATATCGACTTGAACGGTCGAAACAATGCCGGCGCAACCAATCAATTAACAGGTGCCGGTACGGCTGTCGGTTTTACAATTTCCTACGGTACAAGCAGCGCGGAAATAAAATTCACCTATGCCGATATTTTTTCAGGGGCAACTGTTGAAGATTTGGCGAGCAAAATAAATGATGCCGGACTTAATATCAAAGCATCATTCGATTCTGACACGCAGGTATTTTCACTGGTGAACAAAGACACCGGCAGTTCTTCAGCAATCAGCATTTCTGTGACTTCGGACGACAGCGATTCCGGAAATTACGCGGGAAGTACAACTGCCGCGCTTTTCAATCAAATGGAGCTCGGCTCGTTCGCTACAAATTCAACAACTTCTGTTTCAGGTACCAATGCAATTTTCTTCGTCAACGGCGAAAATATTACGCAATCGACCAACAGTTATACAACGGGCGGCGTAACTTTCGATTTGACGGGGACGGGTGCCAGTGAAATTCGCGTCGATAACTACAAAGTCGACGAAACCAATAACACAATCAGCGTCACTTACGGACAACTTGCCGACGGTTATACCTTCAACGACCTTACCGCCGCAGTTAACAGTCTCGGCTTGACGGTCAAGGCGACTTATGATTCGGTAAACGATAAATTTTCTTTCTACAACACAGACAGCGGTTCGAAAAGCGGAGTTGCTCTCAAAATGGGCAATGATGCTACGGCAGAATTTTTCAACAGTCTCGGTCTTAAGCAATCCGAAAACGGCGAACTTGCCGATAACGCTTTGACTTTCGCTACGGGAAGCACAAGCGGCGTTAACGGCACGAATGCAAATGTAAACGTCGATGGTATGAATTATGACATCAGCGACAACAAATTGACCGTCAACGGCGTTACTTACAACTTCACGGGCGTTGAGGCGGGTACAACTTCAACCGTCGTCGTCAATCAAGACACCGACGCAATTATCGACAAGGTGAAATCTTTCGTCGAAGATTACAACACTCTCTTGAAATCCTTGACCGATGCTTACAATGAAAAACCAAACAGCAACTATAAACCTTTGACTGAAGCTCAACGCGAACAGATGAAAGATGAGCAGATTGAAAAGTGGGAAGAAAAAGCTAAGGCGGGCATGCTCTACCACGATCAGACTTTGGGCAAGTTAATCGACCAAATGCGCGAAGCGGTTACCACGCCTATCGAAGGAATTTCGGGCAAATATAATTCAATCTTCGCTATCGGAATTTCCACAACCGGCACGAAAGGTCAGTTGACTCTCGACGAAGACAAACTCAAAGCCGCCTTAAATGATGACCCCGATTCTGTCTACAACGTCTTTGCAAAACTCGATACGAACGATATGGATAACTCGTCTAAGAGCGGTATCGCTCAACGTCTCGGCGATGTTTTCATGACTAACATGAAGAGCATTAAATCCCGCTCGGGTACCGACCTTACCACAAACGACGACAGCGAATTGAGCAGACTTATGCGCGAACTTCAAACCAAGATGAGCAACTTTAAATCGATGATGGCTGCCTTTGAAGACAAACTTTATAAAAAATATGACGCGATGGAAACTGCGCTGGCGGGTTTGGGCGTTCAGCTCAATTACGTTACAAGTGCATTTGCGTAAATTTTAAATTTAAAATTTTTGGGAATGAATATTCAGGGACCGGTGATTGGAAAAATTTTTTCTCCGGTCCCTGTTTTTGAGGAGGAATTTCCGGAATGGCAAACATAAACGCGGCCGAAGCGTACAAGCGCAGTCAAATTTTAAACGCGCCGCCGGAACAGTTGACTTTGATGTTGTACAACGGTTGCCTGAAATTTATCGACGAAGGAATTAAAGCTGTCGAAGCAAATAATTTTGAGGACGCGAATGTCACTTTGCAAAAGGCTCAAAGAATTGTTTCGGAATTTCGTTTGACTTTGAACATGGATTATGAAATTTCTCATCAGCTTATGCCGCTGTATGATTACGTTTATGACAGGTTGATTGACGGAAATGTTCGTTCCGACGTAAATCAACTCAACGAGGCGAAAACGATTATTTCTGAACTTAGAGACGCTTGGGTCGGCGCAATGAAAAAGGCGCGGCAAGAAAAAGGTTTGGGCAAAGGCGGTAAAGGCTATGCTTAACGAAAAAGAACTTGAATCGGCAAAAATTCTTTGGGAAAAATATTTGAACTTAACGCAAGAACTTTTGAAATTTATCAATCTGCAAGACATCGAAACGTTTTTGTCGCTCGTGCCGCAACGCGATCAACTTATCGAACTCATGGAAAAATTGCCGTCAAAAGATTATTTGCAACTGGAAGAATTTAAGGAAATCGGCAAAAAAATTATTCCGATGGACAGGGAAATTATGTATAAGGCGCGGGCTTGGCTCAATAAATCGCGCAGACAAAACAGCGTCGTGAGGTCTTACGACCTTACAAACTCGATTTTGGGAGCTCAAAGCGTCGCCTTCAACAGAAAATATTAGGGGTTAGGAATTTGACCTCTATTTTTTTTGGAGTGAATTGAAGTGAATAAAAAAAATTATGCGCCACTCGTCGAAGCAATGAAAAATTATTCGGCGGACGGCGCACTTGCTTTTCACACGCCGGGACACAAACAGGGACTCGGTGCGCATGAACTTTTAAAAAATTTGATAACGGCTGAAGGACTTCGGCAAGAAGTTTCACTGATGGAAGAACTCGACGACTTGCACAGCCCGCACTCCTGCATAAAAGACGCGCAAATTTCGGCGGCTGAACTTTTTCACGCGGACGAAGTTTTTTTTATGGTCAACGGCACGACTTCAGCAGTTCAAACGATGATTTTATCGACGCTCAACGAAGGCGATTTAGTTTTTGTACCGCGAAATTCTCACCGCTCGGTTATGTCGGGAATAATTTTATCGGGAGCAATTCCGATTTTTTTGCCCGTAGAATTTGACGAAAATTTAAAAATCCCGCTGAATTTGTCAGTCGAAACGCTTCAACTCGCGATAAAAAAGTTTCCGCAGGCAAAGGCGTTAATTTTAACCTCGCCGAATTATTACGGAGTTGCGGCGGACGTGAAAAAAATTTCAGAACTCCTTCACGAAAAAAAAATGTTGTTGTTGGTTGACGAGGCTCACGGCGCACATCTTCAATTCTCAAAAAAACTTCCAACCTCGGCAATGGACGCGGGCGCAGATTTATCGGCTCAATCAACGCACAAAATTTTGGGCTCGCTCACTCAAACTTCAATGCTTTTGGCGAAAAAAAATTTTATCGACCTTGAAAAAATTCGACGCGCGGCAAGTTTACTTCAAACGACAAGCCCGAATTATTTATTGCTCGCCTCCCTTGACATCGCGCGGTTGCAAATGGAACAATGCGGCGAAGAAAAAATTTCCCGTGCAATCGAACTTTCAAAAAAACTTCGCGCAGAAATAAATTTAATCGACGGGCTGAAAACTTTCGACGCGGTAAAAAATTTTTCTCTCGATTTAACAAAAGTCACCATCAACGTCGAAAATTTAAATTTAACGGGACTCGACGCGGAAAAAATTTTGCGGCACGAATTAAAAATTCAATGTGAACTTTCGGACTCGGCGAATTTATTATTTTTGATAACTTATGCGGACGACGAAGATAAAATTTCAAAATTGATTTCGGCGTTAGAAAAGTTATCGGCGCATAAAAAAAATTTTCCCTTGCCGAAATTTAAAAATTATTTTCCGCAAAAAATTTCTCAAGCAAAAATATCTCCGCGAAAAATATTTTTTTCCGAAAGTGAAAATATTCCGCTTGAAAAATCTGTCGGGAAAATTTGCGCAGAAGAAGTTACATTTTATCCGCCGGGCATACCGATTTTAAATTCAGGCGAAATTATCACTCTCGAAATTGTCGATTACATTCGCGAAAATAAAAAAATCGGCGGGCGAATTATCGGCGCGGCAGATGTCGAACTGGAGACGATAAAGGTTTGCAAGAAATTCGATTGTTGAAAATATCGCCTTCGTATGTTAAAATTCGCGGAAGTTTAAGAATTTTTTTCAATTCAACTTGACAGTTATTTTTTTTTGTGAACAATTTGGAGGAATGTTTTTTTATGCCTGTCATGGAATATCTCGAACGCAACGCCGAACTTTACGGGGAAGAAGTTGCGCTTGTCGAACTCAATCCGACCGAGCCTTCGGGGCAAAGAATCAGCTGGAAGGAATTCAGTTTGATTGAGTCGAATCGCTTTGAACCTTACCGCCGAGAAATTACCTGGAGCGTTTTTGACGAGAAGGCGAATCGTTGCGCAAATCTTTTAATCGAACGCGGGGTAAAAAAAGGCGATAAAGTTGCGATAATTATGTACAACTGCCTTGAGTGGCTGCCGATTTATTTCGGAATTTTGAAAACCGGCGCGCTTGCCGTACCTTTCAATTTCCGTTACGATGCGCAGGAAATTTTATATTGTGCGGAACTTGCCGAAGTCGATGTCATAATTTTCGGCAGTGAATTTATCGGGCGTATCGAGGCTAATGCGGAAAGACTTTCTCGCGGCAGACTTTTAATTTACGTCGGCGACAACTGCCCGAGTTTTGCGGAAAGTTATCATATGCTTGTTGCAGATTGTTCGAGCCATAAACCGCATTTGGATTTTGAAATCACGGACGAAGATTTCGGCGCGATTTATTTTTCTTCAGGCACTACAGGTTTTCCGAAGGCAATTTTACATAAACATCAGTCTTTGACTCAAGCCGCGCAGATGGAGCAGAAACATCATTTGACTTCGCGTGACGATTGTTTTTTATGCATCCCGCCGCTTTATCACACGGGCGCGAAATTTCACTGGATGGGCAGTCTCGTTGCGGGCAGTAAGGCAGTTTTGTTGAAAGGCACGAAGCCCGAAATAATTTTGGACGCGGTTTCAAAAGAACATTGCACAATCGTTTGGCTTTTAGTCCCGTGGGCGCAGGATATTCTTGACGCGCTCGACAGTGGACAGTTAAAACTTTCGGATTATAATCTTGAGCAGTGGCGGTTAATGCATATCGGAGCGCAACCCGTGCCGCCGAGTTTGATTAAGCGTTGGAAAGAATATTTTCCGAAACACGATTATGATACAAATTACGGGCTTTCAGAATCGACGGGGCCGGGCTGTGTACATTTGGGACTTGAAAATATTTCCAAAGTCGGCGCGATCGGAGTGCCGGGCTATCGTTGGGAATGTAAAATTATCGACGAGAACGGCGCGGAAGTTTCTCACGGTGATGTCGGCGAACTTTGCGTAAAAGGTCCCGGAATTATGACTTGCTACTACAACGACGAAAAAGCCACTGCGGAAGTTTTGAAGGACGGTTGGCTTTTGACGGGTGATATGGCGATGCAGGACGAGGACGGATTTTATTTTTTGGTTGACAGAAAGAAAGATGTTATCGTCAGCGGCGGCGAAAATATTTATCCCGTGCAAATTGAAGACTTTCTGCACAAATTCGACAAGGTCAAAGATGTTGCGGTTATCGGTCTTGCGGACAGGCGACTCGGCGAAATTTCTGCGGCAATTATCGAAATTAAAGACGGTATGACTTGCACGGAGGACGAAATAAATAATTTCTGCCGCGAACTGCCGAGATATAAACGCCCGCGAAAAATTATTTTTGATTCCGTGCCTCGAAATGCAACGGGTAAAATAGAAAAGCCCGCGCTCAGAAAACGTTACGGCGCGGACAAACTTGTTGCTCTTGAAAATCGCAGTTAAATTAAATTTTATTACATAAAAAAACGTCGCACACTAATTGCGGCGTTTTCATTTTAATAAAAATTTTATCGACAAATTATCATAAATCGAGCGACGACCAAATATCATCAACGCGAGATTTAATTTCGGGAGTCATTGAAATTTCGTCCGGCCACTCACGCAGGTGACCTTCTTCCGGCCAAGTTTTCGTCGCGTCAATTCCGAGTTTCGCGCCCCACTTCGCCATCGGTGACGAATGATCCAGAACGTCCAGAGGTCCGTGAACAATTTCCAAATCGTGCTCTGCGTCGATGTTATTGAAAACTCGCCAAGCAACTTCAGAAATATCTTGAACATTTACATGAGAATCGACGACGACAATCATTTTCACATTCATCATTTGCCCCATTCCCCAAAGTGCGTGCATAACCTTTCGCGCCTGCATGGGGAATGTTTTTTTTATGGAAACAATTATGCAATCGTGAAAAACGCCTTCGAGCGGCATATTTATATCGATAATTTCGGGGATAATTTGTTGCAGGAGCGGCAAAAAAATTCTTTCCGTCGCCTTCGCCATATAACAATCTTCCATCGGCGGTTTTCCGACAACAGTCGCCGCGTAAATCGGATTTTTTCTGTGAGTTATGCAGGTGACGTGAAAGACGGGGTAATCATCGGCGAGAGAATAATAACCCGTGTGATCTCCGAAAGGTCCTTCGCGCCTCAATTCGTCAGTCGAGACGTAACCCTCCAAAATAATTTCGGCGGTCGCGGGAACTTCGAGGTCAACGGTTTTGCATTTCGTAAGTTCGACAGATTTATGGCGCAAAAATCCCGCAAAAACCATTTCGTCAACATCGCGGGGAAGCGGAGCGGTCGCGGCGTAAGTGACGACGGGATCGGTGCCGATTGCAACAGCCGCATCAATTCTGTTCGCGCCGGCAACTTTAGCGTCACGAAAATTTTCTGCGCCGTTTTTATGAATGTGCCAATGCATGCCCGTCGTCCGCGAATCGTATTTTTGCAGACGGTACATTCCGACATTTCTTTTGCCGGTTTTGGGATTTTTCGTAAAAACGAGCGGCAAAGTTATGAACGCCCCGCCGTCCTGCGGCCAACATTTTAAAATCGGAATTTTATTTAAATCGGGATTCATCTCAATAACTTCTTGACACGGCGCATTTTTAACGTACTTCGGAAAATTTATTGCTTTGTGCGCGGTCTGCAGGATTGAAAGAATATTCATGCGGTTTTTGAATGAGAGATAAGGCATTTTCAAAATTTCGCGAATATCGTCCGCCGCGTCGTCGAGTTTTTCCACGCCGAGAGCCAACGCCATCCGCTCATAACTGCCGAACATATTCATCAAAACGGGCATATCGTACCCGCGAACATTTTCAAAAAGCAGTGCGACATTCCGCGAATCTTTAAATTTTGAAACGCGGTCGGTAATTTCAGTTATTTCAAGTTCGGCACTCACGGGAATTTTTATCCGTTTCAGTAAATTTTTTTTCTCAAGTTCGTCGATAAATTCGCGCAAATCTTTGTAAGCCATTTTTTTCATCTCCATTTGTACTAAAAAAGGAGCTGTCTTTTAAAACAACTCCTTTTCACAAAAATTCTTTTAAACCGGCGAAGACCTTAGATTTCCGGGTCGTTGCCAACCAAGTAGATAAGGCGCGTGAGTGCTTAACTGCCGTGTTCGGAAAGGGAACGGGTGGAACCACTCAGCCATATTCGCCGAAGCAGAGAAGATTCTCTGAGAATCGCACAGGAACAATA
>CAJOCT010000065.1:10469-13318 GCA_905236725.1 uncultured Selenomonadaceae bacterium | reverse complement strand
CCATTTTGACAGCAAATTCGGATGAACATTATTTTCAGCCGCAATTTCGCTGAGAGTTTTTTCACCCCTGAACGTTTCCAACACGCCCTAACTTATTTTTCTTCATTTTTTTGTCTAAATTTCGTGGAGCATTATAAAGGAACTGATGACGATGAAGGTAGTGTTGGTGTCGCGCTGAAATTTTTTGAGTTTACGAACGGAATCGTCAATGCCGAGTTTTATGTTGTCCTTGTGATGAGGAATGATTTGAAATATGATAAAATTATAAAAAGGAGTGAGATAGTTTGATTAAAACTGAGGCATTGAATGTTTTAATTGAGGCGATTAAATTTTGCAATTCAATTGGCTTATGGGGGTGTATCTATAACGAGGACTTGACAGATAGTGTAGAATTTCATAATTTTCAAGAAAAAAAATTAGATTTTAACATCGCTCTTGATAATAAAATTGAAATTTGCAGAGAAGACGATTTTGACGAAGAAGGGAATGAATTTTCAGTGACCAATGTTGGAGATTTCGTGTGCTTATATTCCAACATTGAAGAATATGAGATTATAAACACATCGATTGTGTATGGCTCAAAAATGGCATTGTTCTTGGTAGACGCATCGGATGACTTCACTACAGTTAAACTGATAAATCTCCCCTATCTCGATGATTGGTGCTACTCAACCGTTTGTGTTGATGGTGAAGAATATACAGTAGAGTTCATTTCTAAAAGGCAAGCTATTTTTGATATTTTATTGGTGAAAGACCAAAATTTTGACAAAGATGTGCCTTTTTCTGTATGCGATTATTTCATCAAAGTTTCTGCGAAAAATAAAATTGACAGAAAAGTTGCCGAAAACTTGGCGGAAGCGTTTATCTTTGAGTTGTCAACTAATCATAATATTCTTCTTACTCATGCTACAAGAGTTACTAAATTCAATTTAGACTCTATCGAAGTCACTGAAAATTCTTGCAAAAAGTTACTGCCACTTTTAACAGGAAATGGAATATCAGAAGTTATACGATTGTACAATCAAGCGATTACATTCGATAGCTTTGACTACCAAATATTAACGTTTACAAAAATTATAGAGTATATCGCTCCAACTGTTGCCAGAGAATAACTTAATAATCGTATTTTTCAAAAACTTTCCAGCCCTCAAGTTTTAAATCCTAATGCGAATTTTATTTCAGAGTTACAAAAAATATTTGATAATCAGCGTCAATATCAAAAAGATAGCGAATTGATTAAACTTACCGTATTAGAGATTGTCGATTTCGATGAAATAAAACGAGAACTACCAGCATTTTTAATCCGTAACCGAGAGCAAAATATAGCAATTCCGAGAATTGGCAAGAGCTAAATTGACATTGAACGTCACAATCATTTGTCGCAGAAAATTTTTAATCTTCATATTTAGCGGAATTGCTATAAAGATAAAAATCAAGAAATGTTGTGTATTTTATCACAAGCAATATCGGACACAAGAAATTATATAGCTCATGCAAAAGCTAATTACAGAAATAAAGGACTCGAATGTCCTGAAGATGAAAAGGAGCGATTTATTATCGTTTTAAGGATTATAGCACGGCAATGTATACGTTGGTTTGCCAATCAACCAGATAGTAAAAGGGTACTTGTGCAATTTATTGAATTTTAAAAGTGTTTATAATTTATCTGCAATCAACTTATAAAAATGGTAAAATCTCTACATAAGTTTAAAAGTTGATTATGAGAAATTTTTCTTGAGGTTGATAGAAATGATAACTGAATCCGAAACACGCGTTTTGATTGACGAACAACTGCGAAAAGTCGGTTAGGAAGCAGATACAAATAATTTTAGATATTCTAACGGTATACGTCCCGTGAAAGGTCGCAATCTCGCCATAGCCGAATGGAAGACTGATTCTGAAGTCGGAGATAACGGCTTTGTGGATTATGCGCTTTTTGTCGGCACAAAATTGGTTGGTGTGATTGAAGCAAAGGCAAACTACAAAAATGTTTCGTCTGTCATTGATTATCAATGCAAAGACTATGCAAAAAATATTTGCGATGAGGATAAAAAATATTTAATGGGTACTTGGAATAATTTTCGAGTGCCTTTTATTTTTGCGACAAACGGCAGACCTTATAACAAACAGCTTGAAACGATGTCGGGAATTTGGTTTTTGGATTTGCGAAGTCCCGACAATGCTCCGAAGGCTTTGCATGGCTGGTTGAGTCCGACGGGAATTATTGAATTGCTCGAAAAAAATATTTCTGTTGGAAATGAAAATCTGCAAAAAATGTCCTTTGATTTGCTTTGTGATAAAGACGGATTGAATTTGCGCAACTATCAATTAAAAGCAGTGCAAGCCGTAGAAAATGCCGTTATTGCCGGGCAGAAAAATATTTTGCTGGCGATGGCAACAGGTACGGGGAAAACTCGAACAATTTTGGGAATGATTTACCGATTTTTTAAAAGCGGAAGATTTCGGCGAATTTTATTTCTCGTGGACAGAAATTCACTCGATGAACAGGCTCAAGATGTCTTCAAAGAAGTAAAACTCGAAGAGTTGATGACGCTTGAAGAAATTTATAATGTCAAGAAGTTGGAAGAACGAAATTTTGAAAAAGAAACGCGGATTCAAGTTGCTACCGTTCAAAGTATGGTCAAGAGAATTATTTCTAACGAAGAAAATTTTATTCCTGCGGTGACGGATTACGACTTGATAATTATTAACGAAGCTCATCGCGGATATATTCTTGACAAAGAAATTTCTGAGGACGAACTAAATTTCGATGTTGAAAATTTTAACAGGCAAGTTGTCAATGAAAATTTTAACCGTGTAATTTTGGAAGAAATCTCAAAAAGTATTGA
>CAJOCT010000065.1:0-10447 GCA_905236725.1 uncultured Selenomonadaceae bacterium | reverse complement strand
CGTCATTCACCTAACGAAAAGGCAAAAATCGTGTTGGAAACGTTCAGGGGAGAAAAAACTCTCAGCGAAATTGCGGCAGAAAATAATGTTCATCCGAATTTGCTGTCAAAATGGAAAATTATGGTTAAAAATTGTTTGACAAACTGGGGCACTTCACGTTCGATATAGGCGTTGGTGTAAGTCGCTCCAAAACAATAAATCAGGTAATCGGCTCCGACTTTTTCAAAAGCACCGGATTTTTTCATTTTCTCGGCAATGGCTGGCATGTCGAACTTAAACTTCTCAGGATTGAATATGAGAATAAACTCAATGCGCCTGTGGAATTATCGACAACGTCAGGCTTTTGACAGCGATTACTCAAAGAACTTACACTCTATGATGACAAAAGTTTCGTTTTCCGGGATATTTGTACGAAATTCCAACAACTGCGCCGTCATTCAAAACAAAATTTTTTTCAAAAATATTTTCGGAAAAATTTATATCGCCTTTGCATTTGAAACGACTTTCTTTAAGCGTCCAAAATTTTAAAAATTGCAAATTTCTTTCCTCGACGCTCAACTCGCTCAAAATTTTATATTCGTCGCCTGTAAAAAAATTTTTTGCAATTTCCAATGCGTCGCGGCTGTCAGTTTCAATATCAATTCCATTCGGAACATTTCCAAAACTGCACGCAACCCAATTTCCGCTGTGCGACAAACTTATTTCAAAAAAATTTCCGACAACGTACGGTTTGCCGTTTTCATCTCTGTCGATAAAAATTTTTTCAATCGGCAGAGAAATTTTTTTTCCAATCTCATAACGCAACAAAAGTTCCGCAAAAATTGTTCGATTTCTGTCGGAATTAAATTTATATCGCAAAATTTTTTTTTGTCTTTCCGCAGAAAAAAAATGCAGATATTTTTCAATCGGCTGATTGATTATATCTGCAATGTTCATAACAAAAATTTCAATTTCAGTTTTCAATTACAAAATTTCTCCCAATTTTTTATTTTCGTCCTTCAAATTTAAAATAATTTCGTCGATACTTTCGGCAAAATTTTGCATAAACTTTTCGGAATATTTTGTTGTGACGTAAGCAATTTCAAGAGAATAATTTCCGGAATTTTCCGCGTGAAATTCAAAAGTCAACGAATTATCTCTCGGAAAAGATTCTTCTGCAGGAAGTTCGATAAATTCTGTCGGTTTTCCTCCGATAACAATATTATTTTCGTGAAGATTGACAGCACCTTTTTGAAAAATAAATGTCACGCAATCTGCAAACATACTTTGCGAATAAAAAGCCGACAAACTTCTGCGATATTTCATTCCGAAATTTATTTTTTCGTCCAATCCGTCCAAAAATTCTCCGACAGTCATATTTTCGTCGAAATTCCAAGAAATCGGATATTGTTCGAGCATCATTCCGACAATTCGATATTCTTGCCGAGTATTTCTGCCGCTGTGCAACCAACTAATAATAATTTTTTTTGATTTTGTTGACTTAGCCATTGCAATCATATTTGCCGCGAGAAAAAAATTATTTTCGTTTCGAGATTTTTCTTTAAAATAATTGCTCGTGATATTTTTAAAATTATAAAAAACAATTTCTTCTCTTGCAAAATCAGTTTTTTCAACATCGGCGGGCGGCAAATGTTTTTTTTCGTCAAAACCGTTAAACATTTCTCGCCAATATTTATTTCCTTCCGCCAATTCGTCAGGAGAAATTAAAAGTTCTTGCGTAATTAAATCGGAATATTTTAACGGAGTACGTTTTGGAATTTTACCTTGATAACGCGAATCAATTTCGTAAGAAAAAACTACAGCGGCTCCAAGACCGTCGGTTATTGAATGATGAAAATCCGCATAAATATATTTTTTCGTCGGCGTTTCAAAAATTTTCATTCTGTAAAGCGGAGCATTTGCCAACTGATAAGGTTCAACCAAATTTTTTTTGCGAATTTCAAATTCTTCATCAGAAATTTTTTCAATTTTTACGGGAGAAATTTCTCCGTCAAAACGCTGACACAAATCATTTGTGCCGGGATGAAACATAAAACGACAGCGAAAAATATCGTAATTGTTCAGCGTGTCATTTATCGCCTTTGCGAGACGTTCCAAGTCAATACTGTTGTCAATTTTCAAAAGATAACTCATATTGAGCATGGTTGATTTTGCTTTATTGAGTTGCAAATCGAAAAGTGCGAGCTGAAACGGCCGCAGAGGATAAAATCCGCAAGTTTTCACCGCGTAATTTAAAATTCTCGTCGTGTAATCAGTTTCCATAAAAAATTCCTCCTAAAAAAAAAAATTGGGAGTTTTTGCAACTCCCTGAAAAAAAATTTTTTTAATCAATTTCAATCAATTCATATTGCGGGTTGCCCATTTTTAATTCGTTCATGGCGGAAAGTTGACGAAGACCTTGCCGAGTTTCAATTCTTTCAATCAAATCTTTTCCGTCGCGAGCAGAATAAATTAAATCACAACACGCCTGATCAATCGCCAAAATATCAGTAGACGCACAAATTCCGATGTCGGCAATAGTCGGTTCTTCCGCCTCAACTCCCGCGCAATCGCAATCAACGCTCATTCTTCGCATTACGTTTATAAAAATAATATTTTTTCCGAAATGATCGCAAGTTGCTTTTCCGCTGTCCGCCATCAATTCCATAAAATATTCGCCTAAAGGCCATTTGTCGTCTTCATCATCGCCCGGCAAATTATTTAAATCAAGTCCGTGAACTTGTGCTTTGCCTTTATGACCTGATGCGCAACCGATTGCAATATTTTTCAAACTGCCGCCGAATCCGCCCATCATATGCCCTTTGAAGTGAGTCAAAACAATCAGCGAATCATAATTTGCAAGATGTCCGCCCATCGCAACTTCTTTTAAATGCAGACCGCCGTTGACGGGAAAATTAACAATTTCTTCGTTTTCGTCCATAATATCGACGTCAGAAAAAGTCCAGCCGTTAATTTTCAAAGTTTCGCGGTGATCTTCGGTCGTGTAACGGTCGCCGTGATAAAGCGTGTTACATTCCACGATTTTTGAATCGGGAATTTGCGCCATAAATTTTTGAACCATATCACGCGGCAAAATGTTCGGCCCGTTTTTTTCGCCGGTGTGAAGTTTAATTGCGACTTTGCCGAAAATATTTTCGTTCACGAGCTTATAAATTTTGATGAGGCTTTCCGCATCAATTTTTTTCGTGAAGTAAACTTTCGCCGCACTTCCGATAAAATTTTCTCCCGTGACATTTTTACTGCCGATAACGGGAGCTTGTTTGATTTTCATAAAAAAAACTCCTTTCAAATTTCAATAATTGTATTGTTCATATTCAGAACTCTCGTATAAGTAAATTTTTTTGCCAATTTTTTAATCAGACCGATTCCGCCGAGTAAAAATTTTTTTTCTTCCTCCGGTGTGTATTTCGTCGGGTCGAAAGGTATTCCGTCGTCGCGTATTCTCAAAATCCGGTTTTCGCCGTCTTGTGAAAGATTTATATCGATGAAAGAATTTTTATTATTTTTTTCGTAGCCGTAACGAGAAATATTTACGGCAATTTCTTCGGTGAAAAGTCCGAGAACGTAAGCCGTATTTTCATCAAAATTTTTTTCGCGGCAATATTCCATAATTTTTTCTGCAATGCCGATAACCTTTTTTTCGTTCGCCTCAATCGTAAAATCAAGTGAGTCGTCGTGTTCAGGTTTCGGAATCATCAGCAGACCTTCTTGCGGAAGTTTTCCGCGACTTTGCTGAATTTTTCTCACAGCTTCAACGATTATTATAGTTAAAATTTCACTTATCGCAACTGCCGCGCAAACTCCGTAAATTCCGTAATAATTCATCAGAAGAAAAGTTATCGGAATTAACAGCACAAAAAATTCCAAAATTGTGTCGAGCGTCGCCAGCATTGTTTCTAAAATTGTTTGATAATAAGTTTGTAAAAATTCATTGAACACGAAGAAAATAAAACTCAAACTGTAAATTTTTAAACAAGTTGCGGCAGTCGGCAAAAGTTTTTCGTCTTCCATTCCGAACATCACGGCAATTTCTTCGGGGAAAATAAAAAATACCGCCGTCAAAATAAAAATTAAAACGCTGCTGAGCGAAACAACTTTTTTCATAAGTTGCCGAATTGCAAAATAATCTTTTTCGCCGTACAAAACTCCGCAAATATTCGGAATGACGCTGATAATTCCGCCCGCCAAAAGTTCCGCCATAATCAAAGTATTTGTGCAGATTGCGTAAACATTCATTGCATGCGCTCCGAGAGTTTGCAAAACAGCCGAATTGATGATGAGAATTTGCAACGCCTGCACAACTTCCAACGAAATACGCGGCAAACCGATTTTTAATGCTTTTAAAGTATTTTTAATCCAATCAACTCCGCCGATATGAAAATTCAACATTCTGTTTTCGGCTTTTGCATAGAAAATCAGAGTTACCAGACCGAGAGCCATACTGACGATCGTTGCAAGTGCGGCTCCCTGAATGCCTAAATCAAAAAATTTTATAAAAATAAAATCGAAAATAATATTTGTGACTGCCGCAATTCCGAACATCCACGCACCCAAATCGGGATTATTATCGACGCTCATAAATTCACAAGTCAAAAGTGTCAGCGACAAAATCGGCAAGCCCAAAATATTTATAAATAAATATTCTTCGACCATTGATACAAATCTCGGATCGTCCGCCAAAAGTTGTGCAAGCGGTTCACTGATAAAAAATGCACTGAACGCCGCCACTATTGAAAAAATCACTCCGACGACAATACACGCGGAAAAAATATTTGACGCTTCTTTAAGTTTTCTTTCGCCCAATAAAATTGCCGCGATTGTTGAGCCGCCGAGTCCGAGAATAAGTCCCGGAATAAACAAAACACGAATCACCGGATTTGATAAAGTTACTGCAGATAATGCATCGACACCGATTAAATTGCCGACAATTATCGCGTCAATGACGGTTCCCGCGTGTAATGCCACTTCCGACAAAAAACTGGGTATCAGATAATCATAAAATTTTTTTTTGACAAGATAGTCGTTGCGTTTAGTTTCCATTTAACTTCCCTTCAAAAAATCCCAGCGTATCGAGTGCCCTAATGGCGTTTTTAATATATTTGTCGTCCGTTATGCTCCAGCGGCAATTCAAACGGTAAAGTGCTTTAATCGTGAAAATATCTTCGTGATCTATTTCTTCGACCGTGTGATTTGCGTCCTCGTTGTAAGTTATCAAATTTGAAACGAGCAAAGATTTTTTTTCGTCCTGCATGGCTTCAGTCAATGCCGCGTTGAAAATTTCGTCGGGAACAACTTCAATTTTTATTCCGTAATCGTTCATCGCGTGAATAACATCGCCCATTTGTACGCGGTGACTGTTTACGACGTGATAAACCGTGAAATTTTTATTTGTGTCGGCAAGTTCGACAATCATTTTTGCAGTCTCATCAATCGGAGAAAATTCTGTCTGTTCATCCATTTTCGACACGGGAAATTTTCCGATAGTCGCATAACTTCTGAGGTCACGCATAAAAGCATTTGTCATAAAGTTAATTTGAAATTCGCCGTCTGAAATTCTGCTCATCAAATTTCCCACGCGCATAATTTTTGCGTCGAGATTTCCTTGACCGATTGCCGACAAAATAATTTCTTCCGCCTGAAATTTTGAGTAAACATATTTATTTGTCGTGACTTCTTGACCGATATAAAAATCCTTTTCGCAAAGTTTTACATCCGCCGAAAATTTTCCGTCTACATTGTCGCCCGCAACACTCACGGTAGAAATTTGAATCAGGCGAGATTTTTTATTTTCGCAGAGATTTATTAAATTTTGTACGCCTTCAACATTTATTTTTGTAAGAACATCGTCAGCCGCAAAATGTTTCACGCAAGCCGCACAATTTATCAAAGTTTTGAAGGGATAATCCATAAGCGCGTTGACTTTTTCGGCGTCGGTAATATCGCCGTTAATCACCGTGACTCTATCGTCAAAAATTTTTTCCGGCGAAGAATTGAAATAATAGACGAACAAATTTTTTAAACGATCTTCCGCCGAAATATTTTTGCCGCTGCGAACAAACGCAAAAATTTTCGCCGAAGTGTTTTTGAGTAAACTGTACAAAACGTGAATGCCGAGAAAACCTGTTGCGCCCGTCAAAACAACATCGCCCAAACCTTCGTGGCGAATTTCGTCAACAAACTCCGCGCGATTTTTTGCGAGAGCATTTTCAATTTGAAAAACTTCGTCCAAGAAAGATTTTACTGAAGAGTGAATCGGCGCAGAAATTTTTTGCAGCGGGATTTTTTCTTCGACTTTGACGGGTTCTGAATTTTTCTTTGACAAAATAAATTTTTCCAATTTTTCCGCCGTCGGATATTTGAAAATATCTGCGTAAACTATCGGCAATTTTTTCAAGTAAGCAGACATGGCAACTTTCGACGCGGCTAAAGAAGTTCCGCCGATTTCAAAAAAGTTTTCGTCCGCACCGATATTTTTTCTGCCGAGTGCCTTCGCAAAAATTTCGCACAAAGTTTTTTGCAAATCTGTCGTTGCAATTTTTATTTCGGTTTCTTCGACTTGCAAAACAGGTTCGGGCAAAGATTTTTTGTCGATTTTTCTGCTGGCAGTCAGCGGAAATTTTTCAAGTTGCATTAAAACGCCCGGCACCATGTAAGCTGTCAATGACGCGGACAAATATTTTTTAAGTTCGTCGAGATCAATATTTTTTTCCGCAGTAAAATATCCCGCGAGAAAATCACCTGCGGAATTTTTTTTGACAACGACGACACTTGATTTAATTCCGTCAAAATTATTCATGACAGTTTCAATTTCGCCGAGTTCGACTCTCAAGCCGCGAAGTTTAACTTGATTGTCAGTTCGTCCGTGAAAAACAATTTCACCGTTCGGCAAAAGTCTTGCAAGGTCTCCGCTTTTATACGCAGGTTTATCCCAGAGTTTTATAAAAACTTTTTTCGTCTGTTCGTCGCGATTTATATAACCGCGTCCGATTCCGTCGCCGATAATTGTCATCTCACCGAGTGCGCCGATTGGCAGAGGACGATTTTTTTCATCAGTCATAACAACTTTAACGTTTGAATTTGGAAATCCGATTGTAATATTTTTTTCTGACTCAATCGCCTTCATCGTGCAACTTATCGTCGCCTCAGTCGGTCCGTACCCGTTCATAATATAAATTTTTGGATTTATTGCACGAAGTTTTGTAAAGAGTGCAGAAGGAAAAGCCTCCGCTCCGAAATCGACCGAATTTATTTTTTTAATAACCGATTCAAATTCTTGAAAATCAATCAAATTCGCCAAATATGACGGCGTGCAACTCATCACGTCCACTTTATTTTCTTCGCAAAGTTTTTTCAACGACAAAGGATTATGAATTTCTTCTTCATTCGCCATGCAAATCGTCAGACCATGAGCCAGCGGAATAAATTCTTCCATAATCGACACGTCAAAAGTTATTGCCGCGAGTGCAAGAGAAATTTTTCCGCGTTCAATATATCCCAAAATTTCATGATTTTTCGGATTGCCGTCAACAAAACTGACGAGATTTTTTTGAGTGAGCATTACGCCTTTGGGTTTGCCCGTCGAGCCCGATGTATAAATACAATAAGCAAGCGCATCGTACGGAATTTTTAAATTTAAATTTTCTGCAGAATTTTTTTCTGTTTGAGTTTCTTCAACGAAACAAATAAAAATATTTAACGAATCAAAAAAATTTTTTCTTTCAAGATAAATTTCTTTCGTCGTTACCAAATGTTCAACTTTCGCATCTTCGACGATAAATTTAATTCGCTCGTCGGGATAATCCGGAGTCATCGCCAAAAATGCTCCGCCGGATTTCAAAATTCCTTGACGAGAAATATAAACTTCAAGTCCGCGATTTAAAATCAATCCGACAATTTTTTCTGCTCCAACGCCTTTTTCTCTCAAAAAATGTCCGAGACGATTTGCCGCCGCGTTCAATTCGGAATAAGTCAAAATTTTTCCGTTTGCAATCGCCGCAATTTTTTCGGGAAATTTTTCCGCGCTGTCTTGCAAAAGTCTGTAAGCAGGTTTTTCCTCAACTTTCCAATCGGTGTCATGAATTTTTTTCAGCTTTTCGAGTTCTTCCGCCGTCAAAATATCAACGTCTGAAATTTTTTCTTTCGTTAAAAATTCTTCCGCGACTTGTGAAAGACAATCCGCAAAATTTTTCACCGTCAAAGAATTATAAAATTTCGGATTGTATTCGGTTTCAAAATAAAATTTTTCGTTTTTAATAAAAATGTCCATGCCGAAAAGAGATCTTGCTTGATTTAAATCCAAGTGAATTTCTTCGGCAGTTTCTCCCGCGATTTTTATTGTTTCTGATTCGCCTTGATAAACGAACATCACGTCCGAAGTTATTCCGTATTCGTGACTGATTTCCGCAAAAGAAAAAATATCATTCGTCATGCTCGTAAAAATTTGTTTTCCGACTTCTGAAATATAATCGGAAATATTTTTTTCGCCGTCGATTGTGCAACTGACAGGCAAAGTTTTTACAAACATTCCGACGCTGTTTGAAAGTCTTGAATCACTTCTGCCGTTATAAATCGTCGTAAAAATTGAATCTTCTCGACACAAAAATTTTGCAAGCGTAAAACCAAACGCCGCATTGAAAAAAGTATTGAAAGTTAAATTATTTTTTTCGCAGAAATTTTTCACCGAATCGAGCGAAATTTTTAAATTGCCGCGTTCATAAGCTGCATTTTTCGCGCTCTTTGCGTCAAAATCTTCAAAAAGTTTACAATCGGCATCGCAACCTTTGAAAACAGAATCGAAATAATTTTTCGCCTTGTCCAATCCGTCGCCTTGTCTGATTTTTTCTTCGTCAAGTGCAAGTTCAAAGCCCGAATAATTTTCTTTCGTCAAAATTTTTCCGTCATAAGCGGCGTTAATGTCATCAATCAAAATATCAAAAGATTTTCCGTCGCAAATGATGTGATGACAGTCGAGGAACAAAAATTTTTCTTCTCCGCAAATATAAATTTCAAAACGACACAGAGAATTATTTAAAAGTTCGTAAGGTCTGACAAGTTCATCGGCGGGCAGCATTTTTTCAACCTGCAAAATTTTTACTTCAATTTCCAAATCATCATGACGATTGGCAATAATATCTTCCGCAGCATTCATCGACAAAGTCATTTTCAAATACGGGTGAGCATCGACGGCAGACTTTATCGCGGCTTGTAATTTTTTTGCGTCAACATTTTTGCCGAGTCGATACAAAAGCGGGATGTTATAAATTGTCGTATTCGGATTGGCGACACATTCAACAAAAATTCCGTTCTGAGTTTGAGTCAGCGGATAATTTAATTGCAGTTCGTAATTCTGATTATTTTCCGCGGTCGATAAAAATTTTTCCAGCTTTTCAACCGTATTATTTTCTTTGATGTCTTTCGTGCGAATAATTTTTCCGAAAGTCCGAGAGAGCAAAACATTTAAACGAATCAAGCCGATTGAAGTCAGTCCCGCACTCAAAAATTCTGTATCTATTCCAAAATTTTTATTTCCCAAAACTTCCGCGACGCAGTCAAAAATTTTCTGTTGAGTTTCATTTTGCGGCAAAATAATTTCTATCGACTCAAAAATATTTTCTTTCGGTTCGGGCAAAGATTTTTTGTCGATTTTTCCATTGGCAGTCAGCGGAAATTTTTCAAGTTGAATTAAAATGCCCGGCACCATGTAAGCAGTTAAGGACGCGGCTAAATGTTTTTTCAGTTCGTCGAGGTCAATATTTTTTTCCGCAGTGAAATATCCCGCGAGAAAATCTCCCGCAGAATTTTTTTTCATAACCACGACACTTGATTTAATTCCATCAAAATTATTCAGAACAGTTTCAATTTCTCCGAGTTCGACACGAAGTCCGCGCAGTTTAACTTGGTTGTCAGTTCGTCCATGAAAAACAATTTCTCCGTTCGGCAAAAGTCTTGCGAGGTCTCCGCTTTTATACGCAGGCTTATCCCATAAATTTATAAAAACTTTTTTCGTCTGTTCGTCGCGATTTATATAACCTCGTCCGACTCCGTCGCCCAAAATTGTCGTCTCACCTAGTGCGCCGATTGGCAGAGGACGATTTTTTTCGTCTGTCATTACAACTTTAACGTTTGAATTTGGAAAGCCGATTGTAATATTTTCCGCGGATTCTATCGCTTTCATCGTGCAACTTATCGTCGCTTCCGTCGGGCCGTACCCGTTCATAATATAAATTTTCGGATTTATTGCGCGAAGTTTTGTAAAAAGTGATGAAGGAAAAGCCTCCGCCCCGAAATCGACCGAATTTATTTTTTTAATAACCGATTTAAATTCTGGAAAATCAATCAAATTTACAAGATAAGACGGCGTGCAAGTCATCAAGTCAACTTTATTTTCTTCGCAAAGTTTTTTCAACGACAAAGGATTATGAATTTCTTCTTCGTTCGCCATGCAAAT
>CAJOCT010000064.1 GCA_905236725.1 uncultured Selenomonadaceae bacterium | reverse complement strand
GCCCTCCAGATACCCGCCGACGGCTTCTGAGGTTCCACAGTCAAAAATTAAAATCACGCACAAAAGCGCGAGCGCAATCGGCAAAAATTTTTTCAGTTTCCCATTCATCAGCCGACAGCTTTGCGGACTGCCTCCAGTACACGATCTGCTTGGAAAGGCTTGACAATGAAGTCACGCGCACCGGCTTGAATCGCCTCGATAACCATCGCCTGCTGACCCATAGCACTGCACATGACAATTTTTGCGTTCGGGTCAATTTTCTTAATAGCCTTGACTGCGGAGATACCGTCCATCTCGGGCATGGTAATATCCATCGTCGTCAAATCCGGGTGCAATTCGTTGTATTTTTCGACGGCCTTCATGCCATTTTCGGCCTCGCCGACAACTTCGTAACCGTTTTTGGTCAAAATATCTTTGACCATCATTCTCATAAATGCCGCGTCATCAACGACCAACACTCGTATTGCCATAATTCATCTCTCCCCATTCGTCTGGTAAAAAATAATTTTTGCAATTATAACCGATATATTTAAAATCGGCAAGAATATTTTATTTGGAAATTGCCATTCATCAGTTGTCAGATTTTTTCTGATAACTAACAACTATCCACTGACAACTACATCAATCTTGCGGCGCGTTCTGCGGGAGTCGCAATTTCAGTTATGCGCACCCCGAAATTTTCGTCAATGACAACGACTTCACCTTTTGCCAAGAAGTGACCGTTGACTTGAATTTCCACAGGTTCGCCCGCCAATTTATCCAGCTCGACGATTGAGCCGTTGGAAAGCTCCAAAACTTCTTTGATAGATTTTTTCGTTCTGCCGAGTTCGACTGTCACCTGCAAGGGTACGTCCAAAATCAAGCCGATATTTGCTTCGTTGACTTGGACGGGCTCCATTGACAGCGGCATGAACTGCGCCGGAGAAACCGGCATATTTGTTACGACATTTGGCTGCATAGGCGGTCCTCCTCCATATCCGTAGCCCGGCGGCGGAGCCGCGTATTGTTGTTGAGGCGGCGGCGCGTACTGTTGCTGGGGTGGCGGTGCATACTGTTGTTGCGGCGGCGGCGGTGCGTATTGCTGTTGTTGAGGTGGCGGAGGCGGAGGAGGCGGTGCTTCCTGCGGAGGCGGGGCTATGTCGGGGGAAGGCGCAGGAGCGTCATCTCCGCCGCCCATTAACGATTTCACCATGTCCCGCGCGACGTTTACCGGCAAAATTTGCATAATTTCGCTGTCAATAAGCCCGTCAACTTCCATTCTGAACGAAATCCGAACAATCGGGTCGGAATTTTTCGCCATCTCGGTGATAATTTCATCTTTGCCGAAATCGACCAGATTGACCTTGGGCGGCGAAATATCGATTTTTTTGTTGAACATCGTCGACAAACTCGTGGCAACCGCGCCCATCATCTGGTTCATTGCCTCGCCGACCGCGCTCATGTGAATTTCGCTTAAATTCGTATCGGGGTTAGAGCCGTCCCCGCCCATCATCAAATCGGCAATAATCGCCGCGTCTTGCGCCTGAATCGCCAAAACATTGTTGCCGTCAATTCCGATTGTGTAGCCGACCTCGACGACGAGATAGGGCATCGGGTAATGCTCCTGAATAATCGTCATCGTGGCGACGGAAACTGTCGGCGTGTTGATAGAAACTTTATGATTTAACAGAGTCGAAAGCGTCGTTGCCGCGCTACCCATCGAAATATTACCGATTTCGCCGAGAGCGTCTTTTTCAATATCCGAAAGAACTCCGTCCAATTCTTCCTCTCCCGAAGAAGATGAGCCGCCGCCTGAGTCGCCGCCCGAACTGTCGTCGGATGCTCCTCCGCCCGCCAAAAGTGCGTCAATTTCAGCTTGCGAAATCATATCGTCACTCATCGTCATAATCATCTCCTTCCGGTTCTACAATTCTGGTTATTTGAACTGCCATTTTTTTGCCGGATGTACCGGGTCGGCAGTAGAATTTTGCATTTTTGCCGATTTTACAGGGCAAATCATCTTTAACTTTCGTTCCGAGCTGTAAAACGTCGCCGAAACCCAAAGTTAAAAACTCTCGAATGGTAATTTGAACTTGCCCGACTTCGACAATCAGCGAAACTTTCGTTTTCTCCAGTTTAGCTTGAATCGCGTAAAGGTCGCCCTCGTTGTCGTCTTTGGAAATCGAAGACGCAACCCAGAAAGTCGTCGTCAATTTCGACATAATCGGCTCAAGCACGAGGTAGGGAATACAAATATTCATCATGCCCTCAATTTCGCCGACTCGCACTTGAATCGTGACGATAACAACCATGTCCGAAGGCGGAACAATCTGCGTGAACTGCGGATTTGATTCCGTCGTTTCCAAGAACGGATTTATCGTCGCAACATTCGCCCAAGCCTCTTTAAAATGGCTCATCGCCGTGTTGACGAAACGTCGCATGACCGCGTCTTCAATTTCGGTAAGCACGCGCGTTTTTATCGTCGTGTTGCCGTCGCCGCCAAAAACTCTGTCGATAAATGCAAAGGCAATCTCCGTGCCGATTTCCATTATAATATTTCCTTTGAGCGGCGGCACTCCCAAAATACTTATAACGCTCGGATTCGCCATAGATTGAACAAATTCTTGATAAGTCAACTGCTCGACACTCGCCACGTCCACGTTGACAAGCGTCCTTAAATGAGTGCTCAAATATGTGTTTAAAAGTCGTGCAAAACTTTCGTGCAACATGTAGAGCGTTCTTATCTGATCTTTTGAAAACTTGTCGGGGCGTTTGAAGTCGTAAACCTTGACTTTTTTTCCGCCCGCATCGTTTTTCATTGAGTCGGCATCAACATCGCCGCTCATAACTCCGGCTAAAAGCGCATCTATCTCGGATTGAGACAGTACATCACCCGGCAAATTACTCCCCCCCTGCTTCGATTAGGAATGTGGATTAGGAATTTTTTTGACGCAGAAATTATTGCAAGAGGAAACTGGTTATATAAACGTCGTAAACCGCACCGCTGCCAAGTTCGGCGTTGAGCGCGTCCTTCAGCTGTTTTTTCAACTCGTCCTGTTTTGTCGCGTCGAAGTCTTCAATTTTGGTAGCGCGTAAAAATTGCGTGACCAAGTCATTAATTTTGACTTCCGCGTCGGGTTGAAGCGCGTGAGTTTCTTCATTCATCACGGATTTCTTGCCGGGGTTCATCTCAAGAACGATTCCCGCCTTGAGATATTTGTTTGCGCGGGGACCGCCTACATTAACCAGCACCCCTTCTTTTGCGTCGCCGAGTTTGATAAATACTCCCGCGTCGTGGTGACGGCTCTCCCCTTCGTCAGACTCGACATTTGCATCCGCCATGATTTTGGTCGTCACGAAAATGGAAATTCCGGCGGCAAGTGCCAGCCCGACGACCACCAAGACGGCGATTAAAATTATCGGTGATTTTTTCTTGGGCTCCGGAGCCTCAACGTCTTTTTCTTCATCAGCCATTTATTTTTCCCTCCGAACTAATACTGCTTTAACGCGCGGCGATACTTCATGACGCGGCGAACAACTTCATCCACCGGCTCATCGACGACGAATTTTTGTCCGTTCACCAAAGTTATGACCGTGTCGGGGGTTTCTTCCACCGTTTGAATAACTTCGGCGTTGAGAACGAACTCGCCTTTTTTCCGCGCCTCCGAATTGAACTTGGTTAATTTTATCATTTTGCACCCTCCTTTTTCAAACGATGCCTGAAAAACTTCCTGCACTTTTCGCCGAAAAAAAAATACCTCCTTTATTTTACCTTTCAAGGCGAAAACGTCAAGCAAAAATTTTTGTTGCAAAAAAATTTTCGCCGTGTAAAATTCTCTTGAGGTGTTTTTTATGAAAAAAATTTTGTTTGTTTGCAGCGGCAATACGGGGCGTTCTCCTATGGCGGAATTTGTCATGAAAAAATTGGTCAATGACGCGGGACTTTCCGAAAAAATTTTTATCGCTTCCGCCGCGTCGAAACCGACCGAAGGCGGCGACTTGCACGAGGGAATTGCGGCGAAACTGCGCGAAGAAAAAATTCCCTACACCAAGCACACGGCGCGACAGGTCACGGCGGACGATTACAAAAATTTTGACAGAATAGTTTGCATGGACGCAGGGAATATTGAGCAGGTGGAAAAAATTTGTGGCGGCGACCCTGATAAAAAAATTTCCCGCCTTATCGAAAAAGATATTCCGTGGGATAAAAACGGTTTCGCGACGACTTACGAAGATATTTTGCGTGGCTGTAAAAAGATTTTAGAGACTTTGAAAATTTAGCGGGGGCAGAAAATGTCGGACTTAAACATTTCGCAGAAAGACATATACTCGATTTTTTCCGAACGCGGCGTAAAATTTTTTATCCGGATTATCAGCGGCCGTATTCGTGGGAGCGTGAACAGTGCGAAACTGTTCGCCATTCCGAATGATGACGCGGATTTATTTGACGACGATAACGACGAATATTTTTTGGGAACGATTTTGACTTTTCTCAACGATTCCAAGCAAAAAGAGGTTATCGACGGACAGCAAAGACTGATAACTCTTTTGCTCTTGATGCGGGCTTTTTATGAGACCGTCGACAAAAATGACAACAGAATACGTCAAGATATTGAAAAATGCATTTGGCACATCGGCAGGGACGGTGAACCCGATAAGACAAAAATTAAAATTAAATCCGAAGTCGCCGCGGAGGATGAAATAAAAGAATTTGAGAAAATTATTTCTGACGGTAAGGCGACAAAAGGCAATAAAAGCCGTTACGCTGAAAATTATCGTTACTTCCAAAGAAAAATCTCCGAATTCAAGCAAGAAACGCCCGATAATTTTTCTGATTTTGTCCGCCGAATTTTATACAACTGCATTTTGTTGCCCATTGAAACTTCAAAACAAGATACTGCCTTGAGGATTTTTACGACCTTGAACGACAGGGGAATGGAACTTTCGGATTCGGATATTTTCAAGGCGCAATTTTACAAATTTTACAGAGATCAGGGCAGGCAGGAGAAAGAAAATTTTATTCGTCGCTGGAAAGATTTGGAGGAGTTTTGCAACAAAAATTTTCATCCGCGCACGGGTACTCCGCTCGACGATTTATTTATGCGATATATGTACTTTTTGTTGGCAAAGTCCGGAACTAAAAATGATACGTTCAAAGGTCTGCGCCCGTACTACGAAAAAAACGGCTATGAGGTCTTGAGAAAAGAAGAAACTTTTGAGGAACTGGTAACTCTCAAAAATTTTTGGCAAGATATTTTCAATCGTGACGAGACAAAGTTTTCAAACAGCATACTGAAAAAAATCTTCGTCTTAAGCTATTGTCCCTACAGTCTTTGGTCATATATCGTATCTCTTTATTTTATGGGCAATAAAGAGAATCTCGTCGAAAAAAAGTTTTTAAAATTCTTGGAAAAAGTAACGCTCGTATTTTTGCTTCACGCCATTGCGAACCCCGGAGTTCATTCCGTCAGAAGACCGTTTTTCTTGGAGTTTCAAAATATTTTGCACGGGCGGGAAATGACTTTCAGAGATACAAGGCAAGATAAAAAATTTTTTCGCGAACAACTTGTGAACATGAAATTTTCCAACACAAAGCCGATTACTCGCGCAATGCTTGCTTGGTGGGCGTTTGAAAATTCAGATCAAGAGTTGCCCGATCTCGGAATGAAATTACATATTGAACATATCTACGCAAAAAATCGCAATGAATTTGAACCGCTTGAAGAAACAGAAAATCTTGAACTTTTGGGGAATAAATCTTTGCTTGAAGAAAGAATCAATATTCGTGCCGCCGATTATCGATTTTCCGACAAAAGAAAGTTTTATCTTGGTGACGGCAAAAGACGCGGCACTGAAATTGTCGAACTTCGTCGCCTTGCCGAAACTAAAAATGACTTCACCGAATACGATATTTTGGAACGCAATGAGAAAATTTTCGACAGATTTATCGAACGGTTAAGCGAAAATAATTTGCTGAAATAATTTTTCGCTCACAAAATTTTCAGACCTTGAAAAAATTTTTTAAGGTCTTTTTTCTTGCAAAAATTTATGTTGCAAAATAAAAAAATATGATATAATTCGGTTGAAATTTTCAAAATATTTTTTTAAGGGGTGTTATCGATGGGATTATCAAAAATCTTCAAAAGAGTTTTGACGGCGGGTCTTGCTCTTGCAATGGCTGTTGCGGCTGCAGGTTGCGGCGGCGGCAGCGGCGGGAATGAATCTTTCGTGAACATCGCAACAGGCGGCACGGCGGGAACTTATTACCCGATCGGCGGAGCGATTGCCGACGTGCTAAACAAAAATGCAAAAGACGTAAACGCCAGCGCACAAAGTACCGGCGCGTCAGTTGCAAACATCAACATGCTCAAAGACAAGCAAGTCGAAATGGCTATCGTGCAGAACGATATCACTTACTACGCCGTCAACGGCACGGAAATGTTTGAAAACAAAATCGAAAACCTGCGCGGAATTGCCTCGCTTTATCCCGAAACTTGCCAATTCGTAACGTTGGAATCTTCCGGAATCAAAACCATTGCCGACCTCAAAGGCAAACGCGTTGCAGTCGGCGCGGCGGGCAGCGGTGTTGAAGGTAACGTCCGCCAAATTCTCAAGGCTTACGGCTTGACTTATGATGACATTGACGAGCAATTCCTTTCCTTTGCAGAAGGCGCGACCGCTCTCAAAGACGGCACTGTTGACGTTGCTTGCTTGACTGCAGGTGCTCCCACTGCTTCCGTGCAAGACGTTGCATCTCAAAAACAAATTCGCTTGATTCCTCTCGAAGACGAAAAAATTGCCGAACTCGTGAAAGATTATCCGTTCTACACAAAAACCACCGTTCCCGGCGGGACTTATCAAGGATTTAACGAAGACATTCAAACCGTCAGCGTTATGGCTATCCTCGTTGCGACCGACAAAATGACTGACGAAACAGGTTACGAAATCACGAAAGCAATTTTCGGCAATCTCGACAAAATTTCTGCCGCTCACTCTGTTGCAAAATCCATTGCCAAAGACAAAGCTCTTGACGGTATGGACTTCATCAAAATGAATGCCGGAGCTGAAAAATTCATCAAAGAATAATTTTTCTCTGAAAAAGTTTTTTAGCTGAATAAAAAAATTTTCCTCTTGCAAAGAAATTTGCGGGAGGGATTTTTTTTTGAAAAATTTTCATTGAAAAGCCAAAAAAAAATGATATGATAAAGCGGTTTCAATATTTATGAAAGGGGAGAAAAAATTTTGTTGTTGACTTTGGCAGCGGCAATTTTTGTTTTTGGATTATTGGTTTTGGTTCACGAGTTCGGACATTTTATCACGGCGAAGGCGACGGGGATGCGCGTCGATGAATTTGCAATAGGTTTCGGTCCGAAAATTTTTAAATTCAGGCGCGGGGAGACCGTCTATTCCCTTCGCGCAATTCCTTTAGGCGGCTTTAACGATATTGCGGGGATGGACCCTTCAGACAATCAGGCGGGCGAGCGCGGTTATTGCGAAAAATCCGTCTTCGCAAGGATGATTGTAATTTTGGCAGGCGCGGGAATGAATTTTGTTTTGCCGATAATTTTGTTCTTCGGAATTTTCGCGGCGGTCGGAATTGCCACGCCTTCCCCCGAGCCGATACTTGGCGCGGTTATCGAGGGAAAATCTGCGGCAAATGCGGGACTTTTGGCGGGCGATAAAATTTTGGCAATCGACGGCACAAAAATTTCAACGTGGGAAGACCTCACCGAAAAATTAAAATCCGTCGAACCGAATAAAACTTTATCAATCGAGTTTGAAAGAAATTTCGAAGTCAAAACAGTTTCGGTCACGCCTGAATTTTCTGCAACGGCGCACAGGTCTTTAATCGGCGTGCAAAGTTCAATCGTCTACGAAAAAATTTCAATCCCCGACGCATTTTTCATCGCGGTAAATCACACGGCGGAAATTTTGAAAATGATGTTGGACGCACTTGCGGATTTGGTAAAAAGTCCTTCGCAAGCGGACGTAACCGGACCGATCGGGATAACTCAAATGGCGGGACAGGTCGCGGAGCGCGGATTTATTCCCCTGCTTAATTTTGCTGCGCTTTTAAGTTTAAATTTGGGGATAATAAATTTGTTGCCCGTTCCCGCGCTTGACGGCGGTCATTTCGTCGGCTTGGTCATCGAAGCGGTAAGAGGTCGCCCGCTCAGCCCGAAAGCCTTAATGTACACTCAAAGGGTCGGCGTTGCCCTGCTGATAACTTTAACCGTCGTGGTGACAACGAGCGATGTAATAAAAGTTTTTTTCAAGTGAGGAAAAATTTGATGGATGAAATTTATACGATTGGTTTCACGCGGCGGACGGCGGAAGATTTTTTTGAGACGCTGGAAGAAAAAAATATCGACGAGGTTGTTGACGTGCGCTTATACAATTCTTCGCAACTGGCGGGCTTTACGAAATTTCCCGACCTTGAATTTTTTTTGCGCAGAATTTCCGGCATAAATTATTTTCATGACAGAGAGCTTGCGCCGAGTAAAAATCTTTTCGACGGGTACAAGGAAAAAATTTTTGATTGGTTTGATTACGAGTGCGAATTTGCAAAGCTGATGTACGAGCGAAAAATTTCGGATTACATCGCAAAAAATTATTCTGCCGAAAAAAAATATTGTCTGCTCTGCGCGGAACCGAGTGCGCAAAATTGTCATCGTCTACTTGTCGCAAAAAAGTTCGCGGAAGTTTTCGGCGCAAAAATAATTAATTTGTAAAAAATTTATGTACATCAAGCACATTGCTATTTTGGCGAAGAGCGCGAAAAATTTAAATTTTTGCGTGGCGGGTCTTTCGAGGACGGGCGAATGGGTTCGACCGATTTCTAAAAACGCCGAAAATAACAACGCGGTAATTCATGACGCGATGGTTTACCCCGACGAAACCGAGCCGCAACTTTTAGACGTTGTTGAAGTTAAATTTTTGAAAACGCCCGTCAACAATCCGATTCAGCCGGAAAATATTTTTTATGACGAAGAATTTTTTTGGCAAAAAGAATCTGTGACGACTTTGGAAAAAATTATCAAGTGGCGCGGCTTTGATCATCGGGAAAAAATTTTTTACAATTACGGGCGAGCCGTTGACGTCGATGTTGTTTTAAAACAGTCCAAACGTGAATCTCTTTTGCTCCTGCCCGTGACCGATTTGAAAATAAAAATTAAACTTGCCGCAGATCATAAAAAATTTTACGCGAATTTCGATTACAACGGCAAAAAATATTTTAAATTCAGCGTTGGCGATATTGATGTCAGAGAAAATTTTAAAAATCACGGCGAGGGCGAATATTTTTTTCGACAAAAAGCCATTGTGCTTTTCAGTTTGACGAATCCTTACAAAGACAGCCGTTGTTATAAAATTGTCGCGCAGGTTTTTTAAGAAGTTATGGTCACAGCTTCAGTGATTGGCGGACAAGTTACAGGGATTTCTCCCTAACCACTGCCCACTAAATCGCCTGCAGGCAAAAATTACCGGCGCAGTTGCAATTATCACGTTTATATTGTTTAATTTGGTTTATGAAAAATAAATTCGGCAGGTGAAAATTATGGAACTTCGCAAGGGGCAGAAAATTCCGCTCAATGAAAATTTTTTGACGGTAAAATTTGAGCGAAATAATTCTGCGGTGGAAATTGATACGGCGGCTTTTCTGCAGGAGTACGGCGGCAAAGTCGGCGGCGACGAAGATTTTGTTTTTTACGGCAACACTTCGCACAATTCGGACAGCGTGCATCATCTTTCGGACGATTCTTTGGACATTGACCTTTCAAAAATTCCCAAGCGCATTGAAAAAATTTCTTTCACGGCGACAATTTACGATGCAGATGTCAGGAAACAAAATTTCAGTCTGATTAAAAATGCTGTCTTGCGCTTGAAAAATAATCGCGGCGAAGATGTTGCAACTTTTCCGCTTGAAAATTTTTCCGTCGAAACTGCGATAGTTCTCGGCGAAATTTACCGTTACAAAGGCGCGTGGAAATTTAACGCGACGGGTGCGGGTTTCAGCGGGGGACTTGCCGCGCTTTGCAAAAATTTCGGCATTGAAGTAACCGACGAAATGACTGCTCCGCCTCCACCTCCGCCAAAAGTTGAACCGCCCAAGCCGGAAAAAATTTCCGTGCCTCCTCCGCCTCCTCCCGCGCAGAAAAAAATCGAACTTCGCAAAGGTCAAAAAATAAATCTCACAAAAAAGGGCGACAGGCTCGGCGAGATCGTCATAAATTTAAATTGGAGTCAGCCTTCAAAAAAATCGGGATTTTTCGGCTCATTTTTCGGCGGCGGCGGTATAGATTTAGACCTTGCTTGCCTTTACGAACTGAAAAACGGCGAACTCGGCGCAATTCAAGCGTTGGGAAATCATTTCGGCAGTTTGAATTATTCGCCTTATATCGCTCTCGACGGCGACGACAGAACGGGCAGTGTTGCGGGCGGCGAAACAATTCGCGTGAACGGAAAATTTATTGACAAGATTGAGCGAATTTTAATTTTCACCTTCATTTATTCCGGCGCGGCGAATTGGGCGGAGGCGAAAGGCGTTGTCACCGTCAAATGTCCCGGCAGTCCCGAATTGATTGTGCGAATGGACGATTACGGCTCAAACAAACCAACCTGCGCGATTGCACTTTTGGAAAACGTCGGCGGTACTTTCAGTGTTGAAAAAATTGTCAATTTCTATTATGATTCACAGGAAATGGATGAAGATTTTGACTGGGGTCTGAAATGGGTCTCGGGAAGAAAAGATTGAGGGAGGTTTTTTAAAATGGGTGTGAGTTTAAGAAAAGGTCAGAAAGTTGACTTGACAAAAAGCAACCCGAGTTTGAAAAAAATTCTGGTCGGTCTCGGCTGGGACGTGAACAAATATGACGGCGGACATGATTTTGACTTGGACGCGGCGGCATTTTTGCTCGGCGACAACGGCAAAGTTCACGGCGACGAAGATTTTGTTTTCTATAACAATCTCAAACACGTCAGCGGTTCCGTCGAACATATGGGCGATAACTTGACGGGTGCGGGCGAAGGCGATGACGAAGAAATTAAAATTGACCTTGATAAAGTTCCCGCCAACGTCAGCAAAATTGATTTTACCGTCACGATTTACGACGCGGAAACTCGCAAGCAAACTTTCGGGCAGGTCTCAAACGCTTATATCCGCGTGGTTGACGATACTACGGGTCAAGAACTTATTCGCTATGACTTGGGCGAAGATTTTTCTGTCGAAACTGCTGTTGTCGTCGGTGAACTTTATCGTCACGGCGGCGAATGGAAATTTAACGCTATCGGCTCGGGTTTCAGCGGCGGACTTGCGGCTCTCGGCAGAAATTTCGGCGTGAATGTTTAGTCAGATCGACAGCGGACAGATCGACAGATCAATAGTGAAAAAACTGCCAATCTGCCCATCTGTCGATCTACCGATCTAAAAAATCGAAGAAGGAGAAATTTTCAATGTGCAAAGAATGCGGCTGCGGTGAAGGTCTCGGAAACAATCGTTTGCAATTCAACGCGAAGGGCTACACCGAAGACAGCGCGAAAGAAGTTGAAAAAAGTTTGCTCGGATTGCCCGGCGTTATGTACGTTCATATTCACGCGCACGACGGCGAAACAACTATTGATTACGATCCGAAAAAAACTAAGTTGATGGAAATTATCGGCGTTTTCGCAAAAAATAACGTCATGGCGGAAATTTAATTCAAGCGAATAAAATTTTCGCAAATAAAAAACCTCCCGCAGTCTTGAAGATTGCAGGAGGCTTTTTTATATCGGGTTAGTTTATTATCTCTTCATATTGATGAGCGTTTCAAGCATTTCATCGGCGACGGTAATAATTTTTGAGTTGGACTGGAAACCGCGCTGAGTGATAATCATGTCAGAAAGTTCGGAAGAAAGTTCGACGTTGGACATTTCCAAAGCAGCGGGCGTAACAGTCAGACCAAGAGCGGACACCGTCTTAATATTTGCCGTACCCGAGTTATTCGATTCTTGATAGAGGCTTGTGCCGATTTTGGTCAAGCCTGAAGAGTTGACGAATTGAGCAACCGCGATTTGCGCTTCAAAGCGGCGCACGCCGTTTGTATAAGTTCCCGTGATAATACCAGCCGCGTCGACCGCCACAGATTGAAGAACGCCGAAGGCATTACCGTCCGCCGTCGGATAAGCGGTAGAACTGCCGGAATATTGCGTCAGACCTGTAAAGTCTATAGATGAAGAGGTATCCGTTGCGCCGTTGCCGTCAGAATATTGCAAAAGTATATTTGAACCTTTGGTTTCTGTACTGTTCAAAGAACCGTCTTGATTGAAGTAAACATAGCCGGCTGCACCGTATCCCAGTACGGTAGTGCCGTTATCGTCGTATATGGGGTTGTAACGTGCTTGATCTGCAGTACTTAAAGTCGCATACGTGTCAGTATCTATACGATTTAAATATCCGTTAGTTTTTGATCCGTCTTCTTCTGTTTGCGTGTATTCAACCGCGGGATCTTTTTCTCCTGCACTTGGCGCAATGTAGACCATCCATCTGTTGTTATATGCCGCCAACGCTTCACCATAATTTCTCTCATCAGTAGAACCTGCCAATTTATAATCTTGATACTGAGTTTGCAAGGCAGTAATTTCGTCTGCCGTGGCACCGTATTTATCCAACAGTAGCGTAATTAAATGTGTATTACCCTCCGAGTCATACAAACTTGCTGAAGTGGTGAGGGGTATGCTGTGACCGAGCTGATAATAACCGTTGGTAACCCTTTGAGTTGTCCCGTCACTCAACGTCAAAGTTGCCGAAATAACATTTGTCCCGTCAACGTTTACGGAAGAAACATATTCACCGCCCACAGCAACCGAGCCTTTATAAGTTGCGGCGTATACCGTCGTTTGAGTTGATGTGGTACTGTCAGCAAAAGTATCGTAAGTTATCTCTGCACTGTAGACACCTTCGTCGTCCATGCTGTCGGCACTCGGTAACACGTTGCCCGAAGAATCATAGAAAGTTACAGCCGTAATTGTACCGCCGTTTAAGACATTGGCAGTACCCGTGCCGGTTGTATAAGTTATAGCCGTAATTATGGGGGCACCCGAATTTAAATTGCCATTGAACTCAACCGCGCTGGTAGCGGTCGCCGACATGGTTTTTCCTGCAGGTACAATTATATTGGTAGTAGGAGCATTTGTATTCAAAGAACCGTCAACAGCATTCCATCCTTGAACATAATAACCGCTGCCGGGAAGAACATAATTGCCTTGTGCGTCAAATTCAAATGCGCCGTCACGAGTGTACTTTTCAAAACAAAAAGACCGTTACCCGAAAGAGCCACGTCGGTATTTTTACCCGTAGCCTGCGGAGAACCGTCATTAAAAATCAAGTCGATACTTGCAACTGCCGCGCCGAGACCGATCTGTTTGGGGTTAGTGCCGCCGAGATTTGCCGCAGGACTCGAAGCACCTGTCTGAGTTTGCGAAAGCATATCGGAAAAAGTTACGCGGCTGGATTTAAAACCGACCGTATTAATATTTGAAATGTTGTTGCCGATAACGTCCATTCTCGTCTGATGAGATTTCAAGCCGGAAACGCCGGCGAACAAGGAACGCATCATAATAAATCACTTCTCCTTTTTTCAGCAAGGGTCAGATTTATGACGCTCCTTGTCATAAAATTTAGGACTCCGTTCAACTGAATTTAAACTGACCTGAATTTTTTTGCTTATTTACTTACGCTGTATATATCGAAGTTTAATATTTTCAACTTAAGAAAAAATTTTCATGAAATTTTAAATTTGATTTTTGTTCCCGCAGGAAATTTTTCAAAAAGTTTAAATTCTTGCCCGTCAAAAATAATTGTGAGTTGCGTTCCTGTGCCCGTCCGCAGTTCCAAATTTTTTATCGTGCGGTTCATGTTGTCCATGATAAAAATTCCGTTTTCTTCCCGAAAATCGCCGTCACTTTCCATAAAAGGCAGTCCCACGCCGTGAGATTTATATTTCGTCCTAAGCAAAATAAAATTTTCGCCGTCAAATTCCAATTCTTCAATCACGGGAGTTTTTTGCACGGAATGAATAAAACTTATCGTAAGCGGCAAATTTTTTTTCGCCTCGACCGAAGTTATAATTTCCTCCGCGCCTTCAACTTCCGCAGTCACATAAATTTTTTTCTCGCCGAAATTCATGAACAAAAAAATTAAAATTCCGATTGAAATAAAAATCAAAAAATTTTTTCTCATGAAAAAAATCCTCCTCAAAAAAATTTGTCAAATAAAAATTTCTTTCAGCAAATCGAAAATCCTGTGAGTTTTAAAATTTTCGGCGGCGGCAGGGAAAATTTCCGCAACATAGAATATTACCGCAGAAAATGACTTCGGTCAGAAAATCTTTAGGAGGTTTTTGAAGATGGAAGAAAAAGATTTAATGAAAACCGATACCGGGCTCGGCACGATTAAGATTGCCGACGAAGTTGTCAGCATTATTGCGGGCTTGGCGGCAACCGAAATTGACGGGATTGCCGGAATGAGCGGCGGACTTGTCGGCGGAATTGCCGAAATGCTCGGCAGAAAAAATTTCTCCAAAGGCGTTAAAGTCGAAGTCGGCGAACGTGAAGCGGCGATTGATCTTTACATCATCGTCAAATACGGTGTGCGCATTCCCGACGTTGCTCTTGCCGCGCAGGAAAACATCAAACGCGCCATCGAAACCATGACGGGACTTTCCGTTGTCGAAGTCAATGTCAACGTACAGGGCGTGAACTTCCCCGAAGAAGAAGAACAAGTTGAAGACGTTCGCGTTCATTAAATCAGTTATCAAAAATTAGTTGTCGGTGGTCAGTTATCTGTTTTCCAAAAAACTTTTAACTGACTGCCGAAAACTGATCAAAGGAGTTTTTTATGGGCATAATAAGCCGCCTGTTATTATTTTTATACGTTCTCGCGGTGCTGGCGGCGTTGGTCGCGTGTGCGGGCGTTTATTTTCACTTGATACCCGCGCAACTTTGGCAGGACGCGTTAAAAGAAATAATTTCCCGACAAGAAACTTTGGCGGTAATCGGCGCGATGACGCTCGCAAGTTTATGTCTTTTGTGCGTAGTTTTTTCCGGCAAAAAAGATTCGATCGAACATGAAAGCGGTGACATTGAACTTCAAAAAGGTCAGGCAAGTGCGGTTTTTGTTGCGGTCGAGGCGATAACAGACGTTGTAGAACGTGCGGCACTTACGGTAAGCGGAGTTCGGGAAGTCAAAGCCGACGTAAAAAAAATTTCCGGAGAGATGCCGCTGAAAATAAAAATGTCTGTCGTTTTGGCTCAAGGATATTCCGCGCCGCAAGTCAGCGAAAAAGTAAATTCGGCGGTAAATTCCGCGTTAATGACGGCTTTGGAAATTTCCGGCGCACCGACTGAAGTCCGTGTCACCGAAGTTACAAACGCGGTCGCAGAGCGTGAAAGGCGCGTTGTGTAGGTGTTGAAATGTTAAACAGATTTAAAAATTTTATCGGAAAAAATTTCACAAAAACTTTTCGCATTGATCGCCCGGGCAATTCTTTCCCGC
Source organism: uncultured Selenomonadaceae bacterium (assembly GCA_905236725.1). Classification (GTDB taxonomy): domain Bacteria; phylum Bacillota; class Negativicutes; order Selenomonadales; family Selenomonadaceae; genus Quinella. The sequence goes on along the minus strand of CAJOCT010000064.1, from coordinate 8,516 downwards.
TGAAAAATACGAATTTCGGAAAAATTAACGTCGAGTGCGATTTAATCCGCAGAATTGTCGAACGTTCGGTAAAAGAAATTGACGGAATTTATTCGGCAACCGCGACTGTTGACCCGCCTACAGAAAAAAATGCCTTGCAAATTCGTTTCGCTTTGACTTTAAATCAAGGCACTTCCGCGCAAAGTGTCAGTGCGCAACTCGTCAAAAACGTTAAAGAAGTTTTGGAAGAAAATTTGCAAATTATCGACGTTGAAATTTATATGAGGGTGACCGACATTTCTCAGCCCGTGCAGAAAAAAAGTCGAAGAGTTCGGTAGGCGGTGAAAAATATGTGGGAAGAAATTAAAATTCTTATCGCAAAGTTTTTTGAAACTCACCCCAATCGAAAATGCGGGTTTATCGGCGGAGTTTTTGTCGGCTTTTTGATTTGGACGGTGGGTTTTTTTCCGACGCTGTTCGCGTTTTTCTGCGGAGTCATCGGGCTTTATATCGGTTCGCAGTTTGACGAAAAAGACGATTTGCTCGACAGCACTTTAAAAGCGATTGATAAAAAATTGCCGGAAAAATTCCGTCACTGGAAATTTAAATGGTGGGAGTTAAAAATTTAAATGAGTCTTACACTCGCACGAGAGGCGACCTTCAGGGCACTTTTTCAGCTGGATTTTTTTAAAGGTCCGGAGGAAGAGTACGGGTCTTGCGAAGAACTTGCGATAAAAATCGCGCTGGAAGACGAAGATTTTTCGGACTTGAACAAAAAAAATTTGCTCTTGGTGGAAAAAAATGTCAAAGGCACGCGGGCGCATCTCGAAAAAATTGACGAACTTATTCAAAACAGTTTGAAAAAAGGCTGGACGCTCAAAAGACTTGCGACGGCGGACAGAAATATTTTGCGGCTTGCCGTTTACGAAATGAAATTTGCGGAAGAAAAACTTTCCGCCGCGATTGCAATCAATGAGGCTGTGAATCTCGCGAAAAAGTACGGCACTGACGATTCGGGAAAATTTGTAAACGGTATTCTCGACACGATTTCAAAATAGAAAATTTCGCCGCCGGGCAGTTTGTCCGGTTTTTTTTATTGGAGGGAGAAAATGTTTAAAGATTTGTGGAAACGTCGCGCCGAACTTGTCGAAAAAAATTTGCTCATCGAACTCAAAAAAACTTCAATCCTCGACGAAAAAATTTTTGAGGCAATGGAATACAGCTTGATGAGTGGCGGCAAAAGACTTCGTCCCGTGCTTTTAATGGCGGCGGCGGATTCTGTCGGCGGTGACGGCGAAAAATTTTTGTCCGTTGCAAGCGCGATAGAAATGATTCACACTTACTCGCTGATTCACGACGACTTGCCCGCGATGGATAATGACGATTACAGGCGCGGAAAATTGACCAATCATAAAGTTTTCGGAGAGGCGACGGCGATTTTGGCAGGCGACGCGCTTTTGACATTGGCGTTTGAAGTTATGACGCGACAAAAAAACGTTGAGCCGAAAATTTTACTCGAAGTTGTCAAAGAAATGAGCATTGCGGCGGGAGTTTCGGGAATGGTCGGCGGACAAATGATTGACCTTGAGTCCGAGGGAAAAAAAATAAATCTCGACACGCTGAAAAAAATGCATCTTGGAAAGACCGGCGCACTTTTCAAAGCGGCGATAAAATCCGGCGCGATTTTGGCGGGAGCTGACGAAAAAAAACTTTCCGCGCTCACGAATTATGCAGAAAATTTCGGTCTTGCTTTTCAAATAACCGATGACATTTTGGACGTTATCGGCGATGAAAAAAATCTCGGCAAACCCGTCGGCAGTGACGAAAAAAATCATAAGTCGACTTACGTGACTTTGACTTCGCTTGATGAGGCCGAAAAACTTGCGGAAAAGTCTGTTGACGATGCAGTTGACTCACTGAAAAATTTCGGTGACGAGGCGAATTTTTTGCGTGAACTTGTAAAATTTTTAATTGACAGAAAATCTTAAGGACGTGAAAATTTTTTTTTATGGAAAGAAAAATTACTCGACAAATTCAAGTCGGCAAAATAAAAATCGGCGGCGGCGCACCTGTCAGCGTTCAGTCTATGACGAACACAAAAACCGATGACACAAAATCGACCGTCGAACAAATTCAAAAACTTCAGGCGGCGGGTTGCGATATTGTTCGCGTTGCCGTTCCCGATATGAACGCGGCGAAAAATTTGCATGAAATTATTTCTGCGGTTGACGTGCCGATAATTGCCGACATTCATTTTGATTATAAACTTGCGCTTGAGTCGATAAGTCAAGGAGTTGCGGCGTTGAGATTAAATCCCGGAAATATCGGCGGGGCGGCTCATGTTCGCGAAGTTGTTGCGGCGGCGAAGGAAAAAAATATTCCGATAAGAATCGGAGTCAACGCGGGGTCTTTGAGCAGAAAACTTTTGCAGAAATACGGCGGCCCGACTGCGGAGGCTCTCGTCGAATCCGCGCTTGAACACGTGAAAATTTTGGAAGAAGAAAATTTTTTCGACATAAAAATTTCTCTCAAGGCTCACGACGTGCCTTTGACTTTGGCGGCTTATCGTCTCATTTCCGAAAAAGTCGATTATCCTTTGCACTTGGGAATAACTGAAGCGGGTACGGTCAACACGGGCGTTATAAAATCTGCTGTGGGAATCGGCGCACTTTTGGCGGAGGGAATCGGCGACACAATCCGCGTTTCGTTGACGGGCGATCCCGTTGTCGAAGTGAAAGTTGCGAATGAAATTTTAAAATCTCTCGGTCTGCGAAATTACGGAGCGACTTTAATTTCCTGCCCGACTTGCGGAAGGACGCGGATAAATTTGCCCGAAATTGCCGCGCAGGTTGAAAAAAAATTATCCGGTGTGAAAAAAAATATTACGGTTGCGGTGATGGGTTGCGTGGTGAACGGTCCCGGCGAGGCCAGAACTGCCGATGTCGGAATTGCGGGCGCGGACGGCGAAGGAATTATTTTCCGAAAAGGCGAGATTATCCGAAAAGTTCCCGAATCCGCACTTGTCGAAGAACTTTTTAAGGAAATCGATTTAATTGACGCTTGAAAAATTTTTGCAAAAAAATAGGGAGGTCTCTCAAAAAAGAGCCTCTCTATTTTTTTTCAGGGGTTTGATAAAAAATATCTTCAAAAAATTTTTATTTGAAATCCTGCGTCTGCAGAATCAAATATTCTTTTTAATCATCTCGAAAAGTTTTGAACCGCTTTCCGCGCCGGTAAATTTTGAAATTGCCGCGTCCATTCCGTTTTCTTTGATGAAGTTTTGAATCTCGACGGCTTCGGGGTCGCCGTCAAAGTCAAATTTCAAAGCGGCGGCGGCAACTTTAGACAAAGTTTCGGGATTTTTTCCGCGTTCGATAAGTTGAGTTGCGGGAGAAATCAAGCGATCTTGCGGGGAAAGTTTTCTTTTCGGACCGCGTGCAACTCTCGTGACTTCGTCGGACAAAAACGGATTTGAAAAACGTTTTTCCGCAGTCTCGACGTATTTTTTATGAACTTCGGGGTCGAAATTATATTTTTCAATCAAAAGTTCGGAAGTCTCCGCCCAAACATCGCGGGCGGAATTTACAATTTCTTCGTCCTTCATCGCCGTCGAAATATCTTTGAAACCTTTTTGATAGGCGAGGTAAGCAATCGACGCGTGGCCGGTGTTGACGGTGAAAAGTTTTCTTTCGATATAAGCGTTGAGATTCGGGACCAAAGTCATTCCCTTGATTTCGGGAATTTCGCCGACAACGCCGGCTGAATCGACATCCCATTCCGCGTACTCTTCGACTTTCACCAAAAGTTTTTCGTCATTTTTCTGCGCGGGGACAATTCTGTCAACGGCGGCATCAGGGAAGCCGATAAGTTTTCTGGCTTCGTCTTTGACATCATCGGAAAGATTTTCATAGACAAAATTTTTCAGCACGGTTGAGCCGCCGACCATATTTTCACAGGCGATAATATTCAGCGGGGTTTTATTCGTCGCAATTCTTTTCGTCAAACCCTTCGCAATATTCTGCGCGATAAATTTTAAAATGTTCGGACCGATTGCAGTTGTGACAATATCCGCGTCAACAATCGCGTCAAGAAGTGCGTCGGGATTTTTTTCGCTGTTAATCGCGCTGACGTTATCGACTTGAATTTTTTCATCCTTGCCGAAAATCTGCACGTTGTATTTGCCGAGATTGTTAATGTCATCGACGAGCGGGGCGGCAACATCGACAAAAGTCACATGGTAACCCGCCTTGCTCAAAAGAAGTCCGATAAATCCGCGCCCGATATTTCCCGCGCCGAAATGTACAGCTTTTTTCATGAAAAAAATTCCTTTCAGTTAATCCACAGAAATCAATTCGTATTGAGTGTTTCCCATATTCAAATTTCTCATCGCCTGAAGTTGATGAAGTCCGTTTCTCGATAAAATTCTTTCCTTTAAATCCCCGCTGTCGTGAGCTGACCAGACAAAATCACAGCAAGCCTGATCTATTGCCAAAATATCGGTCGAAGCCAAAATTCCGACATCTTTCATTGTCGGTTCTGCGGCGGAAGTTCCCGCGCAATCGCAATCGACACTGAGCCGACGCATAACATTTAAAAAGACAATTCTTTTTCCGAAATGATCGCAGGTAGCCTTTCCGCTCTCCGCCATTCTCTCCATCAGTTCATCTTTAAGGGGGAAAGTTCCGTCAAACCACGCCGGTCCGGGAGGCGGCATTTCGGGATTTTTATAGCCGTGTACTTGAACTTTTCCGAGTTGCCCGCTTGCCATTCCGATAGCGATATTTTTCAGACTGCCGCCGAAACCGCCCATCGCGTGGCCTTTGAAATGAGTTAAAACTATTATTGAATCATAATTTGCAAGATTTTTTCCCATCGCGATTTCTTTCAAATATTTTCCGCCGCTGACGGGAAAATTTACATAACCGTCCGCGTCCATAATATCGACGGGGCAAAAAGTCCAGCCGTTGACCTTCAAAGTCTCCAAATGTCCTTCAGTCGTGTATCTGTCGCCGAAATATAAAGTATTCGTCTCAATAATACTTGAGTTCGGCACCTGCGCCTGAAATTTTTGAACCATATCGCGCGGCAAAATGTTCGGTCCGTTTTTTTCGCCCGTGTGAAGTTTGATTCCGATTTTACCGAAAACTTCGCCGTTGACGCACTGATAAATTTTGATGAGGCTTTCAGCGTCAATTTTTTTCGTGAAATAAACTTTCGCCGCCGAGCCGGTGTAATTTGTTCCCGTGACATTTTTACTGCCGACAACGGGAGCTTGAGAAAGTTTGATTGAAGGTTTTGCCGCCTCTGCAACATTTTCAAATTTTCCGATCGCCGCGCCTGCCGCAACAATTCCCGCCATTTTGATTAAATCTCTTCTCGTAATTTCCATGTAAAACACTCCTTTAAAATTATTTTCTTAAACTCTCAAAAAATTTTTCGTCCACAGGTTCAAGCCAATCCGTGGAAACTTCGTTATTCGATTGCGTGATTGAAAGATGTTGCATCATTTTTCCCGGAGCCGCTCCATGCCAATGTTTAACGCCTTCGGGAACGGTGAAAACAACGCCGGGCAAAAGTTCAATCGGCTCCTGTCCCCAAATTTGAACATAACCCGCGCCCGACTCCGTCACCAGAATTTGACACGTTCCGTGATGAATATGCCAAAAAGTGTGCGCACCGTCGATAAAAGTTACATTCCCGACGGCCATTGAGTCATTCGCCAACATTGAAAGAAAAGTTTTTCCCGTGAAATATTTTTCGTAATTTACATTCGGATTTCCGACGGGGAAAATCGTTCCTTCGACCTGCGAAAGTTTTTCATGAACTTCTGCTTCGGAGGGATAGTCAGCCGCCTGAACTGTCTGCGCGGATAATGCAAAAAACATTGCCGCCGTCAACATTTTCAAAAATTTTTTCATTTCACTGCCTCCAAAGTCATTTAAAAATTTTTTTGCTTTCTTTATGTGAATTTTATACAAAAATTCCGTAACCTTCAAGAAAAAGTCCTTAAGCAACGTCCGAAAGAACTGCGGACAAAATTAAATTTTTTATACGACAAATCTTTTTTCCTTCGTAAACCAGCTGACGACTTCTTTAACCGAGCCGCGCAGGCAAAATAAAATTATTTTGTCGCCGGGCAATAAAATTGTGTTGCCGTTCGGAATCAACGCCCGATTTTTTCGCACACACGCGCAAACCAAACAGGATTTCGGCAAGTCAACTTCCATCAATTTTTTTTCGGCAACTTTCGCGCCCTTTTGAACGATGACTTCGACCGCCTCTGCCTTCGCACCCTCCAAAATTGAAACTCGCGTAACTCCGCCGCGTCGCACGAACGCCAAAACTTCGCTTGCCGACAAAAGACGCGCGGAAATTACAACGTCAACGCCGACTTTTTCGATGAGTTCCATATACTCCGTCCTGTAAACGCGCACGACGGTTTTTTTTGCGCCGAGATGTTTTGAGAGCAACCCCATCATCAAATTTAATCGGTCGTCTTCAGTCAAGCAAACAATAACGTCCGCCGAAGCGATTCCTTCTTCTGTCAACAAGCCGACATTCGTGCCGTCGCCGTGAATCGCCAAGCTGTCTCCGCTCAAAAGTTCCGCCATTTGTTCGCAACGCTCCCTGTCTTTTTCAATGACCTTGACGGAAATTCCCAACTCATTCAAACGAACCGCCAAACTCCGCGCAATCCTGCCCGCGCCGATAATCATAACTCTTTCCAGCGGTCTTGTGTTTTGCTGAACAAAATTTGTGCTGAATTTTTCAATCGCCTCGGGAAAGCCGATGAAATACGCGTTGTCATGAATTTGCAAAGAATCGTTGCCGTGCGGAATAATCATTCGATGATCGCGGTGAATCAGCCCCGCCAAAACTCCTTCCGGCAATTTCAGCTCTTTGAACGGAATATTTGCAAATTTGCTGTGCTTGCGGACTTTTGCCTCAAACAGCCGAATTTTTCCGCCCGCAAAGTCGTCAACATTGAGCGCGGCGGGTGTCATTAAAATTCTGTAAATTTCATTTGCCGCAATGACTTCGGGATTTATTATCAGGTCGATGTCGAAATTTTTTTTCATATATTCGCCCGCCTCACCCATAAATTGCATATCGCGGATTCGGGCTATCGTGTGCTTGATTCCATGATTTTTCGCCAAAATGCAAGTAACCATATTCACTTCGTCCGACGAGGCAACCGCAATCAAAACATCTGCGCCGTTAATGTCCGGGTCGTCCAAAGTAATCGGGTTGGCCGCATTTTTATTTATCGTCATTACGTCCAAATTTTCTTTCACCGCCGTCAGCTGTGCTTCATCTTTATCGACGACGACGACTTCAATTTGTTCGTTGCTCAAAAGTTCTGCAATCGTGTAGCCCAATTTCCCCGCGCCGACAATAACCACTCTCATAAATTTTTCACCGCCTTACAAAAATTTTTTCTTGTAATATTAAAGTTTGTTATGATATTATACACCTTAAGGAGGTCGATTTGAATGGAAGTTAAATATGATGTTAAAACCACCGCCGTCGGCAAATTTGTTCAGCAGTTTTTGGACAACAACAACAGCTTCGTCATTATGAATGAAGGTATTCGCCCGAATCTTGCAGATATGGTCGTTGAACACACGGCAGGCGAACTCACCGCAGATATTGTTGAAGGCGATATTCTCAAGGTCGGCAGAACTGAAATGCAAGTCGTTAAGGTCGGCGACGCGGTCAACCAAAATATTCGCGACGAAGGTCACTGCACGGTTGTCGTCAATGCGGAAGGAACCATGCCCGGTCAAATTATCGTCAAGGCAAAGATTCCTCCGCGCCTTCGTATCGGCAATGAAATTACTTTCTACTCAAAGTAAATCGCGAAAAAATTTATCAGTTGTCAGTGTTTAGTGAGCAGAATTTTTTTCTGGAAACTAAAAACCGGCAACTGTTTTTTTATGAAAGGATTTTTTTATGTTGATTGAAAGAAAAAATGCCGTCGATTTTTGCGAAAATCTTCGACTGCAGGGAAAAAAAATTATTTTTACGAACGGTTGTTTTGACATTTTGCATGTCGGGCACGTCAGGTATTTGACGGCGGCGAAAAATCTCGGTGACGTTTTAATTGTCGGACTCAACACCGATGAATCTGTTCGCAAGCTGAAGGGTGAAACTCGCCCGATAAATAATCAGCTTGACCGCGCGGAAGTTTTGCTGGGCTTGAGAGCCGTCGATCATGTAATTTTTTTCGGCGAAGAGACTGCGGAAAATTTAATCGCCGAAGTTCGCCCGAATATTTACGTCAAGGGCGGCGATTACACGCTTGAAACTCTGCCCGAAGCGAAAGTTGTTCAAAGTTACGGCGGCACGGTTGAATTTATAAATCTTGTCGCCGGTCATTCCACTTCAAACATCATCAAAAAAATTCAAACAAAATAAATTTCCAAGTGTTCGGAATAAAAAAAACCCTTCGAGAAAATTTTTCCCGAAGGGTTGAATTTATTTAGGCGAAAAATTTATTTCGTCAAGAATTATTTTCTGGTCCAGTTGCCGGAGCC
>CAJOCT010000063.1:2022-20708 GCA_905236725.1 uncultured Selenomonadaceae bacterium | reverse complement strand
TTTGTCGCTGTAAAAATCGTCCGTTAATTTTTTCAAATCGTCGGTATCAGAATTTCCCTTGCCGCCGTCCGCAGTTTGTGTTATATTTTCTGCAGAAGACACGTCGACGGGCAGGGTGCCGAGGGCTTCATTTGAAGATTCTGGTCTTGCAGGTTTACCGGCGTGTTTTTCATTTTCAATAAAATTGAAGTTGTAGAATTGAGTATCGCCGTTGTTACGCTTGACCAAAGTAATATGCACGGGTACATTTTCTCCGTTGATTTCTGCCTCGTTGTTCATATACACAAAGCTCTCGCGATTGTGTTTTTCTTTTTGCGATTCAACATTTCTTGCGTTGGTTGCACTTTCCAAAAGTTCAGGCAAATGTTTTATGAGCAGTAATTTCCGATTTTCTCTGCTTGTTGTTTGAAGTTTTTTCCTGCCCGAAGTTGTGAACTCTATAAGTCCGTTTTTGTCAATGTCAATCTTGCCGAGTTCTTCATTGAATACAGACGTCCCCTGCAAATTTTCTTTGTAATATTTAATGGCTTTGTCCCGCAATTCTTCAATATTGCTGTAATTTCCAAATTCGTCGCCTGTTACTACAACGGCGGTTTTTTTAGTTTTGGCGGGAGTTTCTTCAGGCACTGATTCTTCCTCAATTTCTTCATCGAAATTTTCTTCTTCAAAATAATCTTCGCGCGGTGATGAAATTATTTGCCAATTTTTCCCTTCTTCCAAAAGCAGTTGTTTTGATTTTTGAAGTGTATCTGCCAAATATTTTACCGTCCAATCATCGTACTTCAAATCAAATTCAATGGCTTGTACAGCTTTTTCTGCGTCGCCGTAATTATAAAAATATTCCAGAGCATTTTGCAAAACTTTATCAGCAGGTTTATACATATCCTGCGTTTCGTCGTCATAAAATTCATCGTTGTTCGGATAGTAAAACCAAATTTTTTCATTCGTTTTAATTTTTGGGAATATGTAACGAACTCCGCGATTTTTTTGCGGTATCTCCAATGTATCTTCACGAATATTACGAACAGGTCTGCCGATTTTTTCACGTTCGGATTGAGTTTCTTTGGCAACTATTTTAAACTTGTTATCAACTTTCCGCCTAAGTTTTAATTCCTCGCGTGTCGGTAAATCCTCAAGAATTTTTAATTCTTCTCCGTCAATTCCGCGTAAAAGTTTTTGAGTAGCCTTTGCAAAAATTCTTGCGTCGTTGAGATTTTTGAAGATGTATTCGTGACTGCGATTATCACTGGAATCAATTTTTGCATTTGTTTTACCGGCAATTTTATCGACAGTGTTCCAAACTTTTTTATAGTCGTTGGGACCGAAAGAAACAAAAATTTCGTCGTTTACATAACCGCCACGAATATTGTCAATATAGATTGCGTGCATATAACTTACTGGAGCAGAATTTTCTTTAAGTTTCAATTTTTTCAAAATTTCGTTCGCACGTTTGTCAATTTCTTTTGCTGAAAATTCTTCGTCGAGTGCAGATTTTTCATCTGATTTTTCTTCCTGCCGAGTATTTTCAACTTCGGAAATATTTTCTTGCGGAGAGTTCAAAATATTTTTCGGCGCAGTGAGTGCAGGTAAATTTTCGCCGTCCTCAACTTCATTTCCGTAAAGCATATCAAAAATTTTCTCGTAAGCATTTTTCACGGAAAAAGTTTCAGATTGTCCCTTGCGCAAATTTTTCAAGAAATTTTCTGCCTTGCGTAATTTCTCGGAATCGCCGCGATAAGTGTTCAAAAGTGCCTGAATCGAAAGAAATCCAAGATTTTTATCGTCCAAACTCTGAATATATTGCAAAGTTTCAGCGGCTCGCGGATTTTTATATCCCGCGTCAAAAATCGGTTTTAAAATAGGAAAGTCCGCAACTCTCGCCTCTCGATACATTTTTTGCCGCTCATTGTCCGTCATTTTGGCAATTTCAACATTTGCCGCAAAACTCATCGCCGCGCTTGCCTTCGGAAATTCAAAAGTTTGCGTTCCCTTACGATATTTCCCGTCATATTTTTTCAAAAGTGCGCCGAATAATTTTAACTTCGCACGACTGACATCATCGCCGACATTGACGACAAATTTATTTCCTTCGCGATAAATTTTCGGCTTGTTCTCATCAATTTTTTCTTTCGATTGAGTTTGAAAATTTTCTTCAAAAGTTTCATCAGAAATTTTTTCTTCGGAAATATTTTCATCAGGTAAATTTTCACTTTGAGAAATTTCTTCGGGCTGATTGTCAAAAAGTTCCCTCGCACGTTTTTCGCCGCGTTCATAAATTTTTTGACTTTCAGTTTTTTCATTTTCGGCAAGCATTTTTTCCCGCGCAAGTTGTTCGGCTTGTTGACGTTCAATTTCTCGTTGGCTCGCCAATTTTCTGTCGCTCGGATTTTGCAAATATTTGTTTCTCACGCCGCGAATAATTTCATCAATCCGCGATTTTCGATAACTTTCAACGTCGCCGCCAAAATCAAAACTCATTTGGTCGAGATTAGTTTTTTTGTCAGCCGCCTTCGCAACGTCCCTCAAAAAATCCGCAACGTTTTCTGAACTTTTTTTATTCGCGTCGAAAACTTCAAGCAAATCAAAAATCGCATTTTGTTTCGGGTCAAAAAGTGTGCTGGAATTTTGGTTTATGTAATCCTGAACGTTTGAAAAATTTTTGTCGCGCTTAATTTCGCCGTAAGTTTTTATCGCGTCCGCAATAACCTCGCCGATATTGTACTCGTCAGCAAGTCCCTCGCGCTGTTTTAATTTCAATTTCGCAAAGTCAATCGCCGCCGATTGTGCCGCCTTTGAAATATTTTTAATTTCGTCGTCAATGGAAAGTTCATTTTTTTTCAAAAGTCCGTCATCATCGTAAGCGAGCGCAAAAATTGAATCCTGCACGCGTTTAATTCCTTTGTTGTTCAAATCGCCGTCCGCAGTCCGATAAGAATTTTGTTGCGCCGGAGTTTTCGCCACGCGGTTTAAAATGTTGTTGACGAAATTTCTGTTCGACTTCGCGGTTAAATCGCCGTCGCTGTTTTTGTTATACTCGCTGAAATCCGAAAGTTTTATTGCAGTCGCGTCGCTTTTCGCCTGTTCACTCGGATTAAAACCCGCGCCGCCTTCGTCAGAATTTATAATTTCGCTCAAAGTTTCCGCGTTCAAATTTTCCGCAACTTCGCGGACTAAAATCGGATTTTCAAACTGTGAAATTTGTTCGGCAGTAAATCCGAATTTTTCTGCGTTTTCAATCAAATATTTTTTGTAATGTGCGGCTTTATTTTCATCGTAAGCCTCCTCAATCGCCATTGCCCGCGCATTTCCGTTCAAAACAACGCCGTCTTCTCGCGTGACGGGTGCGCCTTCGTTCAAATAAACCGATTCTGTATTTTTTCGCGGATTGAGATTTTGCGCCATTGCCATAACTTGAGCCTGCAAAGTTTTCGACTCGCGATTTCTCGGCTGAAGTTCCTGCGGATAAAAATTATTTTTAAAAACGTTGCCACCGTTAATTTTGTGGCTCGTGTTCAATGAATGATTCGGGATAATTTTATAGCGGACGGAAATTTCTTTTTCGCTGCTCGTTTCAACAGTCGTTTCCGCGCCGTAAATTCCGTGCTGATATTCGCCTGAAGGCGCGTCATCATTTTCAAGCCGCTGTTTCAAAAAGTTTTGGGCAGTTTCTCTCGTGTCAAAAGCAAAATTGTTGTCCTTCGCGATATATTTTCCGCCAAAACTCTCGGCAAGCTGAATCGAAGGAGTCGGATTTTTCCCGCCGCCGACAACATATTTCGCGCCAATTTTTTGTATCGGCAAATTATTTTCGACAATCGGCGTTTGTTGAAGTTGCTGAAGTTCTTTTTCTCGCGCCAAAATATTTTTTGTTAAGTCATCGCGTTGCTTGCTCAAATTTTTATCTTGAACGCCCGAATTTAAAATTTCGTTGAGAATCGCCTGACGTTCCTTTAAATCCGAAAGTTCGTCATTTAAATTTTGAATATGCTCGGGAGATTTTTTAAAATCTTCAATTTCCGCATTTTTATCCGAAATTTGCTGATTCAGATTCGCGATATTATTTTTTAAATTTTTCGCGGTTTCAAGGTCGCCCGTGCCTATTACTTCGGAAAGTTTTTTCTTTTCCGCCGAAAGTTGTTTGTCCAATTCGGAAATTTGATTTTGATAAGTTTGCAACGTCGGATTTTGAATTTGCGTTTGTGAAATTTCTTCGGGTTGTGAAATATTTTCAACCGAATTTTGAATTTGTGAAGGCGATGAAAAATTTTCGGCATTTTGATTTTGTTGTCTCAATCTGTCTGTATTCGCGCGAATTTCTTGCAAAAGTCCCGTGAGTGGCAATTCCTGCGAAGTTTGAATTTGCGATTGAATAATATTTTCCGCAGGTTGAATATTTTCTGCGGGCTGAATTTCTTCTGCAGGTTGCGGTGGTTGAAGTTCTTTTTCCCGATCCAAAATTTCTTTGTTCAAATTATCGCGTTGTTTTGTCAAATTTTTATCTTGAACGCCCGAATTTAAAATTTCGTCGATACTGTCGCGCATTGCAGTTAAACTTTGCAAGTATTCGGGGGATTTTTTTATTTCAGAAATTTGCTGACTCAAATTTTTAATGTTCTCGGTGAGATTTTTTACGTTTTCTTTTTCTCCGCTGTCGATTGCTTTGGAAAGTTTTTTCTTTTCCGCCGAAAGTTGTTTGTTCAATTCGGAAATTTGATTTTGATAAGTTTGCAACGTCGGAATTTGAATTTGCGTTTGTGAAATTTCTTGCGCAGGTTGAATATTTTCAACGGGATTTTGAATTTGCGTTTGTGAAATTTCTTCCGCAGGTTGAATATTTTCAACGGGATTTTGAATTTGCAAAGTGTAACGCTGATTAAAATCGGCAATCTTTCTGTCGAGTTCGGTTTGTCCGAAGTTTTGAAGTTCTTCGCCGAATTGATTTATAAGTTTTTCGCGATTCTCGGCAGAATTTTTGAATTGCAACTTCTTGCCGTCGTGAGTAAACATTCCCTTGAAAAATTTTTTAAAGTTTTCGTCCTTGCGTTTGTCGTAAGCGAATTGCGCGACAATGTTTCTAAAATTTTTATCGGTGGGAGAAAATTGCGGCTCGGGATTATTTTCAAGCACGGATTTTAAAATTTTGTCGAATTTTTTCTCCTTCGCGCCTTGATTCAAAGTAAATCCGTTGATTTTCGCAGGTGTAGTTTGGATTTCTGCAGGTTGAACGATTTCGGCGGGGTTTAAAATATTTTGAAGTTGTGAAAGTTGATTTCGTTTTTGAGTGAGTTTTTCTGCCGTCGAAAAAATATTTTCTTGAAGTTGAGACAAAATATTTGCGTCGGGATTTTCCGAAGTTCGTTGCCGGTTATAATTTTGCGTCAAATTTTGCAAATGGCTCGTGAGGTGTGCAACTTCTTCGGCAAGCGGATTTTCTCTTGTCTGCAGGAAATTTTTGTAATCGGAAATTTTTTTATTGAGTTCGTTTTGCCCGAAATTTATAAATTCTTCGCCGAAACTTTTTTTGACGATTTCGCGATTTTCTTTTGTGTCCTCAAAATTTCCGTCCTTGTCGAAAACTTTTTTGAAAAAATCCGAATGTGTCGCAAGTTCTTCGCCCGTCGCATTTATTTTTTTCTCTTCCGCAAAATTTTTGTAAATATTTTTCGTCAGTTCGTCTTCCGCGTCCAATTTAAAAAGCGGCTCACTCTTTTGATTGAGCAAGTCGCTGATAATTTTATCGAGTGTCGTGTCGCGTTCGATCGGCGGCAATTCATTTTCATTTTCGGAATTTGAATTTTCCGTCGCGGTTGAAAAAGTTTTCATTTGAGTTTGCGGAATTTGTTGACTCAATTTTCTTACATCGTCCTTGTAAATATTTACATCATCACCGAAATAACCATTCTCTTTCAAAACATCAACAAATTCATCAGAATTTGTAACATTTTTCATTCCGTCATAATAACGAAGAAAATCATTCAAATAAGCCTCTGAATATTCGCGTTGAGTTTTGAACGTTCGATAATAGTTGTCGCCGTCGGGCTGTTTATTTTCTTCGCCGTTAAATTCAGCTTGCGTCAATCCGCCAAAATTATTGTTATACCTTGCGTTTGGAGAATCAAAATTTACTCCCGCCTCGTGTGCCCATTGTCCGTAAATCCATTCAGGCTTAATATTGTAACCGTAACGCCTTTTGGCTTCTGCCGCTACCCATTGAGCCTCACGCCAAATTTCATTTTGCTTTGCTGAAAAATTCGGGTCGTCGGCAGTATCTTCAAAAATTTTCGCAGATTGATTTTTATTTCCTGAAGGATTAAAACCGCCTGCATTTTCGCCGTTACCGTCCCATTGAGTGCCGTCAAGTGCAATATCAAGGTGAACTTTTCCCGTACCCAAATTTTCTAAATTCATCCCGAGTCCTAAACTTCGCCCGTATTTTATGAATTGGTCTAAAAATTTTCCTTTGCCGTAATTGGCAGTGAATAAAGGTCCGTCCTCTGACATACTGACATCACTTCCGCCAGCGTCAACCACGTCAATTTTCCAACCTGCTTTATGGCTGTGTTCACCGTCCGCGTGGTCGCCGTTAGTTCCCGCATTTACGACTAATCTTTTGCCCGTGTTGTCGTAATAATATTTTGCAAGCATATCGAGCGCGTTCATCAAGTCAGGTTGTGCGCCGTCAAAACTTACGTTAAAATCGCGGCTTCTTTCCCAATATTTACCTTCAGCTTTTCCATTTTCGCCCGTGTAAATATCTCCTTGCGGATTTTCATTTTGCGTAGGCGGATTTTGTTTTTTGTCGCCGAAAATTGAACGGTAAGCAGTGCCGCCTGCAAAGCCGAGTCCTGACATTAAAGCCGTCGGCAAAAGTCCTTCCATTGCGGCTTGTCCTTGACTTGCATATCGCGGATTAGTCCAATCGAACGGATTATAAGAGTAAGGTCGTCCCTGCGCTTTGAGTTGTGCCGCCTCCTGCTCGCCTTCTTCGATTGCTTGAATCGGCGGTTCAATTCCTGCCGCCGCCAATCTTGATTTCCAGCCCGTACCTTTAAGAATTTTCGGTACAAGTCCCCATTGTAAAGCATTTGACGCTGTGAGCATTCCGACATTATCTTTGAAAATTTCCATTGCTTTTTGTCGCGCAACTTCGGTATTTTCACCGTTCGCAATGGCGTTTCTCAAATAATTTCCTGCTTCCATTGACGCTTCCATAGGGGCGGTTAAACCGCCGCGAAGTCCCATTTTCAAAGTATTTGCGCCCAATCTGCCTAACATTGGAAGTTTACTTAAAACTTTTGCACCTGTGGCGTATGCTCCGCCGGGTATTGCTAGAGTTGGTGCGACGATTGACGCTATTGAGCCTGTCAAATTTCCCCAGCCTCTCGCAAGTCCTTCGGGTGAAGTTGCATAATCCAAAGAAAGTTCTGCAGGCATTGCAGGTTTTAAACGCTCTTCAAAATAATCTGCACCCCTGTTTAAAAAATTTCCAGCATTATTCAATCCGAAAAAAGTCAATGAATCGCCAAGCCCGCCTAAAAACGAACTGCCAAAGCCGCCTATAATATTTCCCGCGTAACCGTTACCGACTATCGGCAAGCCTTCGTTTTGTTTTGCCAAATTGCGACCTTGTGCGTAACCCGATGCAGAAGGGTATACAATGGAAGGCAAAAAATTTGCCATTTATTTTCGCTCCTTTTATCTATTTGGAATATATGCCACTCCGTGACCTGTATCAGTTGGATCATTCTTTCTGAAATCCATTCCCAAAGAACTGCCGAAATATGCCGTTGACGGCTGATTATTTGAGTTAGGCTTGCTAGCCGGAATGCCACTAAATCCACCTTGTCTGGGTCGCTGTTTAAGGCTTTCCCTGTTCACTGCCTCGTCGTATTTTTTTCTTTGTTGTTTGTCCATATCCCAATACCAAACAGGTTCTCTGTCAAAATCACTCGGATCGGGTTTCCAGTCAGGATGTAATAACGCATAGGATTTATCGCCAAGTTCGCGGACACCGATGTTCCCTTCTGCGGCTTCTTCATAAAGGTCAAGCAGTTTCATAGCTTCCCACGTCTCATACGGTGTAAATTGTTTCTTAAAGTCTGATTCGGGATTTCTTAATTCGTCGCGTGTTTGTTGTATGTCTTCCTTTAACTTTTCAATGTTGCCGCTGTACAAGGAATCTTGCAAGAATAAGAAACTGTTTCCGAGTTTGTTGGCAGATTGTTTATGTTCGTCTGTTGTGGGAAGTTTTGAGACGGAACTCATTGACATTACATAGTCATTAAATTCCTGCGTACCTTCTTTTAAGCCGTTAAGTTTAGCTAAACGGCGTGCATATTCAACTTTGCCGTCCGCTGTTTTGAGATATGCTTCCATTTGTTCGCGTTCTTCTTTCAAAGCCTTGAAATATGCGTCCACTTGATTTTTATAGCCTTCAATTTCCAAATTTTTTTCTTTAAGTTTGCCGGTTTCGTCAAATTCATATTGCCTTTGTTTCAAATTGTCCTGATGTTTTCCATAATCATATCCGAGAGTAGTCAAAAGCTCGTATAAATGATTCGCCGCGTCGTATTGTTTGCCCCAACGATTTTCCTTTGCTTGCAGAATTGCCCGCCAATTTGCATTATCTTGATTGAAAATATTTTGCAACATATTTTGGTCAGCGACAAAAGTATCTTTCGGGTTGGCGAACAAACTTGAATAAGCATTTGCGGAAGTCGGATTTACGTCAGCCATTCGAGAAAGAATTTCCGCGCCGAACTCATTCAAAGAGCCGTCGGGATTCATTCCGTAAAGTGCCACGCCGTCTCGATATTGATTCGCCATTTCACGCTTGATTTTCGGAAGTTCATATTTTTCCAGCGCAAAATTTATATCGCGCGGTTTCATTCCGCTTTGCGCCAATTCCATTTCTTTATCGAACGCCCGTTCTTGATACGAAGGCAAATTCAAAAGATTTTCCATTCCGCGCTGTTGATAATTGTGAAGTGCCTGCGCAGATTCGCCGACAGTATTTTCCGCGCCGAATCCGTACAAATTAAATCCGCCGTTCCTCAACATATTCGCATAATCCGAAGAATTTTTTTTCACGTTTTGAACGTCGATAAGTTTTGAGTTGATTAAATTTTTTTGGTCTGTCGTGAGATTTTTATCGTTGAGCATTTCAGTTAATCCCGATTCGATTCTGTCCGCGTCTTCCCAACTTTTTTTTGCCGCAAAAATTTCTCGTGCGTCCAAAAGTGCATTTCGATTCGGAATATCAGTTTTGTTTACTCCCGCAAGAAAATTAGGTGTTATGTTTGAAAAATATCCCGCGTTCTGTTCATATTCGCTCGGATTTTGAGTTTTCGGATACTGCGGCGGCTGTTGAATTTGCTGATATGGAATATTATTTCTCGCAGGTTGAGTTAAATTTACTGCAGGTTGTTGCTGTTGCGGCAGTTGTGACACTGCCTGTACTGCAGGATTTATCCACGGATATTTGTTTAAATCAAGTTCCATTTTTAATTCACCTGCCTTAATAATGATTAAAATTTAAACTTGGATTTCCGTTTGTCGGCGGAGTTTGTGCAGGATTATAAGGAAAATAATTTATTTGCAATCCATAAGGATTTTTCATTTTTTGATAGAGTGAATCGTTAATAGACGGCGTTAAAAAATTTCCCGTGTCTTGTGCAAATTTATTTTGAACTTCGCGGGGATTAAACAACCAAGAATTTATGGGCTGTGAATTTGTCGGAGTTTGCGGTTGTGAAAGTTGCGAAACTGCCGACGTTGCGTTATTTATCCAAGAAGAATTTTTATTAAAAGCGTCTTGAAATTTTTTCTCCCGAAAAGCATTTATTGACCGCTGATAATCTGCCTCGCCTTCATTTCGTCCCCATTTTAAGCCGATTGCAGTTCCCAAAAGTTGACCCAATCCCGTCCAAGGATTTTGATTCGCCAAGTCCGCGCCGGTTTTAAGCATACTGTTCCACGCATTTTGGTCTGCTATCGCTTTAAGTTGCCTGATATATGCAGGGTCGCTTAACATTTCTGCTGTTGTCGCCATTTAAATTTCCTCCTTTATCCTCCGAAAAATGATTTACCTGCGGCAGAACCCCAACCGCCTGCGAAACCTGACGCAACTCCGCCGAATAAGCCGCCCAATAAATTGCCGTCTTGATGAGTTGTCTGCGTCCTCGTGCCTTGATTGGAAATTGCAACCAAAACGCCCGTCGCCGCCTGATTCAAGCCGGTTGACGCATTCCACAATCTCAACGCAGGTTGTTGTGCCGCCTCCTGTGCCGCCGCCGTTGCCGAAATCGGCGCAGTCGCATTTCTGATTAACATATCGTAAATTTGTGCGGAAGTATGCGCCCAATTTGCTTTAAGACTGTTTGTCCTGTAATTAAAATCGACGGCGGTCAACTCATTCGCCCGTGCCGTGTCCGAAACTTCTTTTGCAAGGCGATAACGTTCAAAATTCATTTGCGCATTTTTATAAACCGCGTCAAGTTCTTTCGTGTAAACGTCGTCCGAGAATTGATATTTCTGTCTTAACGCCTCCGCTTGTCCCTGCAACATATTGTAATTTCCGCTCAAAAGTTGCTGATAGATTTGACTGATTGAATTTAACGCGGTGGACTTCGCCGCAAATTTTTGATTTTCCATATTTGCCTGCTGACCCAAAATATTTCCGGTGTTGTTAAGCTGGTTATCAGCGCGGTATTTAAATTTTGGAATTTATTTTGTTTTGCCTGAAGTTGAATTTGCAAGCCTTGATAATAATTGCTCAAAAAATCGTCAAAGCTGTGTTTAGAGTCATTGAGTGCGCTCTCAATATTCGTCCAATTTTGCTCGGTAAATTGTCCTCGTTGTCCCGCAGATTGAATCGCATTCGTGAAAATATGATTATAAACCGCGTCCTGATTCAAAAGCATTTGATTCGTATTGTTTAAAGTCTGCTCTTTCAGCTGGTATTCCGATTGAGTTCCCTGCAAATAGGTCTGAACTTCGCCCAAAAGCGCGGAATTTATGTTATTAAATTTCCATTCCTTCAGTTGCCCGATATTCCCCAAGCCGTTCAAAGCATTTCCCGCAAGCGTATCAAACGCCACTTTCATATCATTCAAAGCCGATTCTTTGTTAAGCCAGCGTTGTTGCGAAAGTTGATGGATTTCCTGAATATTTTGGTGATATTGTCGCGCAACTTCATCAGCGGCATTTCGTTCAATGTCGTAAAGTGATTGTGTCGTGACTGAAGAGTCCAAAACTCCGCGAGTGGCGTGGTCGTTAATAACTTTGCCGATTGTGTTTTGCATTGCGAGATTTATGGAATTTTCCATATTCGTCTGCCAATCGGCAGGAACTGCGCCCGTCGAAAGATTTTCCAAAATATCATTCGTTCTTTTCGCGTAAGGCAAATAATACGGAATAATTTCATCGTAATTGTCGTAATGGTCGCCGAGTTTATCTTTTATGCTAAATTTACGTCGTCCAGTTCGTTGTTAATATCATTCGCCGCGCCCGAATACAAAGTCGGCAAAATATCTAAATCCGAATAGTGCGTGTCTCTAATCGGCTCAATATTATCCGCAAGTTCGACAAGTTCAGAATTTACCGCGCCATTTATCGAAGTAAATTTCGGAATTAAATTTTCGAGATTATTTTCGTTTTCAATTTGTGCGGAAGAAATTTTTAAATTTACGTCGTCCAGTTCGTTGTTAATATCATTCGCCGCGTCCGAAAAAAGTGCAGGTAACGGGTCTAAATCCGAATAATGAGTGTCACGTTTCGGCTCAACGTCACCAACATATTTGATTAAATCAGAATTTACCGCGCCGTTTATAAATTTACGTCGTCCAGTTCGTTGTTAATATCATTCGCCGCGCCCGAATACAAAGTCGGCAAAATATCTAAATCCGAATAGTGCGTGTCTCTAATCGGTTCAATATTATCCGCAAGTTCGACAAGTTCAGAATTTACCGCGCCATTTATCGAAGTAAATTTCGGAATCAACTCATCTAAATTTTCTGCGTTCATTGTTTCGTTTTTAAAAATTTCGTCGCTGATTGAATTTAAACTTTCGTTTGCAGATTCAGCGGCGGGAATGTAATGCGGAATAATTTCTTCGTAATTATCGAAATGCTCCGAGACTTTATCACTCACGCCGTCAGAAATTTTATCAAGTTCGGGATTTATTTTATCTGCCGCGTCTTTGAAATACGGAATCAATTTGTCAAGGTCGTCGTAATTTGTTCGAGAAACTTCCGTCAAGTTGTAATCCATTCTCGTCGCGGGAACTATGAAACCGTCTGAACTGAAATTATAAACGTAATCGCCTTCAATAACTTTCGCAATGCTGAAATTTCCCGCGATTGTATCAAGTGCGCTTGAATTGACAGTTTCGGCTTTTTCAAATTTCGCAGGTAAAGTTGTCATTTTAGAATTTGCATTTCCGAAAGCTGTTGCATAACCGCCGACAATCGTGGGATAAGTTGAATTGACTCCCGAAAGAACAGTTGAAAAACCGTCGTGAACTTCGTTTTGCAAAGATTCAACGTGCGCTTTCATCGAATCCAAATGATTGCCGTAATATTCAATATCCTCTGTCCACTGTTGATTTACAGGAGCAATGACATTTACCAGGTCATCATCGATTGCCTCCGTGTTGTCGTGAATATATTTTGCGGCTTCATATATTCCGTATATCCCTGCGTCAAGGGTAACCCGTCCGTTCGTCAAAAGTGTATTGTAATCTTGCGGAATTGTCCCGATTGAACCGCTTAAAAGTGTTGCCGCAGAACTGTTCAAAGCAAGTGCGTTCGGCATTATCGCGCTTGTGTAGGAAACTTCCAACTGTTGAAGTTCGAGTTCAAATTCGGTCGGCTCGTACGTTGACTGGATCGTAGTCCCGCCTTTGCCACCGAAAATTTGTAAATCAAAAATTAAATTTAACATCACCTCGCCTCCTCTCAAAAAATCGTGATGATTAAATTTGCCACGTCACCATATAGACGACGTTGCCCGCAGAATTTATTGCAGTCGGAGAAAAAAGCGCGGGCTTGCCGGTATCTTTCAATCTGCAATGGTAACGTTCGTATCCCTCGCCCGCGTCCTCAATTCTCTCAATTTCCGCGCCGAAAAATTTCATATACGCTTTTATGTTGCGAATACACCAAGTCCCGAGATGAGTAAATCCGCGTTCTTTCGCCATAATTTCAGCGGTTTGCTTCCAAAATTTTGCGTCGCCCGAAAGTTGCCCGATGATAATCATATCTTTCGTACTGCCGATTTCCGCAAAACCTCTTTCGGGATAAAACATAATCGTCCCGCGCGGATTCGGCTCAAATTTCGTTTTAGTTTTTTTTTCGTAAAGTTTAATCCACTCTTCCAAAGTTCATAAATCGAAAAGTTTTTCCGCTTTTATCCGTCAAAAGTAAGCACGGATTATTTTCAAAAATTCCGATTGAAAAAGTAAACGGCGGCAACTCGTTTTTTCCCGCGAATTTTGCCGCCGCATTTTTTTTCGTTTCGTAAGTTTCGGAAATATTTTTTCCGTCGCCGTCAGTGTCCGCCGAATCGGAATGTTTGACTTTCGTTGAAATTATTAAATCTTCCGAGCCGTCAAAAACCAATTCCGCAATCATATCGCCTTTGAAAGTAATTTTTCTTTCGCGTTCAAGTTTTGTAGCCGTCGCCAAGATTTTTCATAAAAATATTTTTTCCGCAAAAAAAATCCCGACCTTCGCCGAGAAAATTATTTTCGTAACTTTTGTGTCAGTCAAAGTCGCCGTCGTCAATGTCTTCGGCGGTCGCAAAATCCATTTTCGGCAATCCGTAAGTTTCAATCGCCATTTTCGCGCCGTAAATTGCCGCCTGTTCGACTTGCTGAACTTTTTCGCTCATTTGTTCGTGACTGACAAAATTTTCAAGTTCGTTTTTCTCCGCGAAATTTTCAGCGTTTTCTTTCAGATTTTCGACTTCGGATTTCAAAGTTTCAACTTTTTCATTCGACGCATAAGTTTCGGAAATTTTTTTCTTCATCAAGTAAAAAAAACTCCGACAAAAATTTTTCATCGGAGTTTTATTTTTTTACGTAAGATAAAATGACGGGTATTTTAAATATTGGTATCCAAGTCTTTCTGCCTCATCAATAGTAAATTTATAACTGTCATCTATGTCACAATGAAGTTGGATTTTATCAAATTCCTCATCAAACGGCAGACAATAAAATTTTTTTCCATCATAAGTTTTTCCGCATTTTACAGGAGGATATTCATAAATTGTATGAAATTCTTTTATCTGACAATCAATTTTATATCGTTTGGCAAATTTTTTTGCGTCAGAAGTAAATTTCACTGTCGAATAAAAAATTGCAATCAAATTATTATTGCCAATCAATTCACGATTAGATTTTTTAAATCTTTTTACGTTCTGATGAAATTTTTTTATTTCATCAGTGTTAATGTAACTGCCTTTTTTCCAACGTTTACATTGAACAACATAAGTTGTAAATTCTGAAATAAAAATTAAATCAATTCCGCCGTCTGCAGAACCTTTGACAGCTCCGTTATAAATAACTTTATATCCTTTACTCTCCCACAAATAACCTATAAATCTTTCATATTCAATTCCGAGTTCCCACAAAGTTTTTTTTGCGATTATTATAATTTGATAATTTTCTTTTAATTTCATCGACTGAATACTGAAAAAATGTATAAATTTTTGTCTTTGGAATAATTTTTGGTTGAACAGGATTTTTATATGAATTTGGTTGAATCAAAATTTTTTTTAACTCATTCAAATTTTTTATCCAATGTGATTTTGTTATTTGATAATTTTCTAAATTTGAAATTTCATTGTACAAATAAATCAAAAATCCATTGTCAAATTTCAATAAAAATTCTTTATAAACGGCTCTGTGTGTCCATGCATTTTTCAAAAATATTTGATTATATTTTCCTTTTGAAAAAGTAATCCAAAATTCTCCAATATTATTTCTTGAACCGTCATCAGGAATTTTATTTTTTTTGTATTCAAAAAAAATAAATTGTTCCACATATTGAATCATCGTATTTTTTAAAACTGGATGTATTTAAATAAAATTTAATATTTGAATTTTTTCCGACAAGAATACATTTATCAATATAATCTTTGTCATCGACATCATATTCATATTTTTTTGTGTTGAAAAAAGCCTTTTTAAGATAATCGGCTTTAAAATCATATACCAAATACAAACATTCATCACTTTTAATCGGAATTATAAACTCTTTATCTGTTATATTTCGATTAAAAAATTGTACAATTTTTTGGGGAGCATTATCCAATGCAAATTTTTTCTTATTTTTGTCAGTTTCATAAGTCGTTTGAGGTAATTTTTGTTTTTGAGAAGAATTTTTCTTATATTCTTCAATTTCGTAAGGCATTGGAGGTAATTTTTTTGAATCGTTATTATTTGAAATTTTATAAAGTAAATATGCAATACAAAACATGATAAATAAAAATAAATAAAAAAATTCAAAATTAGTCATACCATCACCTCAAAACAAAATTTTAATCGTCATCGTCATCAATATTTATTCCGCGTTTTTTCAAAAGTTCTTTGACGTTTACAATTCGTTGAGGTTTATTTTTTTCGAGCAAATCAATTCCGTTTAAAATTGCTTGTGTTTTTGTTAAATTTTTTTCTTTAGCGACGCGAGCAATTTTTTTAAATTCAAAATCGGTCAATCTCAAGTCGAGTCTTTTTTCTCTCGGAATTTGAGCTTTCGGTCGTCCTGCGCCCATATATACCGCCACTTTTTCGATTTTTTTAAATTTTTCTGTATTATAATTTTTGTGTACATAAAATTCAAGAAAAAAATTTTTGTGTACATTAAATTATTTTTTCGAGAAAATTTTATTCGATCATCGGTCTGCACAATTTTATTTGCCTCACCCGTCGAAGAAATATTTTGCAAAGTAACTTCATCTTTCGGCTTGTTCACAAATTTATTTTTTGCGCTGTCAAATCTGCGTAATTTGAAAAATCTGCAAAATTTAAACTCAATGTAACTGCCCAGCCTGTACCAGTAAAAATATAAAGTTTTTTCTCGTCAACAGCATAATAAAAATCGTACGTGTCAGCCGTCGCGGGAATTTCGGATTTATTCCCGACAAGTTTTTTCGCCGCGCCGATATTTTCGGGCGTGATTCCAAAAAAGTCTTCGCTGATTGTGCCGAGCAAAATATCGCCCGCGCTTGCAGAATCAATTCGCGGCTCAAAAGCAATCGTGTTTGAAGTTGTCCCGCTCGTCGCGCCGAAATTTCTCAATCGATTCAACAAATTATAAATCAATTCAAATTCGTCGCGAGTTTTTAAACTGAAACGGTCGATGTCGTCTTCAGGATAAATAATTTTGTTTTTGACTTCCCAGTTTGACATAAAAAATTTCTCCTTAAAAAAATAAATCGATAACGCGGTTTAAATTTTTTTCCGCCGATTGAATAACGGGAGTTCCCGAAAGATTTTTCATTTTTGAAACAATTGGTGCGCCGAAATTTGTCGCCGCAAATGCAGCAAATTTTCCTTGCGGATTGTTCAAAGCGTAACCAATCGTGCCCGGCGCAATAATCGGCGCGACAATCATTCCGATTTTCGGCGCAACTTGATTTTTTGCATAATCCAGCACAGGTTGCCCGTAATTTTTCCAAATTTCTTGAGTTTGCGGCAAATTCAAAAGTCGCACTTGATTCGGATAACAGTAAAAATTTTCTCGGGTGTTCGGATAAGCCATAAATTTTCACCTCCTCAAATAAAAAAGCACTCCGCATTTCTGCAAAGTGCCTTCAAACTTCGACAACATCTAAAATAATCGACTGCAAAATAAATCTTCCGCCTTGCCCGTGTCCTTGAACGTCCAAAAATTTATTTCGATAAACATTCTTGCTGACACGCTCAAAAGTATTGTTTGAAAAAATTTTGTGCTGATTTGCTTCCAAAAATTGTTCATTGCGAAAAATATTTTCATTCGGCGGTTGAGGAAAAACATATCCGCGAAGCCTTTCAGTCCGTGAAATTTTCGTCGCATTTCGATAAATCGGCGCGGTATTTCCCAAAATCGGAATTTTTACGTCGGGGATCGGCAACGGAATTTTCACTCTGCCGCAAAAAATATTTCCGCTGTACGCAACAGGATTTAACGGCGTGACTGAAACTCTCGAACGTTTCAAAAGTAAATCGTGATGACCGACAAGTCTTTGACATAAAAATTTCCAACTCATCATTTGTCCGTCATCTTCAAACGTCCCTTTGTCCAACTTGCAAATTTTATTTTCTTTCACCAAAAAAATTTCGTCGCCGACCGTGAACACGTCCAAAATTTCAGAATTAAATTTTCTTTTCCACCAACTTTTCAAACGCAAATCGAAAACTAAAACAAAACCGCCTTTCCCGAGACACCAAACTTGATACAGAGAATTTTTCGGCAGTTTATGAATTTCGCTGACAACTTGCTCGCCTAAATTTTGCGGCTGAAAATTTCCGTAAAAATTATTTTCAATCAGATACGCTTCATTTTCGCCGAGAATGAAAACATCGTCGCCAACTTTGCAAATACTTCGCCGACCTCTGCACTCAAAATTTTTCCCAATCTCGTCGACTTGCCACTGCGGAAAATTCCCGCTCAATCTGTACACACGCCGATTATCTTTCACGACCAAAATATTTTGCGATAAATTTTCAAGCCCGATAAAATTTCCGCCGTCTTTGTAACCGACTTGCACAAATTTCGACGAACTTTCAACATTATTATCTTGCGTCCAAAAATTTTCGTCGCCGACTCCGCTGAAAAAAATCGTCGTGCCGTTTGAAATACAAACTCTGCCGACGCGAATAAAAACTTCTTCGGCGTTCGGCGAATCAAGCAAAATTAAATTTGCGCCGTCGAAATATTGTAAACGTCCTCCGCTTGCAATCAAAACGCCGTTTTCCCACGCGCAATATTTCGGATAAAGATGTCCGCTCAAAGTTCCGATTGTCGAAGTTGAAATATTTCCGTCGAAATCCGCGAGATAAATTTTTTTGTCATTTTTCACGACGAGAATTAAATTGTTGATTGAATCGTAAATCGCGGCAAAAATATTTTCGCTCGACAAAATATCTTTCGTGCCTGAAACGGTTTGAAGTTTTTTCGTAGCAAAATCGATTTCCATATTCAAAACGTCCGCAAGTTGATTCTCCGCAATCGCGTCAACTTGATTCGCCGTGTTCAATCCGCCCGTAAAATCCGCTTTCACAATCGGCGGCGGAACTTCTCCGTGTTTGTTAAATATTTTCATTTTAATCACCAATAACCTCTGACGTGTGCGGCAACAGGCGGCGGCGATAAAATCTGCGAAATTTGTGCGTGAATATTCGCCATAATCTGCTGTTCCTGCGTCATATCAAATTCATTTCCGATATTTAATCTCATTGCGGCAAATTCCAAAAGAAAATCGTCAAACTCATTCAAAAGCGGCGTTGTGTCCTCAAAATGCAATTCCTCGAAGTCGTCAATTTTGCGAACTGTCCAAGCAGTTTCATTTCGCGGTTTCGGAAAAATTTTTATTCCTTGCAAGCCCACTCGATAAAATCCGCGAGAATGTTTTTCCGCGAGTCGATTTTTAACGTGCTGAATATTTGTTTCATAAATCGGACGTTCTGCGAAAGTTTTTATTTC
>CAJOCT010000063.1:0-1971 GCA_905236725.1 uncultured Selenomonadaceae bacterium | reverse complement strand
TAACCTTCGACGCAAGAAATAATTTTATCGCCCGCCGTCATTTCAATTATCATCATCGGACGACGTTTTAAAGTAATTTCATCTTCGCCCACCTGCAAAATTCCCGTCTCTTTACTCATTAAAAGTTCGGGCTGAATTTCTGCGATAGTTCGACGAATGAAACGCAATCCGAAATTTAAAACGTCTAAAATTTCGTGGTCTGAATAATTTACGCGCTGGAAATCGTGAATCATTCCGCGCACCCTGTGAATTGCCAATTTAATCGGTATCATTTTTTCCACCTCCTACAACAAAAAAAGCACTCCGAAAAGTGCTTAAAAAAATTTATGCTTGGCATCGTACCATAAAATATTGAAAACATTTAAATCAACAAAGCCAATCAATCTTTCTTTAGCTGACAGTCGCAACGAAAAAACTTTCTCAAATTTTTCCATATAACCGAGTTTGATAAAAATTATTTTTTCATCGCGCGGCAATTTGTCGGCAATTATGAAATGATTATTATTTCCGTGACCTTCAGATTTTCCGCCGGAAGAATCAAGAATTTCCTGCCATTTTTGAGTTTCAAAATTTTGTAATTTACTCAAAATATTTTCCGAAAACATTCTTAAACTTTTGCAATCTTCCCAGCCTTTATGTTCCCACAGACAATTTTCAAAAGTCCATTTAAAAATCGAATCGTTCAGCGAAAAACTTTCACGCAATAATTTTTTTCGTTGATTTGGAATTTTAGTTCTACCAGTTTTTTGCATAATACTCAATCATTGAAGTTTTTGGAATTATATTTGAACATCTTGCACCGGCAGGACAATTTTTGCGAGCGTCCAGCCAAGGTTTTTCTTGGTGAACCATATCACTTAACCGATACGGCGGGAAGTCAATCAATGAATTTACAACGGCGTTTATGGTTTCTCTCTGTTCTTGCGTCAAATTTGAAGTATCGGGCTTGTACGGTTTTAAAAATTCGCTGTTGTTCAACATAAACTTTCCCTTGTGCGCTTGAAAAAGTTCACGGCACACAGGACCTTTTGCCCAAGCCTCAAATTCTTCTTCAAAAAGCGGCACATCGTCCCAAACAAGCGACATTGCCTGCGAGTAAAAAATAAGTTTTTGAAGTTTCATCGCACTCATCGCGCCGTATTTATCCAAAATATATTTCGCGACATCGAAAACGCTTGCCATTTTAAACACCTCCTTGTCAAATAAAATTTACATCGCGGGAGTTATTCCGCGAATCAAACTTTCAATCGCAGGTTGAGTTAAATTTCCGCCAGAATTATTTTGTTGCGGCTGATTCATTTGTTGAAGTGCAAGCATTTTTTCCATTTCTTCGGGCGAAATTTGTTGTTGAAGTTCGGGCGGTAAATCTTCAGGCATTTGCTGAAGTTGCGGAAATTGATTTTGAATCCACATTTGCATTACCGAATTTGCCAACTCTACGGAAATAAAGCCCGATTGCGCCGCCGTCAAAATATCTTTGAACGAAATATTTGCATTTTGATTTTTTATTTTCTCAAGTTGCAATTTCATCTGCATATCTTCCTGCGCCGCCTTCGCTTGACTTTCCTGCCGCTCCTGCCAACGTCGTTTGAGTTCTTCCTTCTGCGGCAAATCCATTAAATCAAGAATAATGTCAAACGCAATGTCACCGGGTATTCCGAATTTGCTGATTGAATCCATAAGCAACCACAACTGCGCCTGTTTCTGCGTGAGACTTGCCTCAACGTCCGCGATAACTATGTCAAAATCTCCTTGCGATAAATCGTTGAGTGTTTTCACTATTACGCCCGCAATCGGGTCTTGTTCGATAACTTGTTGATTGACCTTCAACCATTCTTGCCCGTTCTTGCCTTCGACGCGATAAACTTTTTCTTCGGTATAAAATTGCGGAATGATTCCCGAGTGATTTTTTCTTCCCCAAAGTTGGTACGCAATTTTCTTTTTCGCCGTGCGTAAATTGTCGAAAATAAC
>CAJOCT010000062.1 GCA_905236725.1 uncultured Selenomonadaceae bacterium | reverse complement strand
ATTTCTGAAGTTGACGGCGGCGACACGTTGGTAA
Source organism: uncultured Selenomonadaceae bacterium (assembly GCA_905236725.1). Taxonomy (GTDB): domain Bacteria; phylum Bacillota; class Negativicutes; order Selenomonadales; family Selenomonadaceae; genus Quinella. The sequence goes on along the minus strand of CAJOCT010000062.1, from coordinate 11,076 downwards.
AATTGACGGGCTTGAAGTCGAGAACTAAGGCAACTGCTTTGTCGATAGAAAAAAAAGTTGTGACGATCGGTGAAGACGCGATTAACGTCAAAACTGCCATGACTGCCACCGCCGAAGGTTACGAAATTAAACTTTCAAGCGCAGGAAAAATTACTGCGAAATCTGAAAATATGACTTTGACTGGCTCGGCGGGCAATGACACTTTGCTCGGCAGTAAATACGCGGACGTTTTGAAAGGCGGCACGGGTGAAGATTATCTTTCGGGCGGAAACGGCGCAGATAAAATTTACGGCGACGGCGACGACACTTTGATCGGCGGTCTCGGAAAAGATTCGCTGTACAGTACGGCGGGAGATAACACCTTGACGGGAGGCAGCGGCGCAGATGAATTTTATTTCAAAGCCGGCAACGCGATTATCACCGATTACACTGCGGGTAGCGACAAAATTTATCTGCAGGGAACTTCGATAACAAAAACCGAAGTCAACGGCAAAAATGTTGTCTTCACGACTTCAACAGGCACTGTCACAGTTAAAAACGGCGTAAATAAAAAAATTACCGTCGATGACGTCACTCAAAAATATTCCGCAAGTTCTTCGGGACTTTTTGCCGAAGATAATTTTGTCACGGCGGACAGCTTGAGTTCGATTGTCGAAAATAATTCTGTCGGCGAATTTGAATTTAATTCTTCCGAAAATCTCACTCAAGAAAATTTAATTACCTTCGCAGACAAATAAAATTTTCTCGAAAAAAAATTTTTCAACCTCTGCAAAACGGCGGAGGTTTTTTTATTGCTTGACTACTCAAAATTAAATTGTTAAACTGCCACGAAAATATTTTTGGGAGATGCGTTTTTTTTCATGAAGAAAATTTTTTGTTTGTTTTTGATTTTAATTTTTTGCGCGGGTTGCGGCGCAGAAAATACCGAAAATAAAAATTCTGAACCCGAACCGATTAAAAAAACTGTCGAAGAGCAGGCAAAGGAAATGGCGGCGGAAGGAAAATTTATCTTGGCGGCGGAAGATTTTTCAAACTTGCAACTGACAGACGTCGATAAACCCGTTTATGACGCGCTCGGCGTTTGGGATCGTCAAGAAAAAAATTTGCCGATGGCTTTGCCCGACATCACGCCTTACGAAAGTGAAAGCGTGGTTTATCTCACTTTCGACGACGGCCCCGACGATAAAATCACGCCGCAAATTTTGGACGTTCTCAAGCAAGAGGAAGTTAAAGCGACTTTTTTTGTTTTGGGCGTGAATGTTGAAACTTATCCCGACGTTCTCAAAAGAATTTTTGAAGAAGGTCACGCAATCGGAAATCACAGTTACGATCACGTTTACAAAACACTTTATAAATCGCCGTGGGATTTCGCGCAGGAAATGACTAAGACTGACGAAATTATTCAGGCTTATATCGGGGTGCGTCCGCTGATTATTCGTGCGCCCGGCGGAGTTGCGGGGGCTTTCGACGCGAATTATTGGGAAATGACTCGCGCGATGGGTTACGCCGAATACGATTGGAACACTTCAACCGAAGATGCAACTCCTCAAGCTCCCAACGCTTCGACGCAGATTAATAACGTTCTTCAGCAGCTCGGGGACAATCCGCCGCACACGGTTATACTTTTGATGCACTCAAAAGACGGCAAGGAAGAAACTGTCAAAGCCCTGCCGGATTTGATTCATATGTTCAGAGATTGGGGCTATAAATTCGGCGTTATCACCCCGATGACCCCGCAACCATGGTAATTATTTTTTGAAGGGAGATTTTTTTTTCATGAGTAAAAAATTGGTAGCGTATTTTTCTGCAAGCGGAACTACCGCAAAGGTGGCAAAAAATTTGTCGGAGGCAATCGGCGCGGATATTTTTGAAATCAAACCGGCTATTCCTTACACAAAAAAAGATCTCGACTGGAACAACAGCAAGTCGCGAACAACTCTCGAAATGAACGACGAATATTCTCGTCCGCAGATTGCAGAAAAAATTTCCGACATCAGCAAATACGATACAATTTTTCTCGGCTTTCCGATCTGGTGGTACAGTGCGCCGCACATCATCAATACTTTTCTTGAAAGTGACGATTTTTCCGGCAAAGAAATTATTTTGTTCGCAACTTCGGGCGGCAGTGATCTTCGCGGAATTGTCGGCAAACTCAAAAAAAGTTGTCCGGGCGCGGAAATTTTGGAAGGCGAAATGATGAATTACGAACCGTCAAAAGGCGAGCTCAAAAGTTGGGCGGAGAGTTTTTAAAATGCTTGAATTAAAAAATATTTCGTTTAAAGTCACGGACGGCAACAAACAAGTCGATATTATTCAAAATTTAAATTTGACCGTTCAAAGCAAAAAATTTGTCGTCGTCACCGGTCCGAACGGCAGCGGAAAATCAACGCTTGCAAGAATTATCGCGGGAATTGAAAAGCCGACTGAAGGAAAAATTTTTCTCAACGGCGAGGACATCACCGAAAAAAATATCACCGAACGCGCGAATCTCGGAATCAGCTTCGCCTTTCAACAGCCCGTTAAGTTCAAGGGGATAAAAGTTTTTGACCTTTTGAAACTTGCGGCGAAGAAAAAATTATCTTTCGCCAACGCCTGCGATTATCTTGCGGAGGTCGGACTTTGTGCGCGGGATTACATCAACCGCGAAGTAAATTCTTCTCTATCCGGAGGCGAACTCAAACGAATCGAAATTGCTACAATAATCGCGCGAAAAACTAAACTTTCAATTTTCGATGAGCCTGAAGCGGGAATCGACCTTTGGAGCTTTCAGAATTTAATCGGCATTTTTGAGAGTATGCGGAAAAATATCAGCGACAGTTCAATTATCGTAATTTCTCACCAAGAGCGAATTTTGAACATCGCCGACGAAATCATTGTCATTGAGGGCGGGAAAGTCAGCAGACAGGGCGCGGCGGAAGAAATTTTGCCGCAAATTATCGGAACTGATTCGGCTGTCCAATCTTGCAAAAAAATGACTCGGGAGGCGTGAAAAATGTTTAAATTCGACGAAATACAAAAACGCCTTTTCGCCGAAGTTGCAAATTTGCATCAAGTCCCCGAAGGCGCGTATAATTTCCGCGTCAACGGTCAACTTGCAAGTCGAAACAACACGGCGAATATCGAAATCGTTTCAAAAGAGGACGGCTCGGGGATTGACATTCACATAAAGCCCGGCACCGTCAACGAAAGCGTTCATATTCCCGTTGTTTTGAGTGCAAGCGGCTTGAAAGAAGTTGTTTACAACGATTTTTTTGTCGGCGAAAATTGCGACGTGGTGATTGTTGCAGGTTGCGGAATTGATAATTGTGGCGTGCAAGATTCTCAACATGACGGCGTTCACAGATTTTTTGTCGGGAAAAATTCCAAAATCAAATACGTTGAAAAACATTACGGCTCTGGCGACGGCGCAGGCAAAAGAATTTTAAATCCCGTCACGGAAGTCCATCTCGGCGAAAATTCGACGATGGAAATGGAAATGGTGCAAATTAAAGGCGTTGACTCGACGAACAGAAAAACTTTGGCGAATTTGAAGGCGGACGCAAAATTATTTGTTCGTGAAAGGCTGATGACGCACGGAGTTCAAACGGCTTTGAGTGCTTACCACGTTTCATTGGACGGCGAAAATTCCGGCGCGGACGTTGTGAGCCGTTCAGTTGCGAAGGAAAAATCTTTTCAGAAACTTGATTTAAAAATTATCGGCAACGCGCCTTGTCACGGTCACACGGAATGCGATTCGATTATTATGGACGACGGCAAAATTTTGGCGGTTCCTTCGCTTGAGGCGAATCACGTTGACGCGGCACTTGTTCACGAGGCGGCGATAGGAAAAATCGCGGGCGACCAACTGATTAAATTGATGACTTTGGGCTTGACCGAAAAAGAGGCTGAAGAGCAGATTATCAACGGCTTTTTGACCTGAAAAAAATTTTTATAAAATTCCACAAAAAAAGCTCCCGAAAAGGAGCTTTTTTTCGTTAAAAAATTTCCGTCCGAATTTTTCAAAATGAATTAACGGAACTTGCGTTTGCGAGCCGCCTCGGATTTTTTCTTACGGCGCACACTCGGCTTTTCGTAATGTTCGCGCTTGCGAACTTCTGCAAGCGTTCCGGCTCTTTGACAAGTACGTTTAAAACGACGGAGAGCACTGTCGATGGATTCATTTTTACCAACCTTGACTTCATTGGCCACGATTTCTTCCCTCCCTCCGCTTCAAACTCATCAACCAAACTAAAAACTGAAGAAATTTTATTTTCTTCAATCTTCAATAAGATTTTACATGATTATTGGAAATTTGGCAAGCATTTTTTACCTGCTCGAAGTTTAAAGCGCAACAATCGCGATTCCCTTGTCGTCCGCAAATTTCACGGTGTTTTCTCTGTCGACAAGCAAAGTTTTATCGGCTTCAATCGCTAAAGCAGTTGCGCCGACCTGCGCCATAACTTCGATTGTCCTGCGCCCGACAGTCGGCACGTCGAAACGATTGTCTTGTTGCGGCTTGGAAACTTTTGTGACGACCGCGCCGCCGTTTGCCAAAGTTCCGCCGCGCTTTATACATTCGTCCGTGCCCTCGATTGCCTCAAGAGCCATAACCGCGCGATTTTTCACGACAACAGTTTGACCCACGTCAAGCCGTCCGAGTTCTTTTGCAATCATAAAACCGAAGTCAATATCTCGGCGTTCATCTTCCGACGGTTCGCGGTTCGTGATATTTCCCCTGTGCGGCATAAGTCTGCGGATTAACATTGTTTGGTCAAACGCCTGCAAGCCCGCCTTTGCCAATTCGCGCACGAAAGCCAACATGATTGTATCGTCGCTTCTGTCGGGAAGTGACATTATAAGTTCCAACATTTTTGCGTCCGGTTGAACTGCGCCGTTGAATAACAATTCTTTCGTGACTTTGCCGATCATCATCACTTGATGTAAATCTTTGCTTTTAAGGTAATTTAAAATCGCCTCGAGTTGCGCCACGCTGATTTGTTGATAATCCGCGCAAAATTCTGCAATCTGCGGATCTGTCTCCGCCAAAAGTCCCACCGCGTAAACTTCGTAGCCGGACTGCTGCGCCGACCTTGCGCATTCGACCGGTAACTTGCCTGCTCCTGCCAGCAGTCCCAATTTTTCCATATATAAAAACCTCCGTTAATTTTCTTCGCGTCTTTCACGGCAAATACCGCGCTCTGCATTTCGTAAAAACCTCAAAAAATGCTCAACCTCTTCGCAAGAATCGACCTCTTGTTCAATAACCGCGATTGCCTCCGCAAGACTTAAGCCCGAACGATATAAAATTTTATAAGCCTTTTTGATGAGTCTGCGCGATTCAAGAGGAATACCCGCGCGGGAAATTCCGACGTTATTCAAACCGACGACTTTTGCAGGGTGACCGTCAACAATCGTGTAAGGGACAACATCTTGAACGAGTTTGCTCATTCCGCCGACCATTGCGTTGCGCCCGATTTTAACGAACTGATGAACGCCCGCCATTCCGCCGATAACGACTCTGTCTTCAACCGTTGCATGTCCCGCGCAGCTTGCCAAATTCGACATAATTACGTGATTTCCCAAAATGCAATTGTGGGCAACGTGAATGTAAGCCATCAAAAGGCAATCGCTGCCGATTCGGGTTTCATTGCCTTCGCCCGTCGCCCGATGAATTGTTGCGCCCTCGCGGATAACAGTTCTGTCGCCGACGAAGGTGAAAGTTTTTTCGCCTTTGAACTTTAAATCTTGCGGAATTTCGCCGACCGACGCGAATTGAAAAACTCTGCAGTCCTTGCCGATTGTCGTCCACCGCGCAATGACCGCATTCGGTCCGATATTTGAGCCGTCGCCTATTTCGACTTCGTCGCCGATAACCGTGTAAGGTCCGATCGTTACATTTTTTCCAATCTTCGCGCTGGGCGATATAACTGCGCTCGGGTGAATGTTCGATTCTTCTCTGTCTGTAAGATTTATCATTTTACCAAACTCCCGCTTTATCAATGCGTAATTCGTAATTCGTAATTCGTAATGATTTTTCATTGCGCATTACGCATCACGCATTACTGATTGAACTCAAGCCTTAATGCCTTCGCTGTGTTTCAGCGCGAATTTAAAATCTGCCGAAGCAACAAGTTTTTCGTCAACGTAGCCGTCAGCGTGAAGAACGCCGAAGTCTCCGCGAACTTTAACAATTTCTGCTTTAGTTATGAGAGAATCTCCCGGGACAATCGGTTTTTTAAATTTTATATCGTCCATTCCGCCGAAGAGTGCAATTTTTCCGCGATGTTCTTCGGGGTAAAGCATTGCAACTCCGCCGACCTGCGCCATTGCTTCCAAAACCAAAACGCCGGGCATTATCGGGCAATCGGGAAAATGTCCGACAAAAAACGGCTCGTTCATCGTGACATTTTTTAAACCCGTCGCCGACTTGAACGGATCTATTTCCAAAATTCTGTCTACCAAGAGCATCGGCGGGCGGTGCGGAAGTATTTTCATAATTTCTTCAATTTCCAATACCATTTATATCTCTCCTTTATCAGTTGTCAAAATTTTTCTATTCACTATCCACTAATCACTAACCACTAATTTTGTAATCTTTATAAATTTTTTTTGCAAGCTGCGTATTGAGTGCGTGACCCGAAGCAGAGGCGATTATATGGCATTTGAGAAAACCTGCAAGGCGCATATCGCCGATAACGTCCAAAATTTTGTGGCGGACAAGCTCATCGGGATATTTTAAATCATTCAGCCAGCCTTCGTCATTGTAGACGATAACATTTTCAATCGTGCCGCCGAGCCCCAAGCCCATTTTCCTCAACGCCTCAACTTCTTTTTCGTAAGCAATGGTTCTTGCAGGCGCAATTTCTTTTTCGTAAATTTCTTCCGTGATTTCAAAATCTTCGTACTGAATTCCGACAATCGGGTGGGGATTTATCGAAGTGAAACTGACGCGGAAACCGTCATAAGGCAGGGCGATTATAAATTTTTCGCCGTTATCTCCGTCCACGCGATAAATTTTTTCAAGCCGAATAATTTTTCTTTCCTTCGACTGCTCAACAATTCCCGCCGATTTTATCAGCTCAAAAAAATCTATTGAATTGCCTTTGAGAACAGGCGGTTCTTCTGCGTTTAAAAAAATTTCGGCGTTGTCGATTCCGCTCGCTCCCAACGCGCTCATAAGATGTTCGACCGTAAAAACTTTTACGCCGTTTTCTTCCAAAGTCGTCGCGCGCAAAACCGAAGTAACTTTATCCGCCGTCGCGTGAATTTTCGGATTGCCCGGCAAATCCTCGCGCACAAAAATAATTCCGCTGTCAACTTCTGCGGGACAGATTTTAAGTTTTACATCAACACCGGAGTGCAAGCCTTTGCCGAAAATCTCTACCGAACTTTTTAAAGTTTGTTGTTTCTGCAAATCTACGCTCCCTTTCAAAAAAATTTCGCTCATTATATCATTTTTTTACTTGCGCGTCGATAATTAAAAACAAAAAAAACTCGAACCCCGAAAAGTCCGAGCTTTCTCCGGAAAAAATATTATCAATTTACTTCAAAAAATTTTTCTTGAGCGTGTCCACCATATCGATATAAATTTTTTTGCACTGAAGGTTTTCGCCTTTTTCAATAAATTTCAGGCAAGCCGACAAATAATCGCGCCAAATATTTTTATAAACTTCGGTCGAATCTGCAAGCGAATTTATTTTCTCGACAATTTTCGGCGCAAGTTCATAATATTCGGCGATTAGATTTTTTCCGTCAGCTTGATGTACCAGCCAACTGTCGCGAAAATTTCTGAACGCCGTCAACTCATAACAATCATCCGCCTTACCGAAACTCCCGCAAACCGCCGTCGTGATAAAGCAACCGCCGCCGTTATTCTGTTGATTATTGGTCGTCGCGGCTCTTTCGTTATCCGCCATCGTCTGCAAAAATTGGCGGGCATCGTCTTTAATCGCCGCATTTTCGCTCCAAGTTGCATTTTGCAGAAGTTGCTTAAGCAAACTTTCATCAAAATTTTCGTACTGCAACATGCACACGGCAAGCCCGTATGAAGCCTCAGGATGAGAATTGTTTTGCCGAAGCGCGAACTGAAAAAGATTCGCCGCCTTTTCAATGTCTTTGGGCTGATTGGGATTATCTTGAATATTCAAATACAAAAATCCGAGTTCGCTGGCTGAATCAACATCCGCGTTCACGCTGATATTTCTCGAAAACCACTGATCCGCCTCAAAAAAATTTCCCTGCGCAAAAGCAATTTCTCCGAGCAACCACATGCAACTGCTGTCATTGACCCGCGCACCTTTACGCGCCCAATAATCCGCCCGCGAATAATCCATTTGCAAAAAATACGAAGACGCCAACTCTTCAATCGCCCCGAGATCTCCGCTTTCGCCCGCCTGCTGAAGAGCCTGCTCATTTGCGGCGAATTGCATTGAGTCCGCTTGGCGTTGCTGTGCATTTCGCTGATCCATCGACTTTTGCAAACCCTCCACAGCTCCTTTGAGCGCGGCCTTGCCTAACTCTTTGCCCAAATCTCCCAAAAAGCCCAATTCAAAAACCTCCATTCAAAGTACTTAAACCTTATTATACCCCCCCCCCCTTGATAAAAAATCAAGTACTTTGAAAAAATTTTTTTTTTAGTTATTTTTCGGCAATGAGTTCAGAGAAATTTTTTTGCAGATAATTTTCAACGGCTCTGCCCATCAACATTTTTCCGCGCAAATCGGGGTGAAGTCCGTCCGGCGTAAAATCTTCGCGCAGTTCGCCGAAATTGTCTTCAAGTCCCGCAGAAATATCAACTCCGCCGTTTTGCAAAATCCAAGCGTTAATTTTTTTTCGTTCGGTGCGCCAATCTTTTTCCGTCAAAAAAATTTTTTTTGCAAGAATAATTTTTTCGTTCATCGGCGTAAGAGTTCCGAAAATTGGCGTAATATTATTTTTCAAACATTTTTCGCGAAGGATTTCAAGATTTTTTATAACTTCGTCGGCAGTTTTTCCCTCGCGAATATCATTCACGCCGCCGATAATCAGCAAAACTTTCGGGCTGAACGGCAAAACATCGGAATCGAATCGATCAATCATCATTTCGGTCGTATCGCCGCTCCGCGCAAGATTTTTTATCGGCACGGCGCAATAAGTCTCCCACTGACAAGAAAGTTGACCGGCGGGAATGTAATTTGCGCCGCCGTGAGAAATGCTGTCGCCCAAAACCGCGAAAGTCACCGGCGCGGTAACTTCAAAAAATTTTTTCTCCGACCAATCGCTGAGCGGTTTATTTTTTTTATCGACAACTCGAACTTGCCAAAAATATTTTCCGACCTCGTTTAAAGGTTGCCAATCAGTCTCGCGGTCAAAACCTTCGTCATTTTTTAAGTCGCGAACAATTTTATTGTCATCAACTTTAAAAACCTGCACTTGATAAAATTCTGTTTTCGGTACGGGCAACCAAGAATAAGTCGGATAAAGCGGCGGATAATCCATTTTTGAAAATTCCGCAGTCAAAATCGGCGCGGGGAATTTAAATTTATTTTCCGCAAAAGTTGTCGAACAGTAAATCAAAATAAAAAAAATTACGCTGAAAGCAAAAAAATTTTTCATAACTTCAAGCCCTCCAGTTGGCGAATAAATTTCACGGAATTTAATTCTTTGCCCAAAATTGACTTTATGTAAGCAAGAAAAAATTTTTCCGCCGTCAAAATTTGTCGCGTTTTGAAAGTCAATTTTGTTTTTTCTTTCCAGTCGAATTTTAACATCGTTTCAAAAGTCAGGCGCAAAAATTCCGGGTAACGTAAAACATCAACCGATTTTTCTTTGCAATCGGGACAAACCGCGCCGCCGTCATTTAAACTGATTGCAGCGTCACCCTCAAGAATTTTTCCGCAGTGAACGCAGTTTGTAAAATTCAGTTGAACGCCGCTTAATTGCATAAATTGACAAGCCCCGATTAACGCGGCGATTTTCGGATTTCTGGAATTGAGCGCGGGCAAAGATTTTATCAACAAGTCGAAAATATCGGGTTCGGGAAATTTCGGCAAAGTCATTTTGTCAACGATTTCAAAAAAAAATGCGGCATAAGCCAGCCGCTCAATATCCGCCGTCAAATTTCCGTAAAAATCCAAAATCTCCGCCTCGCGAATTATGTCGACCTTACCGCCTTGAGAAATTTCCGCCGATATGTGATTAAACATCTGCGTCGCTCCGGACAGCGGACTTTTCGCCCTTCGACAGCCGTAAGCATTCGTTTCGAGTTTGCCGAGCTCTTTCGTAAAAAGCGTGACAACTCTGTTTGCCTCACCGAAATCCGCCGTATTTAAAACAACGCCTTCGATTTTAAAAGTTTCCATATTAAAGCTCAATAATTTTTCCGTTTTCGTCAAGCGGGTCAACCAACAAAAAAAGTGCGCTCAAGTCCACGTGAAAAATAACTTTATATTCTTCCTCCGAATCGTCCGCGCCGTTAAATTTGTTGCTGTAAAGAAGGCTGACGGCGTGGCAGTAGTCGTTGACTTCGTTTGATGAATTATACGGGTCAATTTTTTTACTGCAGACCGGCTCTTGAAATTTAAAAATCGTGCCGGCGGGAAAATATCCTTCGATAAAAATTTTTTTCGGCAAATAAAAATTTTCTTCAACGAAAGGAATCGGGACTTTTGAGCGAAAAAAACGCCCCTCAAACTCAAAAGGTTTCATCGTCAAAAAAACCTCCTCAAAATTCAATCGAAAAGCCGCCGAATTTTTTCCCTTCGTCCGGCATAAGAAATTCCGAAAAGCCCGTCATATCCATAACCTCGCGAACTTGGGGCTTGACGTTGATAACTTTCATTGCGCCATGATTGTCCATGCGCTTTTTGAATTTAAGTAAAATTCTTAAGCCCGCCGACGCAATATATTCCAAATCCTTTAAATCAATCGTCAACTTTTCAATTTCGTCGAGCTCGGAGCGCAAACTTTTATCAAGTTCAATCGCCGTGATTGCGTCGAGTCTGCCGATCAAGGCGACTTCCAAATTTAAATCGTCATGAATTTTTTTTATCTCCACAAAAAAACCTCCTAAAAAATCTTATTTGTTTTCAAGCGATTTTTTATATTCATCAGTGTAAA
>CAJOCT010000061.1:3823-15742 GCA_905236725.1 uncultured Selenomonadaceae bacterium | reverse complement strand
CCAAATTTTGGAATAAACGTCCTCCAACTTTCTGCCGTACCTGCCGTCGAGCAAAATTTTTCCGTTGTAATTGGTAGTGGTTGCGATGTCGTTGATATTCGCCTTTTTTTGGTCAAATTCTTTTTGAATAGTCAGGCGATCCATATCGGTATTTGTGTCATTCGCCGAATTAATCGCGAGTTCTTTTAAATTGCGAAGTTCTTCGACGATATTACTGATTCCGCCTTCCGCAATTTTGAAAAGTGAAGAACCGTTCTGAACGTTTTGATCGTCCTGCAAAAGCGTCCGAATTTGTTCGCGCATTTTTTCCGAAATTACATAACTCGATGCGTCATCTTGTGCGGAATTTATTTTTTGTCCGCTTGAAACTTTCGCCAACAACTTGCCGACCTTAGTGACATTCTTATTTAGTTCACCAAGTGCCAACTGTGCTTGTGCGTTGTGTTGAATCACCATTGACATAATATTTTTCCTCCTTGATAAAAACATTTGACTTTAAAAATACTTAACCTGTAGTATACCCCCCCCCCAATTTGATTTGTCAAGTGTTTTTTTGGAGAAAATAAAAAATCCGCCCGAGTTTTTTTACTCAGCCGGATTTTTTTATCGACAAGTTTTAATTTGCAGAAATTACTTGATTTCGACTTTCGCGCCAACTTCTTCAAGTTTAGCTTTAAGAGCTTCAGCATCGGCTTTGGAAATTTTTTCTTTAACGGGAGCGGGTGCGCCGTCAACAAGAGCTTTAGCCTCTTTAAGTCCGAGACCGGTTTCTTCGCGAACGGCTTTGATGACTTTGATTTTTTCCGCGCCGACTTCGGCAAGAATGACATCAAATTCGGTTTTCTCTTCTTCGTCAGCCGCAGCCGCAGGAGCCGCACCGACTGCCGCAACAGCCACGGGAGCCGCCGCAGAAACGCCAAACTTTTCTTCCATAGCTTTAACGAGTTCGGAAAGTTCCAAAACCGTCATGCTTTCAATAGCTTGCATAATTTCTTCTTTAGTCATTATATTTTTACCTCCAAAAATTTCAATTTTACCAAAAACTAAAATCTGATAACTGCCAACCGATTAAGCGGCAGATTCTTTTGCTTTCTTTTCGCGATAAGCCTCGACAACGCCGACAAAGTTGCGAATAATGCCGGAAAGTACGCCGACGGTGTTTGCAATCGGGGCGTTCATGCTGCCAAGCAGTTTCGCGATAAGTTCCTCACGGCTCGGCAAGTTGGCAAGAGCTTTAACTTCTTTTGCGTCGATAACTTTGCCGTCAAGAATGCCGACTTTAATTGTCAAAATTCCCTGATCTTCAAGTTTATTTTTCTTCATAAAGTTGCAGAGAACTTTTGCCGGAGCAACTGCATCTTCGGCAGAAAAAGCGATTGCCGTCGTGCCTTCAAGGTGAGAATCAAGCCCCTCGATGCCCGCTTCCTTAGCCGCAATTCTCAACATAGTATTTTTGACAACTTTGTAAGTTACGCCCGCCGCGCGAAGTTCACGACGCATTTCAGTATCGGTCGCCACGTTCAAGCCGCGATAACTCGTCAAGACAACAGCCTGCGCAGTAGTCAGCCAATTTTTAATTTCGGCAACTACAGCCTGTTTCTTAGGTGTTACACCCACGTTTTCACCTCCCAAAAGTCAATAAAAAATTCCCCGACCTCAGACAATCGGAGAAACTTTTTTAATGGTAAAGCCCCGATCTCGGCAGGATTTATACGAAAAATCGAACCTGCTGTCTGCGATCAAATTTAACCTAAAAATTTTTATGCGATTTTAAACGGTAATCGGCACGCCCGGCCCCATCGTTGCACTCAAAGTAATCGAGCGAACATATTGACCTTTAGCCGCCGCCGGTTTGACGCGAATGAGCGTATCAAGCAGAGTCTGATAATTTTCTTTGAGCTTGTCGGCTTCAAAAGACGCTTTGCCTATCGGGCAGTGAATGTTGCCCGCTTTGTCAGTACGATATTCGACTTTACCGGCTTTTTGCTCCGCGATTGCTTTCGCAAGATCAGGCGTGACGGTGCCGAGTTTCGGGTTAGGCATCAAACCGCGCGGTCCCAAAAGTTTACCGAGCTTGCCGACGACGCCCATCATATCCGGCGAAGCAACTGCGACGTCGAAGTCGAACCAGCCGCCTTTGATTTTATCAGCCAACTCTTCCGCGCCAACGAAATCCGCACCGGCTTTTTCAGCCTCTTGAACTTTGTCACCCTTCGCGAAGACCAAGACTCTTTTGGTTTTGCCCGTGCCGTTCGGCAGGACGATCGCGCCGCGAACCTGTTGATCTGCGTATTTCGGATCAACGCCGAGACGAACATGCATTTCGACAGTTTCGTCAAATTTTGCCGTAGCCGTCTTCTTCACCAAGTCAACAGCCTCTTCAGCCGAATAAAATTTTCCGGCTTCGAGCAACTCTAAGGCGGCACGATATTTTTTGCTCTTCTTTGCCATTAAAAAAATTCCTCCTCGTGGTACTGACGATTAAAAAATCTTCCACAGTTTCGACTCAAGCAACGATTTCAATGCCCATACTGCGAGCCGTGCCTTCAATCATCCGCGTTGCCGCCTCGACTGAAGCCGCGTTAAGATCGGGCATTTTCAGTTCCGCGATTTCTTGAGCTTTGGCGCGGGGAAGTTTGGCGACTTTGTTTTTGTTCGGCTCACCCGAAGCCTTTTCAATACCCGCCGCCTTCTTCAACAAGACCGCCGCCGGAGGAGTTTTCGTTATGAAGGAGAAAGATCTGTCCTCATAAACCGAAATCTCGACAGGAATAATCAAGCCTGCCTGTTGAGCTGTGCGATCGTTGAACTCTTTGACGAACGCCATAATATTAACGCCCGCCTGACCGAGTGCAGGACCTACAGGCGGCGCAGGAGTTGCCTTACCCGCCGGAACTTGCAACTTTACGACCTTAGTGACTTTTTTCTTTGCCATATTTTCACCTCCTCTCGCTGAAAAATTTTAATCCATTTTTTCAAGCTGACTCACGTCCAAATCAACGGACGCGCCTTCAACCAAAACTTTTACGCGGCGTTTTTGCGTATCGACAGATTTAACCGTCGCAATTCGATTTTCAAACCAACCCGAAATAATTCTGACTTGATCGTTGACCGAAAAGCCGAGCGGCATATCTTCGGGGCGGCTTTCGGAAAGAGTTTTCAAGACTTTATAAGCCTCTTCCTCCGTCAAAGGTATCGGCTCTTTTTCTGAACCGACGAAACCCGTCACGCCCTGCGTATTTCTCACGACAAACCAAGAATAATTATTCACAATCATATCAACCATGACATAACCGGGAAAAATTTTTCTCTGCACCGTGCGCCGCTTGCCGTCCTTGTATTCGGACTCGACGCGCATTGGAACGACAACATCAAAAATCACGTCGCCCAAATCCTGCGCCACGACTTTTTTATCCAGATTGGCTTTAACCTTGTTTTCGTAGCCCGAATAAGTATGAATCACATACCACGCACGCTGGGATTTATAATCCGGCTGCGAATTATTATTTTGTTCCATGTGAAATCCTTTCAGCTGAGAATAACGCGAAACAACCTTGCAAATGCCGTATCACATACCCAAATCAGCGCACAGACCAGAACGACCGCCAACCCGACAACTCCCGTGTAGGAAAACAATTCTTTTTTTGTCGGCCAAGAAACTTTGTTCAATTCGGCGCGAACTTCCTTCAAAAATTGCACCACGCCTTTTTTTTCTGCCAATTTCAGCACCTCTCAGCCGATTTATTTTGTTTCCTTGTGAGCCGTGTGCTTTTTGCAGAACTTGCAATATTTTTTGATTTCAACTCTGTCGGGAGTATTTTTTTTGTTTTTGTTCGTCCTGTAATTTCGGTTTTTGCATTCGGTACAGGACAGGGTAATGTTTACGCGCATTTCTCTGCCTCCTTAAAAATAAAACCCCTCACGCGGGGAACTTTCCTTTTTTTTCATAATTGGTGGCGGCACCTGGATTTGAACCGGGGACACTCCGGGTATGAACCGAATGCTCTAGCCAACTGAGCTATGCCGCCGAATGGAGCTGATGACCAGGATTGAACTGGTGACCTTATCCTTACCAAGGATACGCTCTGCCGACTGAGCTACATCAGCGTTGGTTGCGGAGGCAAGACTTGAACTTGCGACCTTCGGGTTATGAGCCCGACGAGCTACCGACTGCTCCACCCCGCGATTTCAACTTACCGAATCACTTCGGTTGACAGTTGCAAAGATTATCATATGAATTAAAATCTGTCAAGAAAAATTTTTCTTGCGCGAAATTATTTTAAACTGTCAATCCAGTAACCGCACAAAGTTTGATAAATGAGAAGTGAACTGACTGCGCCCGGGTCTTCGAAGCCGATGCTTCTTTCGCCGAGATAACTGGCACGCCCGCGCTTCGCCGCGATGGTCTTTGTAAATTCTACTCCGTCGCGCCCCGCGTCCCTCGCTTCAGTCAAAACAGTTACCAAATTTTTTCCGGCAGAATTTCCCGCCTTGAAAGTTTCGTAAATCGGAATCAATGAGTCCAGCATAGTTTTGTCGCCTTTTTGAGCGTGACCGCGTCGCTGAATCCCCGAAATTGCCGCGCCGAAAAGTTTTTCCAAAGTTTCGAGGTCGAGCGCGGAATTTTTATCAGCAACCTTAGCCGCCTCCAAAATTCCCGTGCCGTAAAGAGGCCCCGAACTTCCGCCGACGTTCATTGCGACTGCCTCGCCTATCGCCTGCAAAACTTTTTTCAGGTCTTCAAGTTCCGAGTCGTTGAGTTCTTCCAAAGCCTCAACCGCCGCCTGTGCGCCTCTGACCATATTCGCCCCGTGATCTCCGTCGCCGATTTTTGCGTCCAGCTGTGACAAATAATCCTTTTGCGCCACAATCATTTTGACGACCGCGTCAACCGCATCTTTTATCATATTAAAATTTCCCTCCCAACTTTTTTATACGCCGAATAATATCATAAAAATTTCAGCTTGACAAAGGCGAAATTTTTATTTAAAATCTGCGCAGTTAATTCCTCGGTAGCTCAGTCGGTAGAGCACCTGACTGTTAATCAGGGAGTCACTGGTTCGAGTCCAGTTCGGGGAGCCATTTCAGAAAATAACAGGACGCAGTCGAGGGCGTCCTTTTTATTTTGGGGGATAAGATGATTGATTCAAGGTTGCGGGCGATAATAAATTTTATTCCGCAGGACAGCCGCGTTGCAGACATCGGGACGGATCACGGTTATTTGGCGATTGAACTTGCAAAAAAAAATATTTCAAGTTTTATCGTTGCGGGCGACAAAAATTTTCAACCTCTTCAAGCCGCAAAAAAAAATATTTCTGATTCGGGCTTTGAAAAAATTATCAGCGTTCGACAAGGCGACGGCTTAAAAATTCTTCGCACAGGTGAAGTTGATACGATTTGTATTGCGGGAATGGGCGGCGGTTTGATTTGCGAAATTTTGAACGATTCGCCGGAAATTTTAAATTCTGCAGAAAATTTAATTCTTCAGCCGATGAACGCGACAGAAAAAGTTTTTGAGTGGATTGAAAAAAATAATTTTTGCGTTGCCGATGTCGATTTGGCGGAGGCAGGCGGAATTATTTACGAAATTATTTTTGCCGTAAAAAATCCCGAAAAAATTTCTTCGCCGACAAAAAAAGAAAAATCTCCGCTCTTAAAAAAATTTCTTGAGCAGAGTTTAAAAAAACTTTTGCGCGTCGAAAGTGAAATGATGAAAAGTCCCGCCGCCGTCGAAACAGAAAAATTTTCTCGACTTCAAAAAAAAATCGAACTATTGAAAACTGAAATTGCACGCCTCGAATAAAATTTTTGCGTTTATTTATCTTGAAAATCTTGTTAAAATGCGCGGGAAAAAATTTTTTTTGAAAGGCTGATAAATTTGGGATTGGAATATTTGAATCAAAATCGTGCGCCGATACTTGAGGCGTTGGAAAAAATGAAGGCGGCTCGGCTCGTTCCATTCGACGTACCCGGACACAAGCGCGGGCGCGGTAATCGTGAACTTGCGGAATTTTTGGGTCAAGATTGTCTCGACGTTGACGTTAATTCGATGAAAATGTTGGATAATCTCTGCCATCCGACTTCGGTCATTCGCGACGCGGAAAAATTGGCGGCGGAGGCATTCGGCGCGGAAAATTCTTTTTTTATGGTAGGCGGGACGACTTCGGCTGTTCAAGCGATGGTTTTATCAACCGTTAAGCCGGGCGAAAAAATTATTTTGCCGCGAAATGTTCACCGCTCCGCAATCAACGCTTTAATTTTATGCGGCGCGACTCCCGTTTACATAAATCCGCAAGTTGACGAAAAACTGGGAATTTCTCTCGGTATGAAAGTTTCTGAAGTTATCGACGCGATGGAAAAAAATCCCGAAGCGAAGGCGGTTTTGGTGAACAATCCGACTTATTACGGAATTTGTTCGGATATTGAAAAAATTACTCAAGCCGCTCACGAACACGGAATGAAAATGCTGGCGGACGAGGCGCACGGCACGCAATTTTATTTCAACAAAAAACTTCCGAAATCCGCGATGAGTGTAGGCGCGGATATGGCGGCGGTCTCAATGCATAAATCCGGCGGAAGTTTAACTCAATCTTCTTTGCTTTTAATCGGCAAAAATATTAACGCGGGTTACGTTCATCAAATTATAAATTTGACGCAATCGACTTCGGGATCTTATCTTTTGATGAGCAGTTTGGATATTTCGCGCAGAAATTTGGCACTCAACGGCGAAAAAATTTTTGACGGCGTGATTGACCTGGTCGAATATGCTCGCGACGAAATAAATTCTCTCGGCGGCTGGTACGCTTACGGAAAAGAACTTGCGGACGGCGACGCGGTTTTTGACTTCGACACGACGAAACTTTCTATTTTCACTCGCGCGGTAGGGCTTGCGGGAATTGAAGTTTACGATATTCTGCGCGATGAATACGATATTCAAATGGAATTTGGCGACATCGCGAACACTTTGGCTTATGTTTCGATCGGCGACAGAAAAAAAGACATTGAACGACTTGTTTCAGCTCTCGCCGATATAAAAAGAAATTATAGAAAAGACCCGTCAAAACTTTTGAAAACAGAATACATCGACCCGATTGTTGACGCAACTCCGAAAGAGGCTTTTTACTCGAAGAAAAAATCTCTGCCGATTGATGAAACAGTCGGGAAAACTGCCGCCGAATTTTTAATGTGTTATCCGCCGGGCATCCCCATTCTTGCGCCGGGCGAAAGAGTTACGAAAGAAATTTTGGATTACATTCATTACGCGAAGAAAAAAGGCTGTCAAATTACAGGTCCGGAAGATATGTCAATAAAAAATTTGCAAGTTATCAACGCTTAAAAAATTTTTTCATCGTTTCACAAAAAAATTAAACTCACGGCAATTAAGGTTAAAACTGCCGCTTCGACGTAACTGAAAATTTGCCCGAGATTTTTTTTCTTGAGGATTAAATTTCTTACTTTCCCCGCGAAAATTGCCAATGCCGAAAAAATTAAAAATGCTTGCACGGCGAACGTTATGCCCAAAAAAATTATTTGTAAACTTGCCGACTCCGAAGACAAATTTATAAACTGCGGCAAAAATGCAAGAAAAAATAATAAAACTTTCGGATTTAAAACATTCATCAAAACGCCGCGTCGATAAAGTTCAAATATTGCCGATTGCGAATCGGTTTTTTTTATGGAAATTTTTTCTCCGCGCCGTCCCGCTTGAAAAGATTTGAACGCCAAAAATAAAAGATACGCCGCGCCGAAAATTTTCAGCAAAGTCATCGCGAACGACGAATTTTGAATTATCGCCGCAACTCCGATCATTACCAAGAACGTGTGAAAAATTATTCCGCTCACAAGTCCCGCCGATAAAATTACGCCACTTTTTGCTCCGCTTGAAAGACTTTTCGTCAGCAAATATAAATTGTCCGGTCCCGGCGCAAGTGTCAGCAAAATTGACGCGGTCAAGAAATAAAAAAATGTTGTGCTTTCCAAAAATAAATCACTCCAAAAAATTTTTTTTATTTTAACTGCGCGGAAAAATTTTTTCAATTTTAAATTTAAGTTGTGGAAAAATTAAACCGAAAAATTTATGTGAGAAGTTTTAGTTTCGTGATAAAAAAATTTGCGCGGTTCGTTTTGAACGTTGTTTGTGCAGATGCTCGCGTTTTAAGTTAATGGCGGAGATTTTTCAGGGAAGGAGGGATTTTTATGGCAATTCAGGGAATTGGCGGTGTCAACAGTGCTGCTTCTTTCATGCAAAGCAACCTTCAAGCCGAACGTTTGGGCGGTCAGGCAACTGCGGTAAGAATGCACGAAAGCAACCCGCATCTTTCAAGCTCGGGAACCGAAACCAATCTCGGAACCAGTGAATTCAGTAAAACCAACGAAGAGACGATTGAGGTTTCTGTGGACAGAATTTCTGAGATTATGGAAAAAGACGACGAATACACCGAATTTGCTAACGCAGGTACCGGCAATCCTTTCGCCGCGTCCGGTTTCCAGGATTTAAACAATACTTCTGCCGATAAACAACAGCAAATTGCCGTTGCGGCCAGGGCTTACAGCTATTTCAACGAGTAAAATTTTTTGAGCGTTTGTGCAAATAAAAAACCCCTCGAACTTTTTTTGAGGGGAACTTTTTTTTAATGCGTAATTAGTAATGCGTAATGCGTAATGAAAAATTTTTATGTTGCAACAGGAACTAAAATTTTTTCTTCGACTTCGGATAAAAAGTTTGCGGCGGTCAATTCCGTCAGTTCAGATAAAAAATTTTCGACTTCTTCAGGCAAAATTAAAATTTTCAATGTAACGACTTCTGCGTAATCAGAATTTTCGACGCGGATTTTTTTTTGTCGCAAAAAATTTTCCACCGTCGCCAAAAAATTATATTCAAGCGTCAAAGAGATTTTTTGAAAAATTTTCATCTCGACAATTTGCGCGGCAGAAATTCCCAGCGCGGCAGTGTGAGCATAAGCGCGAATCAAACCGCCCGCGCCGAGTTTTATTCCGCCGAAATATCTTGTCACGACGACCGCCGTAAATGTCAGCAAATTATTTTTGACAGTTTCCAAAATCGGATTGCCCGCAGTGCCGCCCGGTTCGCCGTCATCGTTCGATTTTTGTTTATCGCCGTTTTCGCCGAGTACATAAGCCGAACAATTATGACGCGCGTCGAAAAAATTTTTCTTGACGTGCTGAATAAATTCCCGCGCCTCTTCTTCGGTCTCAACGTGCTTGACGTTGGCAATAAATTTGGATTTTTTTATCTCATAATCCGCAGTGAAAATTTTTTCTGTGGCAACGGTTTTATAATTTTTCATCAACTGCACCTTCCCCGGGAACGACCAATTTATCGCGAATTGCAGAAATTTCGCTCGCGGTAAAAAGCCCCGCCGGACTTTCGCGAATGGTAATATCTTTAATTTTTTTGTTCAAGGCTTCCAAGTCAAAATTTTCAACACCTTCGGGATTCGCCGCCGCGCAAACCGCCGAAATAACTTTAACCTGCGCGTCGGAATAAATTTTTGTTTTGTGAATCACCCGCGCCAAAAGTTCATGAGATTCCGCGTCCAACTCCGGCGGCACGTTCAGATTATAAATTTTTACTTGCTCGTCAATCGCCGCCCACTCCAGCTCCTCCAGTTGCTCATAAGTCGAATACTCGTAAATTTCCGCCGTCTTCAACGTGTCGACCAAGTTGTAATAAAGTTGCCAATTCCTGTCGAGTTGCTCAATGTCTTTTTGATAAGCCGCATACCACTCTGCAAAAATTTGCTGTTGTGCGCGAATTTCCTCAATCTGCTCGCGCGTTATCATTTGCTGTTGATTCAACTTGTACTGAAAAAAAGCACTCGCGCCGAAAACAAAAATCATCAAAACGCAAAAATACATAAAAACTTTTCGATTCGGCAAAAATCGATAGAGTAAAATTAAAATGACCGCCGCGATTGAAAAAAAAATGTACGTCATAAAGTTCACCCGCAAAATTTTACTTGAAAATTATTTTAACAGGATTTTTGCTTTACTTCAATGAATTATACGCCGTTTAAAATTTTTTAAAGAAAGTCGAGGAGAAAAATTTTTTATGGACAAGATTACGATTATTGTACCGTGTTACAATGAAGAGGAAGTCATTGACCTTTTTTATCCGGCTGTGCAAAGTTGCGTCGAAAAAATTCCCGACTGCGAATTTAATTATATTTTCGTCAACGACGGCAGCCGCGATTCAACTTTGGAAAAACTTCGCGCAATCTCTGAAAAATATCCCAACGCGAATTATTTGAGTTTAAGCAGAAATTTCGGCAAAGAATCCGCAATGATGGCGGGAATTGATTACGCGGACGGCGACGCGGTGGTAATTATGGACGCTGACCTGCAACATCCGCCCGAAAGTATTGCCGAGATGATAAAGTTTTGGCGCGAAGGTTACGACGACGTTTGTGCAAAAAGAGTTGATCGCGCAGGAGAAACTTGGCTGAAAAGAACTTGCGCAAATATTTTTTACAAGCTGATGAAAAAATTTTCCACGTCTTACGAAATGCAACGCGATGTAGGTGACTTTCGACTTTTATCGCGCCGTTGCATCGAGTCGTTAAAACTTCTGCGCGAAAATCAACGATTCACGAAAGGTCTTTTCACTTGGGTAGGCTATCGAAAAAAAGAAATTCCCTTTGAAGTTCAGCCGAGAGCGGCGGGACAAACAACTTGGAATTATATCGCGCTGTTCAACCTGGCGATGAAGGGAATGACTTCATTCACAACCGCGCCGTTGCACCTAATGACTTTTTTGGGACTGACGGTCTCTTTCGGCGCGATAGCTTATATGATTTTCGTTTTTTCAATGGCGTTGATTTACGGCGATCCGGTTGCGGGTTACCCGACTTTGCTGACGGTGATGTTATTTTTGGGCGGTACGCAACTTTTGGCGTTGGGAATTATCGGAGAATATTTATCGCAAATTTTCCACGAAACAAAACATCGACCGATTTATTTGTTGGACGAGATGAACGGAAAAACGCCGCAATTTATACCGACTGAAAGGAACACGAAAATAAAATGAAAAATTTAATCATCAACGCGGACGACTTCGGACGGCACGAACTTATTAACCGCGCAGTCGAAAAAAGTTTTCGCGCAGGTTGTTTGAAATCGGCGACGATTATGGCGGGCGGAAAATTTTTTGACGATGCGGTTGAGGTTGCAAAAAAAAATCCCGATTTGGGCGTGGGAATACATTTTACGCTTGCAAACGGCTTTCCTGTCCTGCCGCCGGAAAAAATTCCTTCGCTCGTCACTGAAGAGGGAATTTTTCATGAAAATTACGTCGTCTTCTTAAAAAAATATTTTCAAGGAAAAATTTCACTCGGCGAAATAAAAATTGAACTTGCCGCACAGCTCGAAAAAGTTTTGAGCGCGAAAATAAATTTAACGCACTTGCATCACATTCCGGGAATTATTGAAATTTGTTTGGATTTGGCGAAAACTGCAAAAATTTCCAAAATGCGTGCGGCAAATACAAAAATTTTTGACGGAGAATTAAACAGTTTCGGAAAATTTGTCGGCCGTTTCGGGTTGAGTTCTCTCGCAAAATTTGCAAAATATAAGGCGCGTAAAAAAAATTTCACGACTCCCGAACATTTTGCGGGAATCGTCGCGGGCGAATCCGTCAGCGAAAATTTCTTGGAAAATTTAATTTTAAATTTGCACGAAGGCACAACCGAAGTTATGTTGCATCCGGGCACTGACAACAAAATTTTACAAAATTTTTGCGAATGGGAACACGATTTTGAAGAAGAATTAAACGCCGTGACCTCGCCGAAAATTTTAAATTTGTTGAAAGAAAAAAATATTTCTGCCGTAAATTTTAATCAAATTTAAAGTAAAAATTTTATGTTATAATTTCCTCCGAAAGGGGGATTTTTTTTTGTTTAC